>JANNHP010000212.1:0-68806 GCA_031404455.1 Planctomycetia bacterium | reverse complement strand
GACCGGCGCTGAGCACGCGCCGGAAGCTGGCGTTCGCGGCTGCGGTGACATTCGCCACGTACGTGGTCGCCGAGATCGCGCTCAGCATCGCGCTCCAGCGCGGCGCCATCCACCCGCTGAACACGTGGTTCGTGTTCGAGGAGTCCGGACGGACGATCCGATTCGACCGGGACCGGGGCGTCTTCCTCGGACCGGCGCCGTCGCGCTACGCGCGCGTCTCGTTCGGCGAGGTCGTCTACGACGGGGTCGCCCGGGGCAACGCCCAGGGCTTCCCGGACCGCGACGACTTCGCGAAGGCCGAAGTCCCCGGCGTCCGCCGCATCGCGGTGTTCGGCGACTCGTTCACGTCGGCGCAGTTCCTCGCGATGAACTGGCCCGACCGCGCCGAGGACCTGCTCGCGGAGCGCGGGCTCGGCGTGCGCCTGCTCAACCTCTCCGTCGAGGGCGGCGGCCTCGTCAACTGGCACAGCATCCTGACGCGCGTCGTGGCGCCGGGCGGGTTCGGGATCGACGGCGTGATCTTCGCCGTCTACGGGAACGACCTGCGCCGCGGCTTCCACTACCTCGACGACGAGGAACCCCCGCTCGACGCGGCGGGTCAGCGCCGTCACCGGCTCGGGTACGCGTTCACCTGGGATCTCGACGCCCTGCCAGGCGACCGCGAGGCCGCGGTCGCGACGATGTACCGGGCTCCCGGGTACATCCTCGCCTCGACCGAGTACGACGCGGCGATCGACGGCACGTGGCAGCCGCGGCTGACGCGCCCGTTCCGGCCGGCGCTCCTCTGGCAGGTTTCGCGCCGGCTCGGCGTGAAGTGGGCGCCGCTCGACGAGGACGAGGTGCCCGTCGCCGAGGCGACGCGGCACAGGAAGGACGATGCGGGCTACTCGAGGACCGTGGAGCGGGTGCGCACCACGCTTCGCGGACTGGGCGTCCCGGTGCTGGTCGTGTCCGTCCCGAGCGTCGACGAATTGCTGGGCAGGGCGCCGCAGGTTCCGGACGTCCGGCCGTTCGCGGAGAGCCTCGGCGCGCGGTTCGAGGACGGCGCCGAGGCGTTCGCGGGACTGACGCCGGACCAGGTCCGGGGCCTCTTCCTGAGGCACGACCACCACTGGGGACAGGCCGGTTCGGACCGGTTCGCGAGGTTCATCGCGGACATCGTCACGAAGTGGCCGTGATCGGCGCGTCGCGCCGCCGCGCGACGCGATGACGCGCGCCCCCAGCCTTTCACGTCACTTCGGCGAGACGCGGAAGTGGCGCGCGCCGGATGCCGACTTGCGCCCGAGCACGTCGCCGCCCACGATCCGGAACCAGCCGCCGTCTGCGGCCGCCCGCTCGAGGCGCGCGACGACCGTGCGCCACGCAGTCCGGTCGACCCGCCCGGGGCTCTCTCTGAGAGGACTGCGCGCGATGACGCTCGCGAAGTCGGCGGTCGCCGAGAACTCGATCCACGTGATGCGCGACGCCCCGGCGTCGAAGGCGAACTCCTGCGCCGCACTGCGGTCGAGCTCGGCGTCGGCCGCCGGACTGACGACCGTGGGAGCCGCCGCGGGCGCCACGACCATGTCGGCGAGAGCTTCGGTGATCTCGAGCTTCGGGCACACGACCCTCGCGTGGATCTCCTCGCCGAGGAGGCCCTCCTCCAGCACGCGGCGCCAGTTCCGCTCCCGCGGCACGTAGCTCACGGCGCCCTTCCTGATCCGCATGCGGATCGGGCGCCCGGCGAAGTCCGGGTCGGTCGAGAACTCGATCCAGCGCTTGTGCTTTGGATCCGTCTCGGGCGCGAAGTCGAACTGCATCGGCGGCTCGGCGGGGTCGATGACGATCGGCCCGGTCGGCGGAGGCGGAGGCGGCGGGGGGGGCGGAGGCGGCGGGGGCGGAGGCGGGGGAGGCGGCACGTCGAGGGTCTTTGCGTAGACCGTCGCGACGTCCCCGGCGCCGACGCTCGACGTGAGCGCGCCGCCCGCGTCGATGTGGATGCTCGAAGCCTCCTGCACCGACGCCGAAAAGCGGATGCCGTACGTGCCGGCGGGGAGCCCCGTGATGCTGAAGTCCCTCGCCCCCGACGCGTTGACGACGACGACGGGACGCTGGTCGGTGTTGACCCACGCGACCGGACTGAGCGCCGCGTCCGTGCTCGTCGCGCCGACGCGCACCGCGCCGAGGCGCACGTTGAGGAAATACTGGCGCAGGTACCGCGTCCCGTTGCTCTCCCGGATGACCGGCGACCCGCCGACCGAGTCGATCCAGAAGTACCCGCCCCCGTCGTCTGCGCCGTTCGAGGCGACGACGAACCGAGACCACGCGGAGTTGCGGCCGACCGTCAGGTCCTCGTGGAGGTCGGTCAGTCCCGAGCCCATGTGCTCGAGGTGAGCCGTCCGGATCCCGTGGTTGTCCGCGCGCTGCGCGATCCCCTGGAGGTTCGCGAGCGAGACCCCGCCGTAGCGGTGGTACGAGAGCTCGGAGAGCAGAGCGGTCGCGCCGGTGACCTGGTCCATCGCGTCGAAGAACGTGTTGGCGTTGCTCATCAACGTGGTCGACGGCCCCACGAACCCGGGATGGAAACCCGCCGCCGAGAGGCGCGACGCCGTCGCGACGAGCGCCTGGCCGATCGGCGTCCCGGAGTTCCACACCGGCGAGTTGTCGGGTTCGAGGATCAGCTCGAACGTGTCCGGGACCATCCCGTACTTGCTCTGGAGATGGGTGAACGTGGCGAGGACGAACTCCGCGTACTCCGCCGGATCGGTGTGGTGGTAGCTGAGACTCCCGGGGATCGTGGTCGTGAACGCCACGTAGCAGAGGTTGATGTGGAGTTTCTCGCCGCGCGCCTCGACGCGCTGCTTGATCGGATTGAGCAGCGTCTCGACGTCGTTGTCGATCTCCTCGAAGTGGAACCCGTTCATGTTCAGGTTGTTCGGGTCCGAGTTGTCGTTGACGGTCGCGTACCTGTGGTCGCGCCACTCCTGGTAGTTGGAGTTCCCGTCCTCCAGCCGCTGCCACCAACCCGTGCTGTTCTCCGCGCCCGCGCGGATCTCGAGTCGCACGCGGTTGATCCCGACCTCCTCCACGAGGCGGCGCTGGAGTTCGCTCTTGAACTGCGAGAACTGCGAGTTGTCCTGCGCGGAGTAGAGCGTCGCCTCCCAGCCGCTCATCGTCTGGTAGGTCGTCGATGGGTCGTATGTGATGCCCACCGGCGTCGCCGCGGAGCTCGAGCTCGGCGCGAGGTCGCACGCGAGGACGGACACGAGCGCTGCGGCCAGCAAGCAACCTTGTCTGTTCAGCATGAGACCTCCTCGACGGCGGCTCCGCGGCACGGCCGGATACTGGACGACACCGGCGCATCGGTCAAGTGCGGGACCGCCGGATGGAGCGCTCGGAATGTACTCCACCTCATCGGTCGGGAGTAGGCTTGCGCCGTAGCGCGGGCGCGGCGAGGCGTGTGTTGCGCGGAATCGACGCGGACCTGAGGATCACGGTGAACCGGTTCGGCACGGTCTGCCCGCGGTCGCAGGATCTCGCGCGGTACACGGTTTGCGCCGGGCTCGGGAAGGCTCCCGCATGAGTGCGAACGATCCCTCGTCGCGTCCGGACCTCTCGCTGGTGGTCCCCGCGTACAACGAGGAGGCCATCGTGGCCTCGACGCTCCGCAACCTGCTCGACGCGTTCGAGCGGGCCGGGGTCCGTCTGGAGCTCGTCGTCGTGGACAACGGTTCGAAGGACCGCACCGGCGCGATCGTCGCCGAGCTCGCTGCTTCGAGGCGCCAGGTCCGGCCGATCCGGGTCGACGTCAACCGCGGCTACGGGTACGGCGTGCTCCAAGGGGTCCCCCACTGCACGGCTCCCTGGATCGGGTTCATCCCGGCGGACGGCCAGGTCGACGCCGCCGACGTCGTCAGCCTCTACCAGGCGGTCCTTGGCAGCGACGGCCGGGTGCTCGCGAAGGTGCGGCGCCGGTTCCGGCTGGACGGCATCAAGCGGAAGTTCGTCTCCGTGACCTACAACCTCCTCGTCCTCGCCCTCTGGCCGAGCCTCGGCTCGCTCGACGTCAACGGGACGCCGAAGATCCTGCACCGCGACGTGCTCGCGTCGCTCGACCTCAGCTCGCACGGATGGCTCCTCGACCCCGAGCTGATGATCAAGGCGCACTACCTCGGCGTGCGCGTGCTCGAGTTCAACGTGTTCTCGCGGATGCGCAGCAACGGGCTCTCGCACGTCAGGCCCTCGACCTGCTGGGACTTCCTGCGCGGACTCGCGGAGCTCCGGTTCTCGAGCCGGCTGCGCCGCTGGCGGCGCGAGACGCTCGCGCGCGCGGCGTCGATTTCGCCCGCCGCCCCCCGCGCCGCGCCGACCGAGATCGTCGCGCAGTGAGCGAAGGCCGCCCAGCCGGCCGTGCCGAGGCCGGCGCGCCGCACGGCACTGCGTCCGCGGCGCGCGCCGCCCTCGCGTGCGCCGCGGCGGTGCTCGTGATCGGCGCGTTCCTGATGCCGGTGACGCGCAACGTCGGGGGGGGGACGAGCCTCGAAGGCTGGTGGCTGGCGCAGGCGGGAGTCGCGCTCGGCGTCCTGGCCTTCGGGACGGGACGGTCCTTCGGACGCGCGGCCCGTCTCGCGGCGCTCCTCCTCCTCGCGACGGCCGCGCAACTGGCGCTCACCACGCCGCTCTGGCTGCAGTACGTCGACCTGCGCCCGGATCGCCTGCGGAGCGGGACGGGACCTGTCTCGGGAGCGGTGCTCGCGGTGCAGGCGGGCGTCGTCGCGTTCGCGCTCCGCGGCCGGGTCGCGTCGCTCGTCGCGTCGCTGCGGAAGGTCGCGAACGCCCGCGTGGTCGTCGTCCTCGCCGTCGTGTTCGTGTTCGCGGCTGCGCACGTCTCGCCGCTCTTCGGGCCCGACGGGGCGCGTCACACCGGCTCCTATCTGATGCTGCTCGCCGCCGTCCTCGGGCTCACGACCCTGAACGCGGTCAACCTGTGGCTCTTCGCCGGCGCCGTGCCCGCGGCCGACGCCGCGCGCTGGCGGGCGCGTCTCGCGTCCTTCTGCTCGCTCCCGGGCGAGGACCGCGCCGCTACCCGGGCCGACGCGTGGATCCCGCGGGCGATGGCGCTCTTCGTCCTCGCAGCGGCGGCCGTGCTCGCCACGGCCGTGCTCGAGCGCGTCTCGCACCTGCCGGACGACGGCGTGTACCTCTTCCACGCGCAATGCGCCGCGTCGGGGAACCTCTCGGTCCCGGCCCCGCCCGCGCCCGAGGCCTTCGGCAGCTACCTGCTCGACGTCCGCGACGGCCGCTGGTTCGCCACGACCAATCCGGGATGGCCGAGCGTGCTCGCGCTCGGCGTCGCCGCCGGCGCGCCGTGGCTCGTCAACCCGCTGCTCGCCGCGGCGTGCGTCCTCATGCTCCACGCGCTCGTGCGGAGATGGAGCGACCGCGGCACCGCGCACTTCGTCACGCTGCTGCTCGTCGCGTCGCCGTGGTTCCTCTTCCTCGCGGCGTCGTTCATGACGCACGTCCTCACGCTGGCACTCTTCCTCGCCGCCTGCCTGCTCGTCACGCCGCGCGCGGGCACGCCGCGGCCCGGCGCCGCGGGCCTCGCCGGCCTCCTCCTCGGCTACATGGTCCTCGTGCGACCGCTCGACGGTCTCATCGCGGGCGGGTTCATCGGCCTCTGGCTGCTCGGCCGCGAGAGGCGCCGATGGTCCTCGCTCGCGACGTACGCGCTCGGGTGCGTCGCCTCCGGCATCTGGCTCTTCGTCTACAACACCGCCTTGACGGGAAACCCGCTCTCGGACCCGATGAGCCGCTACCTCGACGTGCTCTGGTACCCGGGCTGCAACCGGCTCGGCTTCGGGGCGGACGTGGGGAACGTGCCGGGACGCTGGGGCGGTCTCGACCCGAACCCAGGTCACGGTCCGATGACGTGCTCGTGAACCTCAACCAGAACCTCTACAACCTGAACTTCGAGCTCTACGGGTGGGGAGTCGGGTCGCTGGCGCTCATTGCGGTCCACGCGCTCTTCGGACGCTGGTCGTCGCGCGACCGGTGGCTCGCGGGACTGGCACTCGCGGTTCCCGCGGTCTTCTCGTGCTACTGGTTCAGCGGAGGGCCGGACTTCGGCGCGCGCTACTGGTTCCTCGCGATCGTTCCCTGCCTCTGGCTGACGGCGCGAGGCGCCGCCACGCTGGCGGGCCTCGTGCGCGACCGTTTCGCCGCAGAGGGCGCTGCGGCGCGCGTCGGCGCCGCGGTCGCGCTCCTCTCGTTCGTCGCCCTCGTCACGTTCGTGCCGTGGCGCGCGACGGGCCGGTACGTGGACTACCGGGGCTTCCATGCCGACTACCTGCGGCTCGCGGAATCGGGACGGCTCGGGCGCTCGCTGGTCCTCGTCGAGGCGACCACCGACGCCGACATGCACTCGGCGCTCTACCTCAATCCCCCGGACCTCGACCCCGCGGGACCGCTCTTCGCGCGCGACCTCGGGCCCGAGAACGAGCGGCGTCTCCGCGACGCCTTCCCGGGCCGCGCGGTCGTCCACGTGCGCGGGCGTTCGGTGACGGGGACCGTCGCGCAGATCGCGGACGGGGCGCGATGAGCGCTCCGCCCCTTCCCGACTACGGCGGCCGGCGCGCGCTCGTGCTCGGCGCGACGGGATTCCTCGGCGGTTGGACGGCCGCAGCGCTCGCGCACGCCGGGGCCGACGTGCACGTGGCCGTCCGCGACCCGAGCGCCGCCGAGGCCGTGCTCCGTCTGCACTGCGTGGGCGCGCGGATCCACCCGGCCGACCTCGCGGAGACGGGCGCCGCAACGCGCCTCTTCGCCGACGTCCGCCCCGACGCGGTGTTCAACCTCGCGGGCTACGGTGTCCGCGGCGGGCAGCGCGACGAGCGTCTCGCCGAACGGATGAACGTGGGCGTGCCGGAGGAGATCGCGCAGGCCCTCGCGGCGCAGGCCGCGCGCTCCGGCAGCGACCCGGTGCTCGTCCACACGGGTTCGGGTGCGGAGTACGGATCGGCGGGCGGCGACCTCCGCGAGGACGGCCCCGTCCTGCCGACGTCGGTCTACGGCCGGACGAAGCTCGCCGGCACGCGCGCGATCGAGCGGGTCGCGGCGTCGACGGGGCTGCGCGCGTACGTCGCGCGGCCGTTCACCGTCTACGGCCCCGGCGAGCCCGCGGGGCGCCTCCTCCCCGCACTCCTCGCGGCCGCACGGTCGGGCGCCGGAGCCGATCTGACGGCCGGCACGCAGCGGCGCGACTTCGTCTACGTCGAGGACGTCGTCCTTGCGCTGCTCAGGCTCGGCGACGTCACGGCCCCGAGAACCGCCGTCGTGAACACGGCGACCGGCATGCTCGTTGCGGTCAGGGACTTCGTCCTCGAGGCGGCGGCGGTGCTCGGCATCGAACGTCCGCTCCTCCGATTCGGGGCGGTGTCGAACATGAGGGAAGAGATGGATCACGAGCCTGTCAACACGGAGCGCCTCCTGGCGATCGCCGGCTGGCGTCCCGGCACCGACATCGCCTCCGGCCTGCGCCGCACGCGCGACTTCGTCGCCCGCACCGAAGGGAGCTCGCGATGATCCACGTACGCCGCACGACCTGCCGCGCCTGCGACAGCGCCGCGCTCGAGCGCTTCCTCGATCTTGGGCTCCAGCCCCTCGCCAACGCGTTCCCCGCGGCGGCGGCGGAGTTCGCGGGGGAAGCGCGCTACCCCCTCGAAGTTTGGTTCTGCCGGGACTGCGCGCTCGCGCAGCTGGTGGACGTGATCGACCCCGTCGTGTTGTTCGGGCACTACCTCTACATGACCGGGATGTCCAGCACGATGGACGTCCACAACGTGGGATACGCCCGCGCGATCGTCGATGCGGGGGGGCTCGGCCCGGACGACCTCGTCGTCGAGGTGGCGAGCAACGACGGCAGCCTCCTGCTGCGCCTCGCGGAACTCGGCGTGCGCACGCTCGGCGTCGAGCCGGCCGCGAACCTCGCCGAGGTCGCCCGCGGCCGCGGCGTGGAGACGCTGACCCGCTTCTTCGACAAGGACGCGGCGCGGACGCTCGTCGCCGAGCGCGGACACGCGGCGTGCGTCGTCGGGAACAACGTCTTCGCCCACGTCGACGATCCGCGCGGCTTCCTCGCGGGCATGGCGCTCGTCGCCGGCGAGAAGGGCCGCGTCGTCTTCGAGGTGCCGTACCTCGGGCACCTCCTCGACCGCTTCGAGTACGACACCGTCTACCACGAGCACCTCTCGTACTTCTCCGTCACCGCACTCGCCGGACTCTGCACGAAGGCGGGAGTCCGCATCGACCGCATCGAGGACGTCGCCGTGCACGGCGGATCGCTGCGCGTCTGGGGACGCCGCGCCGGCGCGGCGCCCATCCACGAAACCGTCCACGCGCCCGAGGTCGAGCGCCGCGTCGCAGAGGAGGAGAAGGCCGGACTCGCCGGCCCCGCGCGCTTCCACGCGTTCGCGGCCGACGTCGCCGAGCACCGCCGCCGTCTGAGGTCGTTCCTCTCGGGCCTGAAGGCCCGCGGTGCGCGGATCGCCGCGTACGGGGCACCCGCCAAGGGCAACACGCTCCTCAACTACTGCGGGATCGGTCCGGAGACGATCGAGTTCGTAGTGGACAGGAATCCGCTGAAGGCCGGCCGGTTCACGCCGGGCACGCACCTGCCGGTCCTCTTCCCGGAGGCGATCCTCGAGAAGCAGCCGGACTACGTGCTGATCCTGCCGTGGAACATCGCACCGGAGATCGTCGAGTTGCAAGCGGAGTACGTCCGCCGCGGCGGGCGCTTCATCGTCCCCATCCCCGAACCAGCCGTCCTCAACTAGGGAGCCCCGCATGACCGAGTTCAAGAAGGAGCAGGTCGTGATCCTCTGCGGCGGCCAGGGCACGCGCATGCGCGAGGAGACGGAGTTCAAGCCGAAGGCACTCGTCACCGTCGGCGGCCGCCCCATCCTCTGGCACCTGATGCGGACTTACTATCACTGGGGCTACAGGCGCTTCGTGCTCGCCCTCGGATACAAGGGCGAGATGATCAAGGAGTACTTCCAGAACTACCGCTGGAACGACTTCGACTTCTCGCTCGATCTGCGCAGCGGCGCCAAGCGCACGCTCGCGAAGTACGGCGAGATCGAGGACTGGGAGATCGTCTTCGCCTCGACCGGCGCCGAGACGCAGACGGGCGGCCGGCTCTCGCGCGTGCGCGAGCACGTGGAGGGCGACTGGTTCCTCTTCAACTACTGCGACGGAGTCAGCGACATCGACCTCGACGCGCTCGTGAAGTTCCACCACACGAAGGGCAAGATCGCCACGCTCACCGGCTTCCACCCGCGCTCGCGCTACGGCGTCGTCCGCGCGGACGAGAACCAGGTCGTCTCCTACTGGCAGGAGAAGCCGATGATGACCGACCTGACGAGCGGCGGGTTCTTCGTGATGGACCGCCGGATCTTCGACTACGTGCGCGACGACGAGGACTGCATCCTCGAGACCGAGCCGCTCGGGAAGCTCGCGTCGGACGGGGAGCTCGCCCTGCACATCCACGACGGGTTCTGGTACTCCATGGACACGTTCAAGGAGGCCCAGACGCTGAACGAGATGTGGAAGCGCGGCGAGGCGCCCTGGAAGGTGTGGAAGTGAGAGGGCGTGAAGAAACTCCGCGCGAGCGTCGGCTGCGCCCTGGCGAGCCTGCTGCACGGCGCTTGCGTGAAGGCAACTCCGCTGAGTTTCCAAACGCGAGCCCCCTCCCAGCGGCGCAGCGCGCCGCGAGGAGTCGCGTCGTCGGCGCCGACGGCGCTGACGACGTGCACGCGGCAGCAGGCCGCCAGGGCGCAGTTTCCCGTCGCTCCGGTCGCGGCGCACGAGTGGCGCCGGCGCCGCGCGGGGTTCCTTCACGCCCTCTGAGTTCCTGGAAGGGCCGCAGCGTCCTCGTCACCGGGGCGACCGGGCTGCTCGGCTCCGCCCTGACGGGCGAGCTGATCCGTCTCGGCGCCGACGTCGTGTGCCTCGTCCGCGACTGGGTTCCCGGCAGCGAACTCGTCCGTTCGGGCGATCTCGCGAAGTCGCGCGTCGTGCGCGGCGAGCTCACGGATCTCGAACTCGTGCTGCGCGCGCTGAACGAGCACGAGGTCGACACGGTGTTCCACCTCGGCGCGCAGACCATCGTCGGCACCGCCGCGCGATCTCCGCTCTCGACGTTCGAATCGAACATCCGCGGAACGTGGCTCCTGCTCGAGGCGTGCCGCCTCCTCGCGCCGCGAATCGAGCGCGTGGTCGTCGCGTCGAGCGACAAGGCCTACGGCGCCCAGGCGAAGCTCCCGTACACCGAGGACACCCCGCTCGCGGGGCGCTTCCCGTACGACGTGTCGAAGTCGTGCACCGACCTCATCTCGCTTTCGTACCACCACAGCTACGGAGTGCCCGTCGCGATCACGCGCTGCGGCAACCTCTACGGCGGCGGCGACCTGAACTGGAGCCGTCTCGTGCCCGGCACCATCCGGTCGGCGCTCCGCGGCGAGCGTCCCGTCGTCCGCAGCGACGGCACGTACGTGCGCGACTACTTCTACGTGAAGGACGCCGTCAGCTCGTACCTGCTGCTCGCCGATCGCATGACGAAGGACGGCCTCGCGGGCCGCGCCTTCAACTTCGGCAACGAGACGCCGGTGACGGTGATGGCGCTCGTCGAGCGCATCCTCGCGGCGACGGGGAAGAAGGACCTCGTCCCCGACGTCCGCGGCGAGGCGTCGCGCGAGATCAAGGAGCAGTACCTCGACTGCTCGCTCGCGAAGAAGGTGCTCGGCTGGAAGCCGAGCTGGTCGCTCGATCAGGGGCTCGCCGAGACGGTCGAGTGGTACCGCGCGCACCTCGCGTCCGCCTGACGATCGCTACGGTCCGATCTTCAGCACGACCACGTCGCCGCCGCCGATCGCAGCGCGGAAGCGGGCTACCTCGCGGCCGTTCGTTCGCAGTGCCTCCCAGAGTTCCGGCAGGCGCGACTCGACGTACACCTGGAACGTGTAGATCACGTACCCCGCGTGTCCGGGCGGCACCGCCGCGGCGAGGTCCGCCGGTGCCTTCAGGTCGATGAAACCGTCGCGGTAGTACTCGCCGTAGACGTAGCTCGCCATCCCGGCCGTCATCACGACGTCTCCCGGCTGCCTGACCGAGCTGACGTAGTCGCGCGCCGCGCCGAAGTCCTGCTTCGGGAGGGCGTACGCGCGCGGCAGCGTCGCCGCGCTGCCCGCGAGGAGCAGCACGATCACCGCGGTCTCGAGCCCCTTCGCCTGGCGCGAGAGGCGCGTGGCGACGCCGCCCGCGATCGCGAGGGCACCCTCCGCGGCGACGACGAGGACGAAGCCCTCGAGGAAGAAGAAGAGCCGCGGCCAGAGGTTGCGCCCCATGCCGAGCATCGCGGCCGCGATGACGAGCGCCGGAACGATGAGCAGCAGCAGCAGCGGCGGCGACCGCCGTCCCGCGGCGGCGAGTCCGAGGAGCGCCAGCGCGCCGCCGAGGACGAGCACCGCGATTCCGAGTTCGACGCCGAGTCCGAAGCTGCGCGCCGTCTCCGTGACGAACCACGCCGGGTCCGTCCACTCGGCCTTGCCCGGGACCGGCGCCTTCGTCTGCGTGAAGAAGGCGACGACCTGGGGGAGGAGGAGCGCGTACGCCGCGAGCGCCGCGAGCGTCGCGAGGACGACGCCGAGCATCGCCGCGCGCACGCCGCCCGGCGCGAGCCACGCGGGGCGCTTCCACGCCGCCCACGCGATCACCGCGACGAGGCCGAACGCCGTGAACACGCCGGTGAGATGGACCGTCACGCAGAGTGCCAGGCAGATGCCGCAGAGGACCCAGTTCCGGCGCGCGCCCGTCTCGAGCGACCTGAGGAGGTAGTGCGAGGAGAGGAGCGTGAAGAGGAGGAGTCCCGTGTAGCCGCGCGCGTTCTGCGAGAAGCCGACGTGGTGGAAGGAGAGCGCGACGAGCGCCGCGGCGAGGAGCGCCGTCCGCGCGCCGAACCGGTCGCGCGCGAACACGTACGTCGCGGCGACGCTCGCCACGCCGAACGCGGCCGCAGGGAGTCTGAGCGCCCACTCGCTCTCGCCGAACGCACGGCACGAGATCGTCGCGAGCACGGAGTAGAGCGGGTGGTTGTTGTCGGACGCGAACGTGCGCAGCGTCGTCGCGAGCGGGGGACGCACGGAGTCGATGAGCATCCAGATCTCGTCGAACCACATCGGCGCGCCGAGACGGAAGACCCGCAGCGCCGCCGCGACGACCAGGATCGCTACGAGGACGCGCATCGCGCCGGCGGCCGGAGCGCCCGCGGGTTCCGCGCGCGGCGACGGGCGTTCGAACCGCGTCGCCATCGCGAGGAACCCGGCGAGGGCCAGGAGCGCCGCACGCAGGATCCACGCGCCGAGATCGAGTCGTCGTCCGTCGTCCGGGGCGAGATCTCCGGTCAGCCAGGACTGGGGCGTCGCCAACGCGACGACCGCCAGCGCCGCCGCCGCAACGAGGAGTCCGCGGCCGGGCCGCGCCGCGCCGCCGCTCATGCGTTCGCCGGGCGGGTCTCGCCGCGGCGCGACGACGCCATCCAGTACGCCCCGGCGATGAGTCCGCCGACGATCAGCACGCTCTGCCACACGAGCGACGCCGCGGCCGCGAGCGACTTGTCGTAGCCGAACGGACCGACGAGTGCCGCGAACGCCGCTTCGCGCACGCCGAGTCCGCCGAAGCTGAGCGGGAGCATGGCGGCGATCTTCGCGAGCGGCCAGAGCAGGAACCACTGGGCGACGGTCATGTCGAGACCCATCTCCCCGCCGAGCCAGACGTTCACGAGGAGGAAGCCCGACTGGATTGCGACGCTCGCGAGCCATCCGCCGACCGACGCCACTGGGCGGCGGGCCATCGTGCGGAGGGCACCCGCGACCTCGAGCACGAAGCGCGCGAGCTTCCGCGGGAGCTTCCTCACGAAGCGGCTCGCGACCGCCCAGCGCAGGCCGAGGATCCCGGCGGCTCCCGCGGCGGCCACGATCCCGCCCGCGAGCGGCAGCGACTGCAGAGGCGTCTCCGCGCCCACGCTGACGAGCGGCAGCGCCGCGAGCGCCAGCGCGAGGAGCGCCGTCATGTCGGAGACCCGGTCGATGACGGACGCGACGACGACCGGCGTCCGCGCGGGGGTCGCCTGCATCGCGAGACCGGCGCGCAGCACGTCGCCTCCGATCATCGACGGCAGGCAGAGGCTCGCGAAGAGGCCGGCCGCGTGGCAGCGCACGGACACGCCGGGCGAGATCCGGGCGCCCGCGACCCCGACGAACCACCGCCACTTCAGGGCACTCGCGAAGTGCAGGACCGCGAAGGCGCCGAGCGCCGCGACCCACGTGCCCGGCCTCAGGCGCCGGAACCCCTCCATCGCGCGGTCGAGGTCGATGAACCGCGAGACGACGAAGAGGATCGCGGCGCTGAGCGCGAGACGGAGCAGCACGCGCCCCCAGCGTCCCTTGGGGAGAGCGCTCACTCCCGCACCGGCTCGTCGAGGTCCCATCGGTCGAGGTTGAACCTCGAGTTCTGGTCCGCGAGGAGGCCGACCGCCCAGATGATGAGCGCCGCGATGAAGCCCATGATGGCCGTCTCGCTCAGGTTCTCGAGGGTGATGTCGTAGATGAACTTCGCGAGGCCGGTGAGGAAGCAGAACGCCCCGAGCGGCAGGAAAACCTTCAGCGGGTTGAAGAGCACGATCACGCGCAGGATCAGGATGAGGAAGAGGTACGCGTGCTTCGGGCGGATCTTCGACGTGCCCCGGCGCACGTGGTAGTCGACCGGCACGAAGAGCACGCTGCGCTCGGTGCAGAGCAGAGCGAGCGTGATCGTGGTGGTGAACGAGAAGCCCGACGGCAGGATGCGCGCGTACGCCTTCACGTGGTGCCGGCGCAGCACGCGCAGGCCCGAGTTCAGGTCGGGGATCTCCGTCCCGGAGAGGAAGGAACCGAGCTTCCTGAGGAACCACTTCGCGGGAGCGCGCATCTTCGAGTGGCGCACGTTCGCGCCGGTGCGGGCACCGACGACCATGTCGTGGTCCGCCGCGGCGGCGATCAGCTTCGGGATCATCTCCGCCGGATAGGTCGAATCGGCGTCGGTGATGACGATGAGGTCGGTGTGCGCCCGCGCGATGCCGTGCTTCAGGGCGGCGCCGTAGCCCATGTTGCGGGGGAGTCGGATGAGCCTGCACTCGCAGCCCGCGGCGAGCTCGGCGGTACGGTCGGTCGAGCCGTCGTCCACCACGATGATCTCGTAGCGGTACTTCGTCGGGCGCAGAGCCGCGTGGACGGCGCGGACCTCGTCGGCGACCGCGAGTTCTTCGTTGTGCGCCGGGATGACGACGGTCACGTCGAGCTCGTGCGGAGGCTGGTGGACGTCAGGGTCGGTCGTCGCCATCGGGGTTGTCTGATCCTCCTCGGGCGAACGCGGCCGCCATCAGATCCATCGGAACTCCAGGCGAATCTCTGAACGCGGCTCCGCTCAGGTCGAGCCTGCGCCGTCCGCTCGCGGGCGCCGCCAGACGAGCCAGAGGAGGCCCGCGAGGGCGGCGATCAGGAGGTACGGGAGGTACCAGGTCCGGAGCAGGGGGACGTCGATCGAGGGCGTGCTCCTCAGCACGTTCAGCCACGGGAACTGCACGCCCTCGGTCAGGAACCGGCGCCAGCTCTCGGGCACCGCCTGAGGATCGCCGCGCAGAGGCGGGGTGTGCCGCACCATCGTCAGCACCCACGAGTGAAGGACGACGGGGACCGAGATCGCCGCGAGGAGCGCCGGACGCATGCGCGCCAGGTGATCGCAGGCCTCAAGGAAGGCAAACGGCACGAGCGGCAGGAGGTAGCGGAACCCGGTGTTCCACTGGAGCCGCGAATACTGGTTGCAGGCGCAGAAGACGAGGAACGCCGTCAGGAGGGCCGCGGTGAAGATCCGCTCCCGGCGCGGCAGCACGAGGGTGTCCTTCGCGTACCGCAGCGCGGGGACGAGTCCGAGCGCGAGGATCGGCCCGAACGCGTACATCCCCCAGTCGAGGTCGACCAGGTTCCGGAGGAAGAGGTCCGCGTCGGGTGCGGTGAAGCCCCGCGCACCGACCTGCACGAACTGGTTCTGGTCGGGCATCCACGCCTGGCCCGGCTTGAAGGGGTCTCCGTACATCGACCACTGCGACCAGAGCAGGAAGGCGACCGGCGGGATCGTCCCCGCGATGAACGCGGGCACGGCACGCAGGGCGTCCTTCCATCCTCCGGCGCCTCGGTGGGTGACGAGCAGGTACCCGAAGAGGAACATCATCGGGATGACGCCCGCGTAGTCGAGGGCGAGGCACATCGACGCGAGGAACCCGGCCCAGAACCGGCGCGACGCCGGGAAGGGGGGACGGGCCCCGTCCTGCGGCCACATCAGGAGGAACGAACCGAACGCCGTGAGCGTGAGGAAGAGGTTGTGGTTGAGGAGCGCCGAGCGGTAGAGGACCGGCGTGCCGAACGCGAAGAGGAGCGCCAGCCACGTCGCTCGCGCTCGCGGGACGCCGCGACGCTCGAGCGCGCCGAAGAGGAGGAGCACGAGGAGCGCCGAGAGCGGCGCCATCAGGAACACCGACGTGATCGCCGCCGCGGCGCCGAACTTCAGGTCGAGCCCGCGTTCGCGCACCTTCTTGAAGAACGCGCGCCGCATCGGGTACTTCGTGTCGTACTCGTCGTCCACGACCGGCGCCGCCGCGGCGCGCGCCTTCCCGCGTTCCTCCAGAGAATCGAGCACGGGCTTGAAGACGAGGAGCGGCACTGCGGCGACGACCGAGCCCGTGACCTGGTTGCCGATGTAGTGGTGCCCGTCGCGGTGCTCGAAGATGTCGGAGTGGAAACCGGCGTACTCGTCGAGCTGGAACGTGGCGTGGTCGATCATCGCGAACGCCGGGTAGTGCTCGCGGACGATGTTCGTCGCGAAGTGGAGCGAGAACACGAGCCAGCACGTGAGGAAGATGCGCCACCGCGGAGATCGTTCACTCGCCAACGTTCGCTCCTCCTCGGTCCCGCCGGGCCGGGTCCACCCGAGTCATCGGATCGCCGCCCGCCGCGCTGAACGGGACGTCCGCGTCGCGGCGCAGGTGCGGCAGGAGGACGGTCCAGCCGAGGATCGTCGCCAGCACCTCCGACGCGAGCATCGCCCAGGTCGCGCCCGCGGCGCCGTGCGACGTCGTCATGGGGAAGATGGCCGCGAGGAGCGCGACGACGCCGACCACCGACCAGAGGAGCTCGGTGCGCTGCCGGTTCACGGCGAAGAACGCGAACCTCGTGTGCGCGCGGATCGCCGTGATCGGGACGAGCCAGGCGAGGAGCGCGAACTGCGAGGCGGCCTCGCCGCTCTCGCTGCCGTAGACGATCCGCATCACCCACGGAGCGAGCCACTGCGCGGCGACGGCGCCGGCCAGCGTCGGCCACACCGCCACGTGCATCGAGCGCGCGACGAGACGTCGCAGGTCGCCGGGCGCCGCGACGGCGGCGACGCAGAGTTTCGGGTAGAGGTTGATGAAGTACACGTCGAGGACGCCGATCATCACCAGCACGATCCGGAGCGCCGCGCCGAAGTCTCCGGCGGCCGCGTTGCCCGCGATCGCCGCCACGCAGACGACCGGCAGGTACGAACGCAGCGCCCAGATGAGCGTGGCGCCGCCGATGGGGAGGGCGTCCCTGAGGAGGTTCGGATCGAGGGCGCCCTTCCCGCCGATCCTGAGTTCGCCGCCGCCGCGACGGTAGACGGCCACCCACGCGACACTCGCGGCCGCCGCGCCTGCGACCTCCGCGATCGGCAGGAGCGCGAGGTCGTCCGGACCGCGCACGAGGACGAGCGTCAGCGCGAGGAACACGGCGTAGCGCAGGCCCTTCGGCAGCGTGACGGCGAGCATCTGCTCGCGTCCCTGGAAGAGCCAGTGCAGCGCGAACGGGATCGCGAGCAGGCCGATGCCGAACCCGACGAGGAGCCGCGAGAGGAGCGGGTCGATCGGGAGCGCGAACGCCGCGATGGAGATCAGCGCGAGCACCGAGATCGCCGAGACGAGCTGCGTCGTCGCGACCCTCTTGACGAGCGACGGCGCCGCGGCGGGATCGCGCGCGACCTCGCGGGTGCCGAGCGTGCCGAGGCCCATCTCCACGCAGATGAGCCCGAACATCATCACGGCGACTGTCGTCTCGACGATGCCGTAGCGCTCGCGCGGCAGCGTCCGGAAGAGATACGACATCGCCACGAAGCCGCAGAGGCGCGACGCCGCCTCGCCGCCCGCGAGGACGAGGAGCTTGCCGCCGAGCAGGCGGCCCGGCGCGGAGGTCGTCTTCGGCAGGTGGCTCGCTCCCGGTCCCGTGCCGCCCGGCTCGGCGACGAGCCCACTCGGCATCGGCGCACCGGCGACCGCTTCAGTAGACTCCGCACGATCGCGTGCGTCCCATGAGTTCCTCCCGTCCTTCCCGTGCGTCGCGCACCGCCGTCCGCCAAGGGCGCCGCGGCCCGCGTGTCGATTCCGATGGACATCCCGATGCCCTGCCCGTGCCCGGCCCCGGGCGCGCGCGAGCCCTTCCGCCGCGCCGCTCGCCGATCCGTGCCCGGCCCGAGCTTCGCTCTAGCCTCGCGGGCTCGAACGGCAGGGAGCGTGAATGGCGCTGATCTTCGTCACCGGCGCCGCAGGGTACGTCGGCCGCCGGCTCGTCCGCGCGCTCGGCGCCCGCGGTTCGCGCGTCGTCGCGCTCGTGCGCGATCCCGCGTCGCTCCCGGCCGATCTGCGGTCGCTGCCCGGCGTCGAGTTCGTGGCGGGGGACCTCCTCGAGCCGGCGTCGTACGAGAAGGCGCTCGGCGGTTGCTCGCGCGTCGTCCACCTCGCGGCGACGACGGGCAAGGCGCGGCCCGCAGTCCACGAGCGCACGAACGCGGAAGGCACGAGGACACTCCTCGACGCCGCGCGCCGCGCGGGCGTCGGCGGCTTCCTGCACGTCAGCACGATCGCGGTGAAGTTCAGGGATCAGCGGCACTACCCGTACGCCCGGTCGAAGGTCCGCGCGGAGGAGATCGTCCGCGCGTCAGGCGTGCCGTTCACGATCGTGCGCCCGACGATCGTCGTCGGCCCGGACTCGCCGGTCGTCGCAGGACTCGGCAAGCTGGCGGGGCTCCCGCTCTTGCCGGTGTTCGGACCGGGGACGGCCCGCGTCCAGCCGATCTCGGTGGACGACGTCGTCCTTGACCTCGCGGAGATCGTCGCGACGGACCGCTTCCGCGGCGAGACGATCGACCTCGGCGGACCCGAGGTCGTGACGATCGAGGAACTGCTCCGACGGATCCGCTCGGCCGCGGGGAAGGGCCGGGCGCGCGTGATGCACGTTCCGCTCGGTCCCGTGCGCGCGGCGCTGGCGCTCGTCGAACCGCTGCTGCTCCCCGTGATGCCCCTGACGGCGGGACAGCTCGCGACGTTCGCCGAGGACGGCGTCGCCGAGCCGAGCGACTTCGCCGCGTCGCGCAAGCGTCCGCTCGTCGGACTCGATGCCGCCCTCGCGGGGGCGAAGCGAGAGGCTGAGTCGGACGGCACGATCCGCCGCGAGTTCAGCGTGTTCGGCCGCTACCTCGTGGGCCGCGACCCGGGCGCCTCGGCTCTCGCGCACTACGAACGCTGGCACGCCGCGCACGGGAACGCGGAGTTCGCGAGCGCGCCGCCGATCGACCGGGTGCTCGTCGCCATCGCCCGGATCCATCCCATCGCCACGCGGATCGCCGACGCGTACTGCGCGCGACTGCGCCGGGCGTCGCTCCTGCGCCGCAAGCTGGTGCTCGTCCTCGCACTGATCGAGTGCTCGTCCGAGACGTACACGCTCGTCGAGGAGCCGCGGTCCTCCTCCCGCGCCGGCGCCTGGGCGCGACTCGTCGCGAGCGGAGCGATCGAAGGGCTCGCGTTCGTCGCGGGCGCGATCGTCCTTTTCCCGCTCCACGCAGTCCTCGGTCTCGCGCGGCGGGCCCCGTGAAGGACCGGATCGTCGTGGTCGGATCGGGACCGAGCGGAGTGCACTTCGCGCAGACCGCGATCGAGCGCGGGCGTCGCGTGCTCATGCTCGACGTCGGCCACGCCGGCGCGGATCACGTCGCGCCCGCCGAGGACCTGAACGGCCTGAAGGCGCGCCTCGCCGACCCGGTCGCCTATTTCCTCGGCGACGATCTCTCCTCCGCGGTCCTTCCGGGGAACGCGGGCGAGTACTACGGCTTCCCGCCCGGCAAGGAGTACGTCTTCCGCGGCGCCGGAGGCGAGGAGTTCAAGGCGTCGCAGTTCGCTCCGCTCTTCTCGTTCGCGCGCGGCGGACTCGCCGAGGCGTGGACGGGCGGCTGCTATCCGTTCACCGACGAGGACCTCGCCGCGTTCCCGTTCGGCTACGACGAGCTCGCGCCGCACTACGAGCGCGTCGCGCGCCGCATCGGCGTCACGGGCGCCGCCGACGATCTCGCTCCCTACATGCCCGTGCACGGCGGGCTGATGGAGCCGCTCGAACCCGACGACCACGCGATGGATCTCCTCGGCGCGTACGCGCGGCGCCGCGAGCGGCTCAACTCGCGCCACCGGTTCTTCCTCGGACGATCTCGCAGCGCGGTCCTCAGCCGTCCGCTCGGCGACCGCCCGGCGTGCGACAAGCTCGGGCGCTGTCTCTGGGGCTGCCCGTCGGACGCCTTCTACACGCCGTCGCTCACGCTGCGGGAACTGCGGAAGAACGACGCGTTCGAGTACGTCTCCGGCGTGCGCGTCGAGCACTTCGGCTTCGACGTCGCGGGCCGCATCGACCGGGTCCACGCCACGTCGATCACGGGCGGCGCTCGGCGCGAGTTCGACGTCGGCTCGCTCGTGCTCGCCGCGGGAACGCTCTGCACGTCGAAGATCGTCCTCGACTCCGTCTACCGCGCGACGGGCGAGGTGCGCGAGCTCGCGGGCCTCTCCGACAACCGCCAGGTGCTCGTGCCCTTCTTCAACAAGCGCCTCGTGGGACGGAAGTACGAGCCGAAGAGCTACCAGTACCACCAGCTCGCGTTCGCGCTCGCCGGCTCGACAGCCGCCGAGCACGTGCACGGACTCGTGACGACGCTGAAGACCGCGCTCATCCACCCGATCGTCCAGAACATCCCCACGTCGCTCGCCGCGGGGCTCGGCGCCTTCCGCGACCTGCACGCGGCGCTCGGGCTCGTCAACGTGAACTTCTCCGACTCGCGGCGCGCGGAGAACCGCGTGACGCTCGAGGTCGGCGGCCGCGACCGGCCGACTCGTCTCGCCATGAGCTACCGACCCGAGCCGGGCGAGGGCGACCGCATCGCGCGGACGCTCGCCACGCTGCGCGGCGTGCTCGGGGAGCTCGGCTGCATCGCGCCGAAGGGCATGACGCACATCCGGCCGATGGGTGCGAGCGTCCACTACACGGGCACGATGCCCATGACGAGCGACGGCGGACCCGGCACCGTGGACGCGCAGGGCCGCGCCCGCGGTTTCGAGAACCTCTGGATCGCCGACGGCGCGACGTTCCCGTCGCTGCCCGCGAAGAACCTCACCTTCACGCTGATGGCGAACGCGAGCCGAATCGCCGACGGAGCACTGCGATGAGACTCTCGGTGATCGTGACGGTGGTCGAGGGCCCCGCGGCCCTCAGGCGCTGCCTCGCGGCGCTGACCTCGCAGCGGGAGGCGCCCGCGATGGAGGTGATCGTCCCGTGCGACGACAGCGAGCCCGGCGTCGCGGGCGTCGTCGCGGAGTTCCCTGGCGTGCGCCACCTCCCGCTCGGCACGCTGACGACGTCTGCGCCGCTCTCCGGCCACGCGGGGCAGCACGAGCTCTTCGACCGGCGGCGCGCGGCGGGCCTCGCCGTCGCGAAGGGCGAGCTGATCGCCATCCTCGAGGACCGCGGCGTGCCTCGTCCGGAGTGGGCGCGCGCTGCGAGCGATCTGCACGCCGCCATCCCGAACTCCGTCATCGGCGGCGCGGTCGAGAACGGCGTCGACCGCACGCTGAACTGGGCCGTCTACTTCTGCGACTTCGGGCGCTACCAGCTCCCGATCCCCGAGGGACCCGCCGCGTACGCGACCGACGTGAACATCTGCTACAAGCGCGCGGCGATCGAGAGCACGCGCGACCTGTGGAAGGACAGGTACCACGAGACGACCGTCCACTGGGCGCTCGAGCGCGCGGGCGAGGCGCTCTACCTGCACCCGCGGATGGTCGTGGAGCAGCAGCGCGAGGGACTGCGTCTCGGCACGGCGCTGCGCGAGCGCTCGGCGTGGGGACGTCTCTTCGCCTACACGCGCGCCCGCGAGGCCGGCGCGGTCCGGCGTCTCGCGATGGCGGCCGCGAGCCCGCTCCTGCCCTTCCTCCTCCTCCTGCGGCACGGACGCATCCAGTGGACGAAGCGGCGGACCTTCGGGAAGTTCCTCCGCGCGGCGCCGATCGTGTGCCTCCTGCTCGCGGCGTGGAGCTTCGGCGAGTTGAAGGGCTACGCGACCGGGCGGGCGTAGCTCAGCAGACCTTGCTGAGCGAGTCGCCCGGACCGAAGAACGAGCCGACCACGTCGCCCCACGCCCACGCGCAGACGAAGATCGCGATGTACGGGAGCGAACGGACGAGCAGTCCCTGGTGGCGGCCCTTCGAGAGGATGCGTTTCACGGTGCGGTAGAAGAGCACCGGCGGGAGCAGGAAGGAACCGAAGCCCCAGATCATGCGCTTCGAGAAGGGCGCGCCCTGCGCGCGCGCGCCGGCGTAGGAACGCGAGTAGAGGTACCGCTGCGAGAAGTACTCGCCGAACGTGTAGTGCTTCTTGTGCCCGACGACGATCCCGGGGCGGCAGACGAGCTTCGTCCCGCCGTCGCGCAGGGCGTCGTGCAGGCGGTTCTCCCACTTGCCTTCCTCGTAAACCGCCCGGTGCTTCTCGAGCAGCGTCCGCCGGTAGACGACGTTGTTGCCCGTGAGCCACGAGACGCTGCCCTCCTCGAGCGGCGGCAGGCAGTGGCTGTACTCGCAGAGGAAGGTCGCCCAGTCGAGGAGCGTGGTCGTCGCGGCGTTGTCCACCGAGCCGCCGACGACGTCGTGTCCCTTGTCCAGCTCGGCGAGCAGCGCCCTGCCCCAGCCCGCGGGGACGATGACGTGGTCCTCGATCACGGCGACGCCGTCGCCCGTCGCCTCGCGGAACGCGCGGGCGCGCATCTCGGGGATCGTCGCGTTGCGCGGCATCTCGATCACGCGGGCCGCCGGGAACTTCTCGCGCACCGTTCGCGGCACGTCGCCGCCGAGACGGTCCACGACGAGCACTTCGAGATCCACGTCACGCCGCTGCGCCTCCAGAGCCTCGACGCACCCGACGAGGTCGCCGAGTCCGTTGACCGAAGGGACGACCACCGACAGGCGATTCGACATGGGCGGGGATTGTAGGACCGCGATCCCGTGGCGCGAGGAACCGCGGTCTCGCGCCGCCCCGCCGGTCAAGTGGGCTCGCCGCTCGGTCGATGAGCCTCGCATGGGCTGCGGTGCGGGCCCGACCGCCGGCACGGCGCCGCCGGAGTCCCTCTAGCCCGGGTCTCGCGCGCCGCGGACCGGGCGTTGTCGTCGGCTCGCGGAGGACTGAACGATGCGATTCGGAGTCGTCGGCACGGGCGTCATCGGACGTCTCCGGGCGCGTTCCATCCGCGAGAACCCGGGCACCGAGCTCGTGTCCGTGGCCGATCCCGCGAAGGCGGTCGCCGACGCGACCGCGTCGGGTCTCGGCGCGAAGTCGTACGCGGACCACCGCGCGCTCCTCGACGCGGGCGGCATCGACGCGCTCGTCATCAGCTCCCCGCTCCACCTGCACGAGGAGCAGTGCGCCGATGCCTTCGCCGCGGGGCTCCACGTTCTCTGCGAGAAACCGCTCGCGAACTCCCACGAGTCGTGCATGAGGATCATCGCGGCTTCGCAGAAGGCGGGGAAGACCCTCGCCGTCGGGTTCAACCACCGCTACTACCCCGCGATCAAGTTCGTGAAGCAGGCGATCGTGAACGGCCGCATCGGCAAGCTCGACCACCTGCGCGTGTTCGGCGGCCACGACGGCCTCAACAACTTCCGCGCCGACTGGATGTACAAGGCCGCCTACTCGGGCGGCGGCGCCATGATGGACGCGGGCATCCACATGACGGACCTCGCGCGGTACCTCGCGGGCGAGGTCACCTCGGTCTACGGCGTCGCGACGAACGGGATCTGGAAGGTCGACGGGTCCGAGGACGACGCGATGGCGATCTTCCGCACCGCGGACGGCGTGCCGATCCAGTACGAGGCGACGTGGACCGAGTGGAAGGGCTACCGCTTCTACGTCGAGGCCTACGGCGACCTCGGCATGGCGAAGGGGTACTACGCGCCGATGTTCAACATGCTCGTCACCCACGAGAAGCCGGGCGCGCGCCGCAGGAAGGAGATGCGCTTCTATCCCGGGATCATCCTGCGCGAGAAGCTGAAGAGCTGGGAGTCGACGGCGTACCTCGCGTTCGTCGAGGAGCTCGCGGACTTCCTGAAGCACGTCGAGGGGAAACCCTCCGCCATCGCGGACGCGTGGTCCGGCGCGCGCTCGGTGGAGATCGCCGAGGCCGTGTACCGCTGCGCGAAGGACGGACGTCCGGTCGAGCTCACGCGGCGCCCGGGCTGATCCGCCCCGTCCCATGCCCTCCCCGATCGCGCACTCGCTCCTCGCAATCGCGGCGGCCCGGCTGCTCGTCCCGGACGCAGTCCCGAACCCCGCGCGCTGGTACGCGCTCGCCGTCGTCGCCGCCAACGCGGCCGACCTCGACGTCGTCGCGGGCGCCCTCACCGGATCGATCAACGCTCTGCACGGCGGGGCGAGCCACTCGGTCATGGCGGCGATCCTCTGCGCGGCGGTCTGCGCCGTCCCCGCGAGCCGCTCGCTCGGCGGACGGGCCCGCGTCGCCTCGCTGGTGCTCGCGGCGTACGGGACGCACATCGTCCTCGACCTCCTCACGGGCCCGGTGAAGCGACGCGGCCTGCCGCTCCTCTGGCCCTTCACCGACGCGGAGTGGATGTTCCCGTGGCTGCCCTTCGACGGCATCCGCCACGGCGGTCCCTCGGCCGGCATGAACGGCTTCGTGGAGGAACTGATCAGCGTGGAGAACCTCCGCGCCGTGACGTTCGAGGCCGCGGTGCTGATCCCGGTCCTCGGTCTCGCGTGGTTCGCGACCCGGCGGACGGCCGTGGCCCGATGAGGCCCGCGACGGACCCGGAGGTCCTCGGCGCTTGCCGCCGCACCTTGCGTCCGGGCACGATTCCGCGGCCCGCGTCCCCCGTCCAAGGAACCGAGGTCCCCTGATGCCAGGTCTCGCATCCCGGCTGCGCCGCGCGCGCGAGGCGCTCGACATCCTCTCGAACTTCGCGGCCGACTGGCGCTCGCGGAGGGTGCTCGCGGCGTGCTACGCGACGATCCTCACGAGCACCACGGACCCGCGCGAGGAGTCGTTCCGCCTGCGGATCCGCGGACGCGAGTTCCCGTTCCGGATGCGCCGCAGCGACCTCTTCACGCTGGCCGAGATCCTGCACGAGGGACAGTACGTGCTGAAGAGCACGCTGCCCGCGTCGCCGACGATCGTGGACGCCGGGGCGAACGTGGGCGTGGCGGCGCTCTGGTTCCTCGCGAACCACCCGGGTGCCGCACTCCATGCCTTCGAGCCGGAGCCGGAGAACTTCCGCCTGCTCGAGGCGAACCTCGGCTCGATGCCCGGCGTCGTCCTCAACCAGGCGGCGGTCGGTGCGCGCGAAGCCACCGTGGAGCTCCACCTCGCGTCGCACGGCGCCGTGCACTCGGTCGCGGACGCATCCGTCGGCTCGCGCACGGTGAAAGTCCCGTGTCTCGCGCTCGAGCCGTACCTAGCGCGCCGCGGCATCGCGCGCATCGACCTCCTGAAGCTCGACGTGGAGGGCAGCGAGGCCGACGTCGTCCTCGGACTCGGTGCGCGCCTCGCCGACGTCGGCGTGATCGTCGGCGAGATGCACGAGCGCCTCGTGGACGTCCCGGCGCTCTACGCGCGGCTCGGGTCCGCCGGGTTCCGCGTCCTCGCGAAGGAGTACTTCGGCGACGGTCTCGCCGACGGCGTCCACGCGTTCGAGATGGCGCGGGAGTGATCCTGCGTCAGCGGGGCTTCTCCGGCGCGGCCGTGTGGGCGAGCGCCTGGACCGGCTTCGCGAGGAGCGGACCCACGACCCCGGCCAGCGTCTCCGCAGCGATCCGGTTGCCGGCGACGTTCCAGTGCGTGTCGTCGCGGAAGTAGGGGATGTCTCCGGCGTCGCACCGCGCCTTCAGCGCGGGCGTGAGGTCCACGAAACTCGCGCCGGCGGGGAGACCGCGAGTGATCTCGGCGAGGCGCGCCGGGAGGTCGTCCACGCTCCAGCCCGCCGTCTCGGCGCCCTCCTCGAACTCCAGGTGGTCGCGGGTGACGCGGAACTTGTCGGGCGCGAACGCGACCACGAAGTGCGCTCCCGCCTCCGCGCAGCGCTTCGCCGTGTCGGCCAGGATCCCGCGCAGGTCGTCCAGCGCAGAGAGCCTGCGCTGGTCGAGCGGGCCGCACGGATAGAGGAAGTACAGACGCTCGCGGCGTCCGGCCGCCGTCCACCACGCGGAGCGCGGCAGCGCCGACGCGCGCGGGTTGCCGACGAAGAACATGAGGGACTCGAGCGAGTTGCGCGTGAACGAGCGGGCCGCGAAACCGTGCCGGGCGGCCCTCGCGGCTTCGGGGTCCGCGGCGATGGCGCGATAGGCGTAGATGTCCTCCAGGTCGTTGCCCTCGTAGAACATCCAGACGACGACGCGCGGATGGAGCGGCAGCGCGTACCGCCGCACGACCGCCGCCTCCTGCTGCGGTCCGTATCCGCGCTGCCCGAGGTTGCAGACGGAGACATGGAGCCGGTTCGCTAGGACCTCGGTGGCGACGTGGCCCTGGAACACGTAGTCGGCCGCGACGAACGAGTCGCCCACCACGGCGACGTCGGCGTGCTCCAGCGTGACGGGGTTGCGGAAGCCGCGGTCGTCGCAGAGCACGTCGAACGCGTGGGGCACACGGTCGGGGACGTCGAAGAGGAACGCGATGTCGCCGCGGCCGTCGTCGCCGGAGCGGTGCTCGCGCGGGTGTGGCAGGCAGATCAGCTCCCGATCGGCGACGTAGCGCGGGTCCCGCGACGGCGCGAGGATCGGCGTGCCGAGCACGAGCCGGTAGTCGGCGAGCTCGAGCAGCGCGGGAACCTCGAGGACGAGGACGAGGACGACGATCGCCAGGTGCGCGGCGACGAGACGCATGACGAGGACGCGACGGGGCGCCGGCCACCATGCCGCGCCGATCACCCACGATCCGGCCCAGGTCGCCGCGAGGCTGAGGACGAACGTCACGGGGGAACACGTCGCGTACCAGGCGCAGGCGACCGCCGCCGCGACCGCGGCGGAGACGAGCAGCGAGCGGAGCGGGCGGGGCGCCGTCATCGAGCGCCCGGGAACTTCGACGCCGTCCGCGCCGCCGGCGGGGCTAGGCAACGACTCGCCCCTCGGCGGCGCCGGTCGAACCGGTCCTCGCCTCGCCTGCGGCCTTCGCGCGGGCGGCGGCGAGCTCCCCGCGCCGCCGGCGCAGGGCACCGCTCAAGCACATGCCGGCGAGCCGCGCGACGCCCTTCAGGTCGTCGACGGCGGTCGAGACGATCTTCACGCGGCTGTCGTCGTCGTCGATCCAGGTGGCGGGCACGTCCTTCACGCGGTAGCCGAGCTTCTCGCAGAGGAAGAGGAGCTCCGTGTCGAAGAACCACGAGTTGTCCCGGACGTGGGGGACGACTTCCTCGGCCACGCGCCGGCTGACGGCCTTGAAGCCGCACTGCGCGTCGGAGAAGCGCGTGAAGAGGACGCACTTGACGATGAGGTTGTAGCAGCGCGAGATGAACTCCCGTTTGGGCCCGCGCGTCGTCTTCGACTCGCGCATCAGGCGCGAACCGGTCGCGACGCCGTAGCCGTCCTCCCAGATCGCGCGGCAGATCGGCTCGAGCGCCGAGAGGTCCGTCGAGATGTCGACGTCGGTGTAGGCCATGATGTCGGCCGCGCTCTTCGTCCACGCGAGGCGGAGCGCTCGTCCGCGTCCGCGGGCGGGGATGCGCAGGCACTCCACGTCGGGAAAGCGCGCGGCGAGCGCCTCGGCGACCTCGATCGTGCCGTCGGTGGACCCGTTGTCGGCGATGAGGATCCGCCACCGGTAGGGGAACCGTTCGGCGAGGTACGTCCTCACCTTGGTGACGCTCTTCTCGAGGACGTGAGCCTCGTTGAGGCAAGGAATCACCAGTTCCACGATCGGTGTGTTCGAGGTTCTCAACGTAAGAGCCGCCCCTCCGTTCGCATCCGTGCGCGAGTCCACCAGGGTCAACCGAGCCTCCTGCCGCTCGACCTCCGGGCCTCGTTTCGCTGCCCAGCATGGAGGTATTGGCGCCGCGGCGCCCTTCTTTTTCGCAAACGAGGTGCCGCCCGCACGGCGACCGCTGAGGGCCGCCCGCAGGCTCGCGTCCCGATCGGGGCCCCGTCCGGACCAAGCGCGTGTGCTGCGCAGGACTGGCCGGTAGATTGCCGCGCCACCAGGAAGACCTTGAGCGACACCGCCCGCGCCCTCTTCGTCCTCGCGTGCACGTTCGGAGGCGCGCTCGTCGGGATGCGGATTCGGGCCATGCTCCCGGAGCATCACCTGAGTGCGGACTCGAAGGACACCGTGAAGGTGGCGATGGGACTGATCGCGACGATCACGGCGCTCGTCCTCGGTCTCGTCACCGCGGCGGCGAAGAGCGATTTCGACGCCGCCGATGGTGCGGTCGGGCGCGGCGCTGCGGATGTCCTCATGCTCGATCGCGCGCTGGCTCGCTACGGACCCGAGACGAAGGGGATTCGCGAGTCCGTCCGCAGCCACCTCGTCGCACGTCTCGAACTGACTTGGCCCGAAGAGGGCTCCGGAGTCGCGACGGCGGACGGCACCGAGGTGACGCTCTCGATCGAGCGGATCTTGGACCGGATCGGCGAGCTCGCACCCGACACGGACGCACGCCGCCGGCTTCAGTCGAACGCGATCGATCTCGGGGACGACGTGATGCAGACGCGCTGGCGGGTCCTGCAGGACCACGGCATCTCGATCCCGCGGCCGTTCCTCGTCATCCTCGCCTTCTGGCTCACCCTCATCTTCACGAGCTTCGGACTCCTCGCGCCGCGCAACGCGACCACCATCGGCGTGATCTTCGTCAGCGCGCTCTCCGTCGCTGCCGGGGTGTTCCTGATCCTCGAGCTGGCGTCGCCGCTCGAAGGCACGTTGAAGGTCTCGTCCCGTCCGCTGCGGTACGCGCTCGAACACATCGGACGGTGACGGGCGAAGACTCGACCGCGGCGCGCCGCTCCTGCGCTAGGCTTCGCCGCCGCACGCCGTTCCCACAGTCAGATCCCGGAGGAACCGACTCATGACGCCCACCTCTCGACTGGCCGCGGTCGCGATCTTCGCGGGAGGCCTCGCCGCCTGCGCGTCGCCGCCGCGAGGCGTCAGTCCGTCCGACGGAGCGTTCGACGTCCCCGCGTCCCCGGACGTCGCGGGTGCGCCCGCGGCGCCGGTCACGCGCGGTCCGAACTTCGACCTCGTCGCCGCGACGGCGTCGGTCACCGACCGCTCGCGCGGTTCCGACGAGAGCGCCGTTCCCGCGGATCCGGTCGCGCCCGAAGGAGACGCGGACGCCTGGAAGTTCTCATTCACGCCCTATTTCTGGCTGTTCGACATGGACGGCGACGTGAAGACGAAGGCCGGCCGGACGCTCCCGATCTCGACGAGCCTGCACGACTCCTACGAACTGGCGAAGGATCACATCGAGCCCTCGTTCGCCGGGCACTTCGAGGGATCGAGCGGCGACTTCACGTTCTTCCTCGACGGCAACTTCCTCCACTTCAAGGGCGACGGCGGCACCTCGATCACGGGGCCCGGCGGACTCGTCTCGGTGGACGCGAGCCTCGACGTCGACCTCAAGATCATGCAGGCGGAGATCGGAGAGACGTACCGGATCGCCGAGTTCCACGCGAACGCCAAGCGTCCGGCGCGGGTCGAGATCCTCGCCGGCGCGCGCTGGAACTCGCTGACGCTCGACACCGACCTCGAGATCGATGGCGCTCGCGTCTCGGTGGACAACGAGGCGCACTTCCGGACCTCGTGGGTCGATCCGTTCGTCGGCGCGCGGACGCGCATCCCGGTGTGCGAGGCGGTCAACTTCAGCCTGCGCGGGGACGTCGGCGGCGGCCTCGGCGAGGGTTGCCAGAACGTGTGGAACGTCGTCGCCGGTGTCGACTGGAAGCTCTCGGAATCGACGAGCATGTTCCTCGGGTACCGCTGGTACGACATGGACCGCCGCTCGGGCGGACGCGACACGAGCATTCAGTTCGAGGGTCCCGGCATGGGCGTCATCATCCAGTTCTGAGGAGCCCGCGGGGACGTCCCCCTCTCGAGGATGAACGGAGCGAGGCCGTGACGCCGAAGCGTTGCATGCGGTTCGCGGCGGCCCTGCTCACGTTCGCGCTCGGCGCGTGCGGCGACGACCCCTCCTCGCCGAGCGACGCGTCGCCCGGCGGCTACGTCGGCCGCGCGACGTGCGCGCCGTGCCACGAGGCGGCGGACAAGGCGTTCGCCGGCTCCGACCACGATCTCGCGATGGACGTCGCGACCGAGACGACGGTGCTCGGCGACTTCTCGGGCGTGACCTTCGAACATCACGGCGTGACGTCGCGGTTCTTCCGCCGCGACGGGAAGTTCGTCGTCACGACCGAGGGACCGGACGGCGCGCCCGCCGACTTCGAGGTCGCGTACGTCTTCGGCGTACGCCCGCTCCAGCAGTACCTCGTCGCGTTCCCCGGCGGCCGCTACCAGACGCTGCCGCTCTGCTGGGACGTTCGTCCGAAGGACGCGGGCGGGCAGCGCTGGTTCCACATCTACGGCGACGAGCGGATCCCGGCGGGGGACCTCCTCCACTGGACGCGCGGCGCCCAGAACTGGAACCACATGTGCGCGGAGTGCCACTCGACGGGACTCGAGAAGCGCTGGAACGGAAAGCTCGAGGCCTACGAGACGGCGTGGACCGAGATCGACGTCTCCTGCGAGGCGTGCCACGGCCCGGGCACGGCGCACGTGGCCTGGGCGAACGACCGCAAGGCCGGAAAGCCCGCCAGGGACTACGGCGACCTTGGCGACCCGATGGGGCTCCTCGTCCGCCTGCGCGACCGCGGCCCGGAGAGCTGGGTGATCGATCCCGCGACCGGGACGGCCGTCCGTTCGCGGCCCTCCGGCGAGGACCGCGAGGTCGAGACCTGCGCGCGGTGCCACTCGCGGCGCGGGCTGATCGAGGAGCGCTACGTCCACGGGAAGCCGCTCCTCGACACACACCTCCCGTCGCTGCTCGACGAGGGCGTCTATCACGCCGACGGACAGATCCTCGAAGAGGACTACGAGTACGGATCCTTCCTGCAGAGCCGCATGTACCGGCGCGGTGTGAGCTGCCGCGACTGCCACGACCCGCACACGCTCCGCGTCCGCGAGGAGGGCAACGCGCTCTGCGCGAAGTGCCACGAGCCGCCGCGCTTCGACGCGAAGTCGCACCACTTCCACGAGATGGGCACCGACGGCGCTGCGTGCGTGAAGTGCCACATGCCTGCGAAGACCTACATGGGCGTCGACGTCCGTCTCGACCACAGCCTGCGCGTGCCGCGCCCGGACGTCACGCTCAGGATCGGGACCCCGAACTCGTGCAACGCCTCGGGTTGCCACTCCGACAAGGACGCCGCGTGGTCGCAGTCCGCGGTGGAGAAGTGGTACCCCGAGGGACGCTGGAGGAAGCCGCACTTCGGCGACGCGATCGACGCGGGGCGCCGCGCGCTCCCGGGTGCGGTCGCGAAGCTCACCGCGGTGATCGCCGATCCGGACACGCCGGGCATCGTGCGCGCGACGGCGACCGATCTCCTCGTGCGGCAGGCGGGTGCGGACTCGGAGCGGGTTCTCGGCGCCGCCGCGCGCGACGCCGATCCGCTCGTGCGCGTCGCCGCCGCGCGCGCGGTCCGCGGTCTGCCGCTCCCGTCGCGCGTGCCGCTCGTTGCGCTGCTCGCGGCGGACTCCGTCCGCGCCGTCAGGATCGAGGCGGGGCGGTCGTCGGTCGGCATCCCCGATGCGGTGTTCGGACCGGACGGGGCGAAGCAGGTGGCCGCCGCGCTCGCCGAGTACGTCCGCGCGCAGACGATCAACGGCGACCGTCCCGAGGCGCACCTCAACCTCTCGTCGGTCGCGATCGAGCGGAAGGACCTCGCCCGCGCCGAGACGGAGGCGCGCGCGGCGCTGCGTCTGGAGCCGGCGTTCGGGGGCGCGTACCTGAACCTCGCCGACATCCTGCGGATGCGGGCCGACGAAAAGGGCTCCGTCCAGGTCCTCCGCGATGGCCTGCGCGTCGCGCCGGACGACGCGACGCTGCACCACGCGCTCGGTCTCGCCCTCGTACGCGCGGGGAAGCGAACCGAGGCGATGGCCGAGTTGGCCCGTGCGTCGCAGCTCGCGCCCGAGAACTCCCGCTTCGTCATCGCGCACGCGCTCGCCCTGAACGACGGAGGCGATCGCGATGCCGCGCTCGCGATCCTCGGCGAGGCGCATCTCGGCCATCCCGGGGACGCCGATCTGCTCATGATGCTCGTCTCGCTGCACCGCGACGCGGGCCACACGGTCCAGGCGCTGAAGTTCGCGGAGGCTCTCGCTGCGCTCGTGCCGGGGAACCCGCAGATCGCCGATCTCGTCCGTTCGCTGAAGTGACGGGCATTTCGCCGGGATCCGCGCGAATCGCATGAACTGCGCGTTGAGTCCGGGTTCGACGGCCGAGCTCGCGGGCCGCCTTCGGGAAGCGAACATTGGTGGGCGTCGTTGCGGGCGAGTCGTGTTTAGAATTGCCTCGTTGTCTTCAGGAGCCGTACCCACCGCATTCCAGGAGTCCGACATGCACAAGGCACTCGCCCCAGTCTTGCTCGCCGCGGGATTCGTCCTCGCCGCCGGCTGCGCCGCGACGAACGCCGGCAATGCCGAGGACATCAAGCAGTCCGGTTATCTCTCGTCGTACGCGGGCCTCACCGCGACCGGCGACTCGGACCGGGCCGCGTTCGTCTACGTGAAGCCGGGCGTCGATCTCTCGAGCTACACGGGAATCCTCGTCGAACGCCCCGAGGCGAGGATGTCGCAGGAGATGCTCCTCGCGATCGGCCCCGAGGACACGGCGTACCTCCTCGGCGCCTTCGACCAGGCGCTCAAGGACTCGCTCGGCGCGAAGTTCAACCTCGTCGAGGCTCCGGGTGCGGGCGTGCTCCGCATCAGGTCGTGCCTCACGGATGCCGACTCGGCCGTGGGTGCCCTGACGCCGTTCTCGCGCATCGTACCGTTCGGCGTCGTCCTCTCGACCGGGAAGAAGCTCGTGACCGGCTCCGGCATCAACACAGGCAAGGCGAGCGCAGAGCTGGAGATCCTCGACTCGGAGTCCGGCGAGCAGCTCGGCGCCGCGCTGGACCGTCGCGTGGGCACGGGCGTCACGCGCAACGTCCTCTCCAGTTGGGCCGACGTGAAGTCCGCGTTCGACCTCTGGGCCGAACGCACCACCAAGCGTCTCCTCGAACACGGGATGCGCCCGGCCAAGTAGCCCGGAATCGAGCCGCCGCCGAGTCCGGATGCGCCGCACGTTCGTGGCGGCGCTCCTCCTCGTGATTCCGGACATCGCCGGAAGGCGGCTCCACCATCTCTTCCCGGCGTCCTTCCCCTCGCCCGGCCGAAAGGACGGCTGACCGCGCGGCGACCGGCGTCACCGAGCGGACAGCCGAGCGGGCGTGGACTCGCCCCGTCTGGTAGACACCTCCGCAACCGCACGCGAGAAGCCGCGGTCCTCCGGAGGAACACCCCATGCGATCCCGTCTGCCTCTCATCGCCGTGACCTTCGCCGCCGGATGCGCCTCGCCCGGCGCAGCGTTCGACGCGCGCGATCTCGGCCGCCCGGTCGATGCAGCCGCGCCCGTCTCGATTCCGGTCGCCGCCACACCCGATTCGGAACTTTCCGGCGCCGTCGCGACGTTCGCCGCGCGAGTCCCCGTCGCGCAGTTAGGGGGGACGTCGTCGTCGGCGTGGCTCCGCGCGGACGACCGCGCCATGGGATCGGACGAGACGGCGGCGCCTGCCGCGGAACCGGGCGGCGGCGACGAACAGGAGCTCGCCAAGAAGCTCTCGAACCCGATCGCGGCGCTCATCAGCATCCCCTTCCAGTCGAACTGGAATTCGGGGATGGGTCCGGACGGCCGCGGCAAGCAGTTCGTCATGAACGTGCAGCCCGTCATCCCGATCTCGCTGAACGAGGACTGGAACATGATCTCGCGCACGATCGTGCCGATCATCGACCAGGAGGACGTGGTGCCCGGGACCGGCGGACAGTCGGGCGTCGGCGACATCACGCAGAGCCTCTTCTTCTCTCCCAAGGCGCCGACTGAGTCCGGGTGGATCTGGGGCGTGGGGCCCGTGTTCCTCATCCCGACGGCCGAGAACCAGTACCTCGGCGGCGACAAGTGGGGCACGGGACCCACGGCCGTTTTCCTGAAGCAGGAGCACGGCTGGACGTACGGCGGGCTCGTGAACCACGTCTGGTCCTTCGCGGGCGGCGGCGCGAGCGAGGTGAACCGGTCGTTCATCCAGCCGTTCCTCTCGTACACGACGCCCGACGTGTGGACGTTCTCGCTCAACGCGGAATCGACGTACGACTGGCTCGAAGACGATCTCGCGGTGCCGCTCAACCTCGCCGTCGCGAAGCTCGTCCGTCTCGGAAAGCTCCCCGTGCAGTTCCAGTTCGGCGTTCGCTATTGGGCGGAGCGGTCTGAGTTCGGTGCCGAGGGCTTCGGCTTCCGGTTCAGCGTCACGTTCCTCTTGCCCGCGGGAAAGTAGAAGGGCTCCCATGGAGAGGAAGCCGCAAGCGCGCGGTCGTCGCCGAAGCGCTTCGAAGAAGCACGGGAACTTCGATCTCGGCGACGTGAGCGTCGCGCCGGGCGAGTCGGGCGTCGGCAGCCTGGTCCTCGGCTGGCTCTACATCCAGGAGCCGATCAAGATCCCGCTGCACGTCTTCCACGGCGCTCGTCCCGGCCCGACGCTCTGGGTGAGCGCCTGCATCCACGGCGACGAGGTGAACAGCGTTCCGATCGTGCGCGACGTGATGGACGCGATCGATCCGGCGCGCCTCAGCGGCACGGTGATCGCGATCCCGCTGCTCAACGCGTTCGGGATCATCCACCAGACCCGCTACCTGCCCGACCGGCGCGACCTCAACCGGTCGTTCCCGGGATCGAAACGGGGCTCGCTCACGGCGCGCGTCGCGCGCGCCTTCCTCGACACCGTCGTCTCGCGGTGCACGCACGGGATCGACCTCCACACGGGCGCCATCCACCGTTCGAACCTGCCGCAGATCCGGGCGAACCTCGAGGACCCCGTGGCCCGCGGGATGGCCGAGGCTTTCGGGTCCCCGATCGCGCTGCACGCGGCGCTCCGCGACGGATCGCTCCGCGAGTCGGCCGGCCGCCGCGGCATCCCGTGCGTGCTCTACGAGGCGGGGGAGGCGTTGCGCTACGACGCGAAAGCGGTCGAGACCGGCGTGCGCGGCGTGCTCGCCGTGATGGACCACCTCGGGATGCGGAAGTCTCCCGATCGCGTGCGTCCGACGCGCAAGCACTGCTGGGACTCGGCCTGGGTTCGAGCGGAGTGGAGCGGGTTCTTCGTTCCGACGGTGAAACTCGGCGACAGCGTCCGCAAGGGACAGCGCGTCGGGTCGATCGGCGTGCGCCGCGGGCGCGGGCACGAGGAGACGGGTGCCGTGCCGGTGAGGGCGCCCCGCGACGGGATGATCATCGGCCGGCTCGAGAATCCGCTCGTGACGCAGGGCGACGCGCTGATGCACATCGCCTCGGTGAAGGAGAGCGCGGCGCACCGTGGATTCGATCCCGGCGACGAACCGGGATAGCTTCTCCCGCCCGATTCCCCGATCCGCGCGCCTCCTCGTGAAAGGGTTCTCCATGCCCGACCGCTCCACCGCTCTGCGCTGCCTCGTCGTCGTTCTCTGCCTCACCGGCTGCCGGATGGGCGTCGGCCTCTTCGGAGTCGGAGCGAGCATCGGCATCGGTGCGCCGCACGCGGAGGTGGAACTCGGCCTCGACACCGCCGCGGTGCGGATCGACCGGCACGCGGTGGACGTCGACGTGTCGAACGACTACTCGTACACCGCGACGATCGAGACGACGCGGACGCTCCTCACCTCGGCCGGCGTCCGCGCCGGTCAGCGCGCGGAGATGCTCTTCGATCCGGCGACGGAGACGCTCGCAGTCGAGGAGGCGTACGCGGTGACACGGGGCGGCGAGCGCGTCGGCGTGCGCGGCGACCAGATCATCACGCGGCCGTCCCGCGCCGCGGAGGACGCGCCCGGGTTCGTCTCGACGCAGACGACCACGGTGCTCTTCCCGCAGCTCGACGTAGGCGCGAAGACCCACGTGCGGTGGCGGCTGACGAGCAGGTCGGCGCCGTACTTGGGATTCCACTACCTCTACGAGCCGGAGCTCTGCCTGCCGATCGGCGAGGCGGTCGTGCGCGTCTCGTACCCGAACGGCGTCGTGCTCCGTCACGCGGAGCGCGGCGGTTTCACCGCGAACGAATCGGCGAACGACGCGGGCAGCGTTGTCACCGCGCGGCTCGCGGACTGGCCGGGGATGCGGCGAGAGCCGTCGATGGTCGCCTCGCAGGACGTCGTCCCGTCGTTCGTCGTGTCCTCCCTCGCGAAGTGGGAGCGTCTCGGCGCCCTCTTCCACGCGGCGGCCGAGCCGAACATCAAGGTCACGCCCCGAGATCCAGGCGCTCGCCGACAAGCTCGCCCTTGACATGAAGGGCATCGACGTCGCGAAGGCGATGCACCGGTACGTCTGCCGCGAGGTCCGTTACGTGGCGGTGTGGCTCGACGCCGGATCGAGCTGGGTCCCGCACCGTTCCGACGAGGTGCTGCGCCGCGGCTACGGCGACTGCAAGGACCAGTACGTGCTCCTCGCGGCGCTGCTCCGCGCGAAGGGCATCCGCTCGAACGCGGTGCTCGTCGACTGGGACCGCTCGTGGCGCGAGCTCGGCGTGCCGTCGCCGTCGCAGTTCGACCACTGCATGGCGTACCTGCCCGACTTCGACGTGTACTCGAACCCCGTGAACCCGTTCGCGAACCTCGGCTCGCTCGAGCAGGCGCTCTCCGGGAAGTTCGTGGTCCACGCGACCGAGCTCGGCACGACGGGCCGCACGCCCGAGGGCACGGCTGCCGCGAACTCCTACCGGGTCGAGCACGACGTCGCGCTTGCCGCGGACGGCAGCTTCTCGGGAACCACGAAGATGACGGTGGAGGGCCGTCCCTCGGCGCGGCTGCGCGCGATCCTCGCGGGCGACGCCACCGGCGAAGGTCTCGCCGACGATCTCCTCGCGCGGACGCCGGAGGGCGGCTTCGGGCGGATCGAGTGTTCCGATCCCATGGATCTCTCGACCCCGCTCGCGTGCAAGGGCGTCTGGCGCTCGGAGCACGCCGTCGCCATGGACTCCGAGGCGTGGTTCACTACGCCCGCCGGCACCGACTTCCTGAGCCCGCAGAAGGGGCGCGAGTTCCTCTCGCACGCGAGCCGGAACTTCCCGACCGTCGTCGGCGCGGTGAGTGTCGCGTGGCGTCACACGATCCGGATCCCCGCGGGACGCAGCGCGCGCCTGCCGAAGGGGCGCTCCGCCCAGAACGCGATCGGGCGCTTCACGAGCCGCTACTCGGCCGCACCCGACGGCAGCATCGTGGTCGAGCGCGACCTGCGCATCGAGCGCGACGTCGTCCCGGCCGCGCAGTACCCGATGCTGCGCGCGATCTTCGAGGCGATGGACGAGGACGCCCGCGCGCCGCTCGTGCTCACGAACCGCGCGAACTGATTCGCGGGTCCTTCATCTCGTCTTCACGGAAGTCCGCCGCGCCGCGCGCGCGGGCAGAGAACCCGAGGATCGCTCGGCCCGATGTGCGATCCTCTCGCGCTGAAATCCGGACGAGCACGGACGGAACCCCGGACGGTGCGACGGATGGCGACAGGAGGGAATGAAGCATGGGTCAGGGACTCGCGCGCTCGGGCGCGCTGCTGCTGGTCGCGGCTGCTGCGGTGTCGGGTGGAACGTCACCCGCGCACGCCGCGGACGCGAAGCCGCCGAACATCCTCATCATCTGGGGCGACGACATCGGCTACTGGAACGTCAGCGCCTACAACCACGGGATGATGGGCTACAAGACTCCCAACATCGACCGCATCGCGAAGGAGGGTGCCCTCTTCACCGACTGGTACGGGCAGCAGAGCTGCACCGCCGGTCGCGCGTCCTTCATCACCGGCCAGGTCGGCTTCCGCACGGGCATGCTCAAGGTCGGCCTGCCGGGCGCGAAGGAGGGGCTGCAAGCCAAGGACGTCACGATCGCCGAACTGCTCAAGGCCCGCGGCTACGCGACCGGCCAGTTCGGCAAGAACCACCTCGGCGACCGCGACGAGCACCTGCCGACGGCCCACGGGTTCGACGAGTTCTTCGGCTCGCTTTACCACCTGAACGCCGAGGAGGAGTTCGAGAACGAGGACTACTTCAAAGATCCCGCCATGATCGCGAAGCACCAGACGCGCGGCGTCCTCCACTGCTGGGCCAACGCCGACGGCACGCAGAAGATCGAACCCACCGGCCCGCTGGGGAAGAAGCGGATGGAGACCATCGACGAAGAGGTCACCAAGGAAGCGCTGCGGTTCATGACCGACGCCAAGAAGGCCGACAAGCCCTTCTTCCTCTGGTGGAACTCCACCCGCATGCACATCCACACGCATCTGAAGAAGGAGAGCCAGGGCAAGACCGGCCTCGGCATCTACCCCGACGGCATGGTCGAGCACGACGGCATGGTCGGGCAGGTGCTCGACAAGCTGAAGGAGCTGGGTCTCGAAGAGAACACCATCGTCATGTACTCCACCGACAACGGTGCCGAGTCCTTCAGTTGGCCCGACGGCGGCACGACGCCCTTCCGGAACGAGAAGGCAACCAACTGGGAGGGCGGCTACCGCGTCCCTTGCGCCATCCGCTGGCCCGGAGTCGTCAAACCCGGCACGGTCAGCAACGACATCTTCGCCCATGAGGACATGCTGCCGACGCTGCTCGCCGCCGCCGGCGACCCCGACGTGAAGAACAAGCTGCTCAAGGGCATGAAGGCCGGCGACAAGGACTTCAAGGTCCACCTCGACGGCTACGACATCACCGACGCGCTCGCCGGCAAGTCGCCCGATCCGCGCCGCGAGTTCTTCTACTTCAACGACGACGGCTCGCTGGTCGGCCTCCGGTACAACCAGTGGAAGCTCGTGTTCGCGGAACAACGCGCTCACGGCTTCGACGTCTGGCAGGAGCCGTTCACGCAACTGCGCCTGCCGAAGCTCTTCAACCTGCGGTCCGATCCGTTCGAGATGGCCGACCGCGACGCCATCGGTTACGCCCGCTGGCGGATCGACCGTGTCTTCCTCCTCGTGCCGGCGCAGCAATACGTCGGGCAGTTCCTGGCCACGTTCAAGGAGTTCCCGCCGAGCCAGAAGGTCGGCAGTTTCTCGCTGGACGAGGTGCTGGAGTCGCTCCAGCGCGGCACCGGCGGCAAGTAGCACGAGGCCGACGCAGCGCCGAGAGAACGCACCCGGCCGCACTCGATCCGTTCGAGTGCGGCCCTTCGTCCCTCGGGCCCGTTCGCGGCAGCCCGACGATCTCGAACACAGCAAGGGAGCGTCGCCAGATGCGCCTGATCCGCACTCTCGCCGTCCTCGCCCTCGCGTGCGCCGCTGCGTTCGCGACCGCCGTCGCGCAGGACACCGGCCCGCTGCCGTCCTGGAACGACGGACCCGCGAGGAAGTCGATCGTCGAGTTCGTCGCGAAAGTCACGAAGGACGGCGCGCCGGACTTCGTCCCCGTCCCCGAGCGAATCGCCGTGTTCGACAACGACGGAACGCTCTGGGCCGAGCATCTACCCGTCCGAGAAGAAGTGAGCCGCCCGGCGGCGCCCGGAGGAGCGGACGGATGAGCGCGCGCCGCCTGTTCATCGCGATGGCGCTGGTCGAGGGAACGGTCGGCCCCGCGCTGGCCATCGCGCCGTCGCCGACGGTCTCCCTGCTGCTCGGCGCGCCGCTCGAAACGCCGGCCGCACTCATGCTGGCGCGCGTCGCCGGTTCGGCGCTGCTCGCGCTCGGCGTCGCGTGCTGGGCCGCGCGCGCCGACGCGGCGAGTCCGGCCGGTCGCGGTCTCCTGGCGGCGATGCTCTTCTACAACACGGCCGTCGCGGCGCTGCTCGCGTACTCCGGGGCGGCGATAGACATGTCCGGCCCGCTGCTCTGGCCGTGCGTCCCGCTGCACCTCGCGATCGCGACCTGGTGCGGCGCCTGCCTTCGGGGACGGTCCTGACTGTCGCACCTTTCAGGGACGGTCCTCAGGCTCGAGTCGCCCCTCGCGCGGGTGCGAAATCTCGCACCTCGGGGTGATCCGTCGTCCCCCGTCGCGCTGAGTCCGAGGGCCTTCGAGCCCGCGCGCGTCGGCATCGGTTGACGCCCTTCCGCAGCGAGAAGAACTCGAACTGGGAAGGCGCCTACCGCGTCCCCGCGATGGTGCGCTGGCCCGGCCACATCAAGGCCGGCACGGTCTCCAACGAGATCATCTCGCACCTCGATTGGATGCCCACGCTCCTCGCGGCGGCGGGCGTTCCCGACGCGAAAGAGCAGCTCTTGAAGGGCATGAAAGCCGGCGACACGACCTACAAGGTCCACCTCGACGGCTACAACATGCTGCCTCTCCTGACCGGCCAGACCACGGAGGACCCGCGCAAGGAGTTCTTCTACTTCGGCGACGAGGGCGACCTGTTCTGCCTGCGCTACGACAACTGGAAGTTCGTGTTCTCAGAACAACGGAAGACCGGCACGATGGGGATCTGGGCCGAACCGTTCACGGAACTGCGGCTGCCCAAGGTCTTCAATCTGCGGATGGACCCCTATGAGCGGGCCGACATCACGTCGAACACGTATTGGGACTGGATGATCGACCATGCGTTCGTCCTGGTTCCGGCGCAGGCCGTGGTCGGCAACATGCTCGGGACGTTCAAGGACTTCCCACCGAGCCAGAAGACCGGCAGCTTCAGCATCAACAAAGTCGTGGAGCAGTTGCAGAACGGCGCCGGCAAGTAGCGCCTCGCTCGTGAATCACGCGGGCCGGCCCCTCGGCCGGCCCGCGACGCAGTGAACGAACGAAGTCGTTTCCAAGCGACGAGGTCAGATCGATGCGAACCGTCCTCCGACTGTACGTCCTCGCCGTCGCCGCGGCGTTCACCGCGACCGTCGCCCGCGCCGACGATCCGCTCCCGTCGTGGAACGACGGCAAGGCGAAGCAGTCGATCGTCGAGTTCGTCGAGCAGGTGACGAAGCCCGGGTCGCCGGACTTCGTCGCCGTCCCCGAGCGCATCGCCGTGTTCGACAACGACGGCACGCTCTGGAGCGAGCAGCCGGTTCCGGTCCAGTTCTACTTCGTCGCGGACCGCGTGAAGGCGCTGGCGCCGCAGCATCCCGAGTGGAAGGACAAGGAACCGTTCGCCTCGATTCTCAAGGGCGACGTGAGAGCCGCTCTCGAAGGCGGCGACCAGCCGGTCGCGGACTCCTCGCCGCGATGCTCGTCTACAACGCCGCCGTCGCGGCGCTCCTCGTGTACTCCGGCGCCGCGCTACAGATGGCCGGGCCCCTGCTCTGGGCGTGCGTCCCGCTGCACCTGGCGATCGCCGTCTGGTGCGGGCCATTTCTTCGCGCACCGAGGGCGTGACGTCACGTCCACCGCGTCGGATGACGGGGCAGTTCCGCGCGAGCGCTGACTCGGTTCGAACGGGGCTCATGTGGCCTTCCATTGGGGCCGGATGGTACCGAATGTGGCCTTGATAGGAGGACACATGAGCGCTATCGTCGCGGCATGACCCTGCACCCCGTTCTCGCGGAGAAACTGAGCGTCGCTCTGTCGCCGCTGGTGCCGCTCGAGCTCACCCGACGCGACGCCCGGCTGCCCGAAGTGCCTGGCAAGGTGCACGCTGTGATCGGGATGCGCCGCGCCGGGAAGACTACGTTCCTGCGTCAGTTGCTCGACGCGCGCCGGGCGACTTCGCGTGCCGAGCGGGCGGTCTATCTCAGCTTCGACGACGACCGGCTCGGAGGTCTCGCGCTCGAGCAACTGGGCTTCCTGCTCGAGGAATTCTACCGGCGTCACCCTGCGCTGCGCGGCGTCGAGACGGTGTACTGGTTCCTCGACGAGGTCCAGCTCGTCACCGGTTGGGAGCGCTTCGTGCGTCGGGCTCTCGACTCCGAGAAGGTCGAGATCGTGGTCTCCGGATCTTCGGCACGGCTGCTGTCGCGCGAAGTTCACACCTCCCTGCGCGGACGCGGGATGGCGACCGTGATCCGGCCTTTCAGCTTCCGCGAGTTCCTGCGGCATCGAGGCGAGGAGCCGGCGAAGGAAGCCCGCCGATGGACGCCGGCCGAGCGGTCCCTCGTCGAGAAGCGCTTCCGCGACTACCTCGTCCGAGGTGGATTCCCCGAGGCGCAGGGCGTTCCGGCTGCGTTGCGGATCGAGCTCCTGCAAGGCTACGTGGACACCGTGCTGTTCCGCGACGTGGTGGAACGGTTCGGTGTGTCGCAGGTGGCAGCATTGCGATGGCTCGTGCGGCAGTGTCTGCGCAATCCGGCGGCGAGCTTCAGCGTCCACCGACTGCACAGGGACTTGAAGTCCCAGGGACACGGCGTGGCGAAGGACGCCGTGCACGAGCTGCTCGGCCATCTCCTCGACGCGTTCCTGCTCAGCGCCGTGCCGGTCGCGACCGACTCGGAGCGAAAGCGGAACTCGAACCCGCGGAAGATCTATCCCGCAGATCCGGGACTCATCCAGGCGTTCGACGCCAGCGGCCGCTCAAACGTCGGCCACGCGCTGGAGACCGTAGTGCTGAACGAATTGGAGAGGCGCGGCGCCGAGGTCGGCTACGTCAAGACGGCCGACGGGCTGGAAGTGGACTTTCTCTCCCGCCGCCCGGCCGCCGGTGAGGAGTTGATCCAGGTGTGCGCGGACGTGTCGTCCCCGGACGCGCTCGCGCGCGAGTTGCGCGCCCTCGACGCGGCGGCGAAGGAACATCCGCGCGCGGCGCGGCGGTTCCTGGTGCCGGACCGCGACGCGCTTGCGCGGGTCGTCTCGCCGGGAGTCGAGGTACGGCCCGCCTACGAGTGGCTGCTCGAGGTACCGGTCGCGGATTGACTCGTCCCCGCCTGGTCCCCAGAGCAGGAAATGTCGCGACATTCCCTGCTCACGGGCAGATTCCGCCGCCCCGTCAGAACCAGAACCCCTGACGCACACTCAGCTTCACGGTCAGCGTCTTCTCCTTCGTGCCGCTTTGCACTTTGAACTTCACGGTGCGGTTGCCCTGGTCGGCGGTCGCGGGCGTCCAGGCGAAGCGGCGGGTCACGGGGTCGAACGTGGCGCCGGAGTCGAACGGGTAGTTCGACGTGTTGACGGAGACGGCGACTGGGTCGCCGTCCTCGTCGTCGGTGATCACGGTGAACGAGAACGGCTCGCCGATGATCGGGCGGGCGCCCTGCAGCGCGGGAACGGTGGGGGGCTCGTCCTTCGCCGGGTCGGTGTCGGCGGCGAAGACCTTCAGGGTGAACTTGAAGCGCGAGATCGAACTGCCGTCGTCCACCTTGAACTCGAACTTGTACGTACCGGGCACCTGCGGCGAGTGCCAGCGCATCACACGCGCCGCGGAGTCCCATGTAGCCGACGATCCGGACGAGTCCGACGGCAGAGACGTCGGCGTCACGACGAGGTCCTCGCTCGGCGTCTCGATGTCGTTCGCCACGACGGGGACGTCGAGCGGCGTCCCGACGACCGTACGCGTCGTGTAGACGAGGCACTTCGGCGGGTGCTCGTCGGCGTCGCCGAGCGTCGGCGGGGACGACGACGCAGCGATGCGCCCGTAGTGCCCGGGCGGGAGCGTCACGCGCGGCGCGTCCACGTCGCCGCGATAGGCGAAGCCGTCGGACCGGACCGCCCAGAACGCGTTGCCGGACGTCGCGAGGTCGGTGAACGCGTCGTCGAGGTCGAATGCGTCGCCGGGGAAGTCGATCACCGGCGACGTCGTGTTCTTCGAGCTGTACACGCGCCCGTCGCCCGCGATCGCGAGCCACACGCCCTTGTCCTTGAACTCGATGTCGAGGTACGCGTCGTCGAGCAAGGGATAGACGTCGTAGTAGCCGTCGTCGTCCGCATCGACGTCGAAGTAGAAGGGCAGCGCGGCCACGCCCTCGCCCTCAGGGCGGATCGGGGCCGGGTCGCTGACGTCCGCGCGACGGACGATGCCGTCGACTCGGATCGCGTACACGTACGGCTCGGTCGGATCGAGGACCATCGCGACCCACTCGGTGTCGAACGCGACGCCGTCCGGGAAGAGGGTCGCGCGCCCCGGGCCGCCGCGGAGCTGGTAGAGCGGCGTGACGTCGTCGTCCCGGAAGATCGAGCCGTCGCTCCGGAGCGACCAGACGTGTCCCGCGCTCGCGACGATGCCGCGGAAGAGGAAGAGATCCGTCGGCAGCTTCACGAGCGTGTCCGCGCCCTCGCAGACGAGCCCGTCCTGGCGAAGGCTCCAGGTGACGCCGCCCGACACGGCGAGCGAGACCCAGTACGACGTGAGCTTCGCGTCGTAGGGGAGCTCGTGGAGCTTCGACCCGTCGTTGCGGACGACGCCGTCGCGGCGGAGCGAGTAGCGACGCTGCCCGTCGAGCGCGATCGCGGACCACGCTTCGTCGGGGTAGTAGATGCCGAACTCCGTGACCTGGAAGTCGCCGGGCAGGTCGTCGAGGACCGTGCCGTTCACGCTGAGTTTGCCCTCGGCGTTCTGTCCGTAGACGTAGTGGACGTCGTCGTCGGTCAGGGCCCCGCGAGGCGCGCCTGCGGCGACGACGAGGGCGGCGGCGAGGAGGGCGACGCGACGGATCATCGAGAGCTCCTCTTCGTCGCCAGGGCGGCTCCTGACGCGTGCGCCCGGTGAGACATCTCGCACCGGCAGGATCATACCTCTCCCGTCCACGGCCGCCCGCGCGACCGGGCGCCGGACCTGTGCGGGAGATGCGAGATGGGCGCGGGGGCGTGCGGGGATTGACATCTCGCACTCAGGCGCTTCCCCGAGCATCATGAGCGACGCCGGTGCGGGAAGGACGACCGAGGCATGAGTTCCAGTCGCTCCGCCGGAACCTCGGACAGGAAGGGAGACTCTTCGATGTTCGGCAACTCCGTACGTGTCGTGGCCCTCGCCGCGATCGCCATGTCCGCCGCCGCATGCGTTTCGCCCGGCGGAGACACCCGCGACCAGAAGTGGCAGTCCGCGCACGCGATGCGCGACGAGTACCTGCAGATCGCTCGTAGCGACGAACCAGGTCTCGAGGCCGCGCTCGCAGCGGCGCCGGGCTATCTTGTCATGGACACGTTCGTGCTCAAGATCCTCATCATCGGCACCGCGAACGGCTACGGCGTGCTCGTCGACAACCGCGACCACACCGAGACGATCGTCGATCACCGCACGCTCGCGATCGGGCCGGGCGTCGAGGTCGCGCGCGTCGGCGGAGTCATCGTGTTCCACGACGCCGCCGCCCTCGATGCGTTCAAAGAGGGCCTGACCGAGTTCGGAGCCGAGGCTGCGGCCGCGCTGAAGTTCGGCGACTTCGGCGGCTCCGTCCGCGGCAACACGACAGGATCGAGCACGACGAACCACGAGCTCTTCGTGGGCGGCGTCGCGCTCCACGCGTCGATCTTCTGGGCGTTCATCTCGCGAGACGAGGAGCTGGGCAGCAGCCAGTAGCCCATTGACTTTGCGCGCGCTGGGGCGGCAGCTCCGCCCCGCCCGCGTCGCCGAGGGCATCATCGCGGACGGCCGTGACTCTCGCCGTCCGGCTCGGCGCGGAGTAGCGTGTGCCGGTCGTCCGCGCCTCGAAGGCGCGCGGAGAGCATTCCCGGAGGAAACTCGAACATGCCTCGTACCGGCCGGAGCCGTCTCGCCGTGTCGCTCGCTCTGTCGCTTGCCTTCGCCGGATCCGCCGGCGCGGCCGCCGACCCGGCAGCCGTGCAGCAGCAGATGAAGGAGGCGTTCGCGCAGGGAACCGCTGAAGAGCTCCGCGTCGACGCCCTCACCGCGGCCGCCGGAGTCGCCGACGACAAGGTCGTCGATCTCGTCGCCGACGCCCTCCGCGACAAGAACCTCGCCGTGCGCCGCGCGGCGATCGACGCCCTCGCCGTCACCGACAGCCCGCGCGCGCTGAAGGCGCTGCAGGATCTCTACCGCCGCGACGAGAAGCTGCGCAAGGACGAGGACACGTTCGTCGCGCTGCTCCGCGCCATCGGCCGCAAGGGCGATCCGTCCTCGGTCACCGTCCTCACGGACGACGTCTTCGACCACATCACGCTCCGCACCGCGCGGGCGCGGATCAACGGCCTCGGCCTCATCCGCAACGAGGACTCGCTCGAAGCCGTGTTCAAGCTGACGACGCTCGCCGGCGGGGGCGGACGCCGCGGGCGCTCGGATCGCGGCAATTCGGGCACCGGCGCCGACCCCGATTTCCGCCTCACCATCGCCGTGCTCACCGGGAAGGACCTCGGCCCGGCGCGGGACGACTGGGGGAGCTGGTGGCGGGACAACAAGCGGACTTTCAAGGTCTCGAAGGAACGCCCCGACCTCCCGGCCCAGTTCGTCACGCAGTGGGAGAAGTACTGGGGCGAGCGCTGGTACGCCGACCGGCCGCCGCCGCCGCCGCCGCGGATCGGGCCTCCGTTCGTCGTCGTGCCCGACGCGTCCGCGGAGGACGTGGACCTCGGCGTCGACGCGCTCAAGAAGGCGTTCGCGCAGGGCGGCACGTCGCAGGAGCGGATCGGCGCGATCATGAGCGGCGCGGGACTCGGGCACGCCGAGATCGTCTCCGCGATCGCTAGGGGTCTCACCGACAGGGACGACGCCGTCCGCCTCGCGGCGATCGACGCGCTCGGCTGGATGTCGAACCCCGAGGCGCTGAAGCAGCTCCACCGGCTCTACCACCGCGACGAGGAGCTGCGCGCCGACGAAGTCCTCTTCGCGCGCCTGCTCCAGGCGATCGGGCGCCACGGATCGACGTCGTCGATCGCGGTCCTCGAGGACGATCCCTTCGACCACCTCACGATCGCGTCCGGCAGGGCGCGCATCCTCGGGCTCGCGCGGATCCGCGACGCGAAGAGCGTCGAGGGACTCATCAAGGGGATGCAGCTCGGCGGAGGCGATCCGCGCGGCGGCCGTTCCGGCTCCCCGCGCTTCATGGACGACTTCCGCGTGGCACTCGTCGCGCTGACGGGAAAGGACCTCGGCACGTCGAAGGAGGCGTGGATCTCGTGGTGGCGCGACGAACGGAAGAACTTCGCCGTGGCCCCGGCGCGCGCGCCGCTGCCTGCGGATCTCGAAGCGGCGTGGGTCGCTTACTGGAACGAGGAGTAGCCCGTGCAGAAGGACAACGCCATGCGACCCATCCTCCCGTTCGCACTCGCCCTCGTCGTTCTTGCGCTCGGCGCCTGCGCGGTGCCGGGCTCCGAGCACCGTTCGGGCTTCCTCGGCGACTACTCCGACCTCAAGAAGTCGTCGACGGACCCCGAGCTCGCGGCCTGGTTCGACCCGAAGGTCGACTTCCTCGAGTACGACCGCTTGATGATCGATCCGGTCGAGGTCGTGCTCGTCCCCGGCGCCGCGGCGGCGTCCGCCGACCCGGCGGTCCTGCAGGCGCTCGCGGCGGAACTACACGACACGGTCTTCCGGGTCGTCGATCCGTACTACACGATCCTCGACGCGCCCGCGTCGCGGACGATCCGCCTGCGCGCCGCACTCACCGACGTGAAACTGCGAGACGGAGGCACGACGCCCGGCGACGTCCTCGGCGCGCGCCTCGAATGGGAGATGCTCGACGCGCAGACGAAGAAGCGCATCGGCGCCGGCATGCGATGGCGCGACGTCGGCGCGGGCGAGACGGGATTCGAGCCGTGGGCGAAGGGTCTCCTGAAATTCATGAACGCGCGCCAGGAGATGACGCGCTGAAGTCCGCGCTCGAACAAGAGGAGATGCTCCGATGAAGGCAGCCCGAGCCGCAGCGCTGGTCGTCGTGTCGCTCGTCGCGGCGTCGCCGCACGCGGCGGCGCAGGACTCCATCTCCGCCGTCTCGAGCTCCCAGTTCACGACCGAGCACATCGAGGAGATCGTCGGTCCGATCGCGCTCTATCCCGACTCGCTCCTCACGCAGATCCTCATGGCGTCGACCTACCCGCTCGAGGTCGTCAAGGCCGCCCGCTGGCTGAAGGACCTCAAGGGCATCTCGGGTGATCCGCTGAACACCGCGCTTCAGGGCCACGACTGGGACATCAGCGTCAAGTCGCTCTGCAACTTCCCCGACATCCTCCAGCGGATGAGCGACAACCTCGACTGGACTCAGGACATGGGCAACGCGTTCCTCGGCCAGAAAGAGGCGGTACTCGACGCCGTTCAGCGCCTGCGCGGCAAGGCGAAGGCGGCGGGAAACCTTGCGACGACGCCGCAGCAGACCGTCACCGAGACCGAGAGCGGGATCTTCGCGATCCAGCCGACGGACCCGAGCACGGTCTACGTGCCGGCGTACTACCCGAGCGCCGTCTACGGACTGATGTACCCGGTGCCGCTCTACCCCGCGCTCTACCGGCCGTGGCCATCGACGATGCCGGTGTACGGCTACGGTGGCGCGGTCGCTGCGGGCTCGTGCCTCTACGGGACCTGCAAGTGGGGCTGGGGGCACAGCGAAGTCAACGTGAACGTCAACACCTACAACAACTACAACCGGTACACGAACGTCAACGCGACCACGATCGCCGCGGCGTCCGGGGCGAACGTCGCCGCGTGGAACCACGACCCGGCGCACCGCGGGGGCGTCAACTACGCGAACGCGGCCGTCGCGGCGCAGTACCGGGGAAACAACGCCTCGGGCAGCGTCGCGCAGTCTCAGGCGCGTGGCTACGGCGCGACGCCGTACCAGGCGCCGACGACCGCCCAGAAGGCGGCGGCCGCCGCGGCCACGCCGCGTCAGCCCGCGGCTTCGCAGCCGGGCGGCGGTGACGGAGGCAACGCCTTCAGCGGGATGGGCAACGCGGGCTTCGAGCAGCAGGCGAGCAACCGCGGGGCCCAGAGCTGGGGCGGCGGCGGCCGCGGCGGCAGGCGCTGAACCTGTGAACAGGAGCATTTCAATGCGCACCCATCGATGGACGACTCTCGCTCTATGCCTGGCACTCGCCGGCGGATCTCTCCTCCTCACGTCGTGCGGCTCGCCGGCGGCGCGCGCCCCCACGGCGGTCCCGGAGATCGCGTTCGCGACGCCCGAGGAGGCCGTGCAGGCCCTCGCTGCCGTCGTCGGGACGGGCGACACGAAGCGGGTCGAGCAGATTTTCGGCGCGGACGGCGTCGCGCTCCTGCGCTCCGGCGACGACGTCGCGGACAGGAACGCCGCGGAGCAGGTGAAGGCCGCGATCCTGGAGAAGGTGGCGTTCGACGACCTCGCGGAGGGCGCCAAGATCGCGCGGCTCGGCAAGGACGGCTTCCCCTTCCCGGTCCCGCTCGTCAAGGGCGCGGACGGCTGGCGGTTCGACGTCGCCGCGGGCCAGGACGAGATCCACCGTCGCCGCATCGGGCGGAACGAGCTCCACACGATCGCGACGCTCCACGAGTTCGTCGACGCGCAGCGCGAGTACGCCGCCGAGGGTCGCGACGGCAACCCGCGGGCGTTCGCGCAGAAGCTCTTCAGCAGCGACGGGAAGCACGACGGACTCTACTGGCCGGTCGCGCAGGGTCAGCCGCAGAGCCCGTTCGGGCCCGAGATCGCCGCCGCTGCGGCCGAAGGTTACGAGCGGAGCGAGCCGGGCAAGGGCACGTTCCACGGCTACCACTACCGCCTCCTGACGTCGCAGGGCGCCTCGGCGCCGGGCGGGGCGAAGAGCTATCTCGACGGGAACGGACTCCTGACCGGCGGCTTCGCGCTCGTCGCGTGGCCCGCGAAGCACGGCAGTTCGGGCGTGATGACGTTCGTCATCAACCGGCAGGGCGTCGTGTTCCAGAAGGACCTCGGAGCGGACACGGCGTCGCTCGTCGCGGCGATCACCGCGTACGACCCCGACGACTCGTGGACACCGACGTCGGACTGAAGCTGCGAGACAACGGAGGGCCGTCGCCATGGTGAAGTCCGCGCTCCTGGCGTCCATCCTCCTCGTCGCGGGCTGCGCCGCGCCGCTCGCCGTGGATCGGCGCGAGGACCTGAAGCCGTACCGCGAACTGAACCACACGTATCTCGGATCCGGCGAGACGAGCTTCGCCTCGCGGCTCGTGCTGCAGGCCGCCGACCTGGAATCTCTGTACGAGAGCTCGCCCAACGAGGCGCTCGCCCGCCTGCACACGCTCGCCGAGACGACCGACACGCGCGACACGCTCTTCGCGCTCGCGGAACTGTCGCTCGAGCGCGGGATCCAGATGCGCGATCCGGACCGGTGCCTCGCCGCGAGCGTGTACGCGTACCTCTTCCTCGTCGGCGAGGCGGACCGGCCGCCGCCCTCCGCCTTCGACGCGCGGTTCCGCTGGGCCTGCGACATCTACTCGACCGGACTCGCGCGCGGGTTCGCGGTGGGCGAGAACCGCGACTTCGTCCCGTCGCAGGGCACGCGGCGGCTTCCGGTCGGCGAGCTCCGGGTGCGTCGCATCGGCGGCGAGTTCGCGGTGGGAGGGGTGCACTTCGAGCGGTTCGAACCGGCGAACGAGTTCCTCGTCCGCGGGGTCCGCGGGCGCGTGCGCTCGTCCGGGATCGGTGCGCCGCTCCTCGCGCGCGGCGAAGTGGTCGAGACCGAGCATTCGAAGTCGTCGCAGTACTTCCCGCCCAAGATGTGCGCCGCGGCGACCGCGGTGCTCCAGGTGCAGGGCGAGTTCGCCGACCTCTCATCGAAGGGGCTCGACGCGACGATCGAGATCGTGTCGCCGTACACCGGCCGCCTCGACGTCGACATCCGCGGACGCCGCGTGCCGATCGAGATCGACGCGACGACGGTGCTCGCGGCGTCGCTCGGCGACGAGGGATTCCTCAGCTTCGAGAACGCCGGGTTCATGGGCGGTAAGACCTCGTTCAAGAACGGCCTCCTCATGCTCGGGCCGTACCAGCCCGGGAAGGTCCCGGTCGTGCTCGTCCATGGGACGGGATCCTCGCCCACGCGCTGGGCGGAGCTCCTGAACGAGATGTACCGCGATCCGGAGATCCGCAAGGGGTGCCAGTTCTGGCTCTTCATCTACTCCTCGGGCGGACCGATCCTGGCGCCCGCGGCCGACCTGCGCGATGCGCTGACGACCGCGGTGACGAACTTCGATCCGGAGGGGACCGACGCCGCGCTCTCCGACATGGTGGTCGTCGGTCACAGCCAGGGCGGACTCCTCACCCAACTGCTCGTGACCTCGTCCGGCGACCGCTTCTGGCGGAACCTCACGACCGACAAGAAGTTCGAAGACGTCGACCTCGACCCGGACACGCGCAAGATGATGCAGCGCGTCGTCTTCTTCGAGCCGCTCCCCGCGGTCACGCGGGTCGTGTTCATCTGCACGCCTCACCGCGGCAGCTTCCTCGCCGAGGGAATCGTCGGCTGGCTCGGCCGCCAGTTCGCGTCGATCCCCGGCAAGGTGATGGACCTCGGAACGTCCCTGACGACGAAGGGGATGGAGACGCTGCTGGGCAGGACCGAGGAGTTCAGGCTGCCGACCAGCGTGGACAACATGGATCCCGGGAGTCCGTTCAACACCGCCCTCAACGAACTGCCCATCGCCCCGAACGTCGTCATCCACTCGATCGTCGGAGCGAAGAACGACGGCCCGCTCGAGGACGCCGACGACGGAGTCGTGTCCTATTCGAGCGCACACATCGACCGCGGGACCGAGCTCGTCGTGCGCGACGAGCACTCGCTGCAAGGCAACCCAGCGACCGTCGCCGAGGTGCGCCGCATCCTGCGTGAACATCTCGGCGCGCGCGCCGCGCCGGCGCCTGCACCGGCCCAGCCGCAGGGGAAATAGTCGTCGCTCGGCTCGCCGGGAGGGCGCCCTTGCTCCGGCACGATCGGCGGAGATAGCATCGCGCGGTCACCGCGGCCGGAGCCGCACACCCATGATCAAGTGCCCCGCTTGCCAGAAGCCGCTCCGAGAGAAGAACGTCGCCGGCATGACGGTGGACATCTGCCACGGCGGCTGCGGCGGGATCTGGTTCGACGCGACGGAACTCCAGCGCGTGGACGCCCGCGCCGCCGCGACGCTGCACACCGTCCGGCAGCTCGGCCACGTCGCTGCGCCCGCCGCGGGAACCCGGAACTGCCCCCGCTGCTCAGGGCAGGTCCTCGTCCGGCGCTGGTTCTCCGAGGCGAACTCGGTCGAGGTCGACCAGTGCGGGAAGTGCGCCGGCATCTGGCTCGACGACGGAGAGTTCAGCCGCCTTTCGGCCGAGCTGAAGGTGCCGAAGCTCTCTCCGCCGGGCTGGGCGTTCGCGATCGCCCAGGCCGCGACGGAGATCCAGGCGGAGCCGTCCTGATCGCCGCGCGGGTGCGCCATGTCTGAGTCGCTCTTCGACGTCCCCCTCGCGGTGATGGGGCCGGCGATCATCGCGGCTCTGTGCCTCTTCGGCGTGACGGGACTCCTCTTCGTCCGGCGCCGGGTCCTGCCGCGCCTGCGCATCCACGTCGAGGACTCCGAGTTCAGCGGCGCGATGGTGCAGAGCGTGATGGTCTTCTACGGCCTCGCCGTGGCGCTGATCGCGGTGACCGTCTTCCAGACCTACTCCGACGTCTCGAAGATCGTCTCGGGGGAGGCGACGTCTCTGGCGGCGCTCTACCGCGACGTGAGCGGCTATCCGGAGCCGATCCGGCCGGTCTTGCAGGAGGAACTTCGCAGCTACGCCGACTACGTGATCCACGAGGCCTGGCCGACGCAGCAGCGCGGCGAGGTCCCGCGCCGCGGCGTCGAGTTCATGAACCGGTTCCAGACGACGCTGATCGCCTTCGAGCCGGCGACCGAGGGGCAGAAGCTGCTGCACGCGGAGACGCTGCGTGCCTACAACACCATGATCGTGGCCCGCCGGCTGCGGCTCGACGCGGTGGGGACCGGTCTGCCGGTCGTGATGTGGGCGGTGATCCTCGCCGGGGCGCTCATCAGCCTCTCCGCGTCCTTCTTCTTCAAGGTCGAGGACGCGCGCCTGCACGGCATCCTCGTGACGCTCCTCGCGACGTTCATGGGTCTCGTGATCTTCATGATCCTCTCGCTCGACCGCCCGTTCCGTGGCGACCTCGCGGTGCGGCCGGATCCGTACCAGCTCGTCTACGACCAGCTCATGAAGCGCTGAAAGCTCGTGGAGAAACCGCGATGCGCGGCTTCTCCACGAGCTTTCAGTAGAAGGCCTTCGGACGTCTTCGTGCGCGCGACCTTGGGCGCCGGTCCGTACGAGACCGTCCTGCGGACGGTCTCGAGGCGACCGTCGGCGCCCCTCTGATGGGGGCCCGTTCTCGTCCGCGCGACGGACGGCCGGTGAGGGCCGCTGAGTCGTCCGCGGTTCGCGAGTCCCGCGAGCTGGCTCGGACTCTGCCCGTCTCAGGACGCCGCGCGGCGCGGACGGACGAAGCGCAGGACGACGACGAGGACCGCGATCGCGGCGGCGAGCTGGAGTGCCCGCACGAACGCGTGGTCGATGGTCGCATCGGCCTCGGCGCGAGCGTTCGCTGCGACTGCGGCCGCGGAGGCGGCGACGCTCTTGTCCGTCGCGACCGTGCGGATCTCGCCGAGCACGCCGCGGAGCTCCGCCGCGGCCTTCGCGATGGAATCGGCCGTGTGCTGCCAGTCGAGGATGTCGAACGGGCGCTCGCCGGGATCGCGCGGCTTCTCGGGCGCGCCCGGCGGGTGGATCTCGCGCATCATCGCCTGGTAGGCCTGGACGGCGCCCTCGAGCGAGCGCGCCGCCTCGCCGACCGACTTCGCCGTCGCGTCGAATCCCTCTCCCGCCGCCGTCGCGTCGCGGATGGCGGCGTCCGACCTGTCGGCGAGACCCTGGGCGTCGGCGAGAGCGGCGCGCACGACCTCGAGCGTCTTGCGGAGCTCGCCCTGGCGGGCGTCGATGTCCGCGAGGAGCGCGTCGGCTTGCTTCCTGAGCTGGGCAGGCATGTCCGCGGCGGTCGTCGCGAGGCGGTCGGCGGTCGCCTCGAACTCGCGCGCGGTCACGGCGAACGACTCGCCCGTGCGGGCGGCCGACTCGAGACTCCCGACGGTCCGCTGCACGGCGGAGAGCTGTTCGACGTCGTAGAGGAGGAGTTGCATCTCCCAGAGCGTCTCCTGCGGAAGGGAGTCGATGCGCCGCGAGAAGCGCTCCGCCACACCGGCGAAGTGACGGATGGCCGCGGCGCCCTCGTCGATCCCGGTCACGAAGCGGAACGGTGCCATCGGGACGGCAGTCACCCAGGACAGTTGCTGCGCAGCGGACGTCCCGGCCGTGGACGGCAGGGGAGCTGCGCGCGCGAAGCCGTCGCGGATCGGGTTCGCTCGCGCGAACGCCTCCACGTCGGTGCGGGCGTGCTCGAGCTCGGCGGGCTTCAGGAAGCTCGCACCGATGAGCGCGATCTCGGCTTCGATGGCCTTCGACGCTCCGACGAGCGGTTTCCCCCGCGCGCCGAATCGCGTCGCGAACGCCTCCGAGGTGACGAACTCCCGCTGCTGCACGCAGAGCGCCCAGACGTCGGTGAACGCGACCTGCGGGTCGACGGCGAGAACGCTGTTCCTGCACGTGCGGATCGACTGGATCTGCCAGACGAGGGCCTCTCGCCTGAGGACCGGGTCCTGGTCTCCTTCCGAGACCGCCCGCACGCCTTCGGTGATCGACTGGGCGTAGAACTCGGAGAACCGGTCGAGGCGTTCGGACAACTCCTCCTCGGTGATGCGGGTCGTGGCTTCTCCGTCGAGAGCGCGCAACGGCCGGAACCCGCTGGAGCCGCAGCCGGGAAGGACGAGCGCCGCGACGAGCAGGACGGAGCGCGACCGCCGCGCGAAGCGTGATGGTTCGTTCAGCGGCTCGGTCACGGACACCTCCCGCCCCGGAGGGGGCCGACGACGCGCGTCATCGTCGCCGGATCGCCTCGCGGACGGCGCGCGAGAAGTCGGCGCTGCCCGCGGCCTTCTTCGCGGCGTCGGTGATCCGGTGCTGCGCGCGGATCTCGGCGAAGGGCCGGTCGTCTCCGCGGGCGACGTCGCCGATCGCGCCGTCGCGCCACGCCTTCTCGTCGATGTGCCCGTTGAGCACCGTGTCCCAGTGGAAGCGCGCGGGGCGGCCGAGCGCTGCGTCCACGTGCGTCTGCAGCGTGGTGGTGCAGTTGTAGCGGAGCGCGCCGTACCACTGCGGCGTGTCCGCGAGCGCTCCCGCCGAGGCGAGGATGTCCTCGAGCAGGCGGCGCTCGGCGTCCGGCTCGGCGCGCAGCGGGTAGAGGTAGAGGTCCTCGCCGCGGTGCGCGGCGCGCACGCCGATCACGTCGCGCTCCTCGGCGAGCACGTAGAAGATCTCGTACTGGTGGAAGAAGCCGCGCCAGGTCGAGTACTCCTCGCCGACCTCCTTGCGCGTCTCGACCGACACCGCAAGGAACTGCCCGTCGGTGAACCCGAAGCTGAGGATCGTGTGGCAGATCTCGGTGTTCCCGTCCCAGTACGAGAGCGCGAGCCACACCGAATCGAGCTTCGCGAGGTCGAACGTCCGCGGGATCCATCGGGGGTTCGCCGCCGTGTCGCCGGTCCAGTCGAAGTCGCGGACGTCCCGGATCGTCACGATCTCGCCCTTGCGCTCGACGCGCGACGCCCGCGAGACGTCCGGCTGCCAGTCGCGGTCGTTCCTCGGCGACTGCGACACGAACCAGAGGAACACGCAGAGGAACGCGCCGAGCGTCACGGCCGCGGCCTTCCAGAGCGGCCGGAGGAGGACGAGCGCCGCGAGCGCGCCGGTCGCGAACAACGTCCCGAGGACCGTCGCCACTGCGCCGGTGGGCGCCATCAGCGCGCCGAATGCGACGAGCACGGGGAGGAGCAGGAGGATCCGCGCCGCCACGGATCCGAACACGACGAGGACTCGCTTCATGCGGGGACTCCTGGCGGCGCCCAGGCGCCGCGACCTTGCTCGGCGCCCGGCCCGACGCGCTCGCGAGTCCCGGGAGATCGGAGGAGGCTACTCCGACGCCGCCGTGGACGGGTGCTTCACCTCCTCCGGGCAGGACACCGGTGGACGTCGCCCCGCTCGTCGCCGCGGTCAAGGCGGGCCGCTTCTTCGAGGTCGAGCATTGGATCGCCGACGAAAAGCCGATCCAGTTCGCGCCCCCCGGGGATCCGCGCCGAACTGCGCCACGCGATCGAGCGGTTGAAGGCGCGGTTCTCCTCTCGCACCGGGGCCTTCTCGCGCGCTACGAGCAGCTCGACATCTTGCACCGCATCCCCAAGATGGCACGCTCAACTGTCGGTCGATGCGGGGACGGTGGTTCGCGGGGGCGGCGTTCCGACCTGATAGCCGTAGAGCGATCGGACGACCAGGTGCTCCTCCTCCAGAGTCCGCAGGGCTGCGAGCACGTCGGCGCGTTCGAACCGTTCCGCCTTCTCGGTGGACCACGCGAGGAACCGAGTTACGACCTGCTCGTCGCTCGACGACGGGGACTGCGAGATGACGGCGTGCGCAGTCGCGAGCGCCTCAATGTCGTTCGAGTGTCGCTGAACGAAGTCCACCGTGCGGTCGATGACGGGAAGCCAGTTTCGAAGGCGATCGACGTCGGCGCCCGCGAGCTTCCGCTGGATGCCGTCCTCAACGATCTGCTCGCGCGCCAACTTGGTGAAGTCGCGGTAGTCGGCGAGTTCCTGGAGCATCGGGTCCATCCCGACGAAGTAGGGGCCGAACTTCGCCTGCGTGAACTTGAAGTACGGCTCGCCGGCGAACACGTTGAAGAAGTACGAGGCCTTCTGAAGCGCGAGCTTCTTGCGGATGTGCGTCGCGAGCGCCGCGAGGACGAAGTGGCCGAGGGACACCCGGGGTTCCTTCGCGACCGCGGACTTGAACGTGCCGACGGGTTCGAACACTGTGATTTCCACGTCGGCGAGTGCGCCGAGTTCGCGTTCGATGACGGGGCGGACGTCGTTCCAGTCGAGACCACCGTTGCCGCAGCCGAGCGGCGGGATCGCGATCGAGCGGACGTGGGCGTCCGTGATCAGCGCGGCGAGCGCGCGCAAGCCCGCCCCGATGTCCTCGATCCGCGATCGTGCCTTCCAGTGGTTCTTCGTCGGGAAGTTCACGATCAGCTTCCCGCGCTCGGGAAACGTCGTCACTTCGCCGAGGCGCACGGTCCCCGCGCGACAGCGGCGGCTGTAGTCCGCAAACATCGCGGGGTACGCGCGCTGGAACTGATGGGCGATGCCCTTGCCCATGACACCGACGCAATTGACGGTGTTCACGAGAGCCTCCGCCTGGCTCTCGAACAGGTTGCCGCGTACGAAGCGGATCACGGTCGGATACTACACCCACCAGGGGGCGATGTTCACGTGCGGACGCGTTCCACCTCCGAGCAGATTCAGTACGACCGTCTGCACCTTCTCGTCGTGGACGTAGATCGATTGGACGTCGGCGAGCGGAACACACGACGGGCCGAGCGCTTCCGCCATGCACGCCCGCCTGATGTCGGCGTCGTGGTAGTCGCGTTTCGGTCCCGGCTCCATCTTGATCCAGTCGATCGCCGCAAGTCCGGCGTCCCACGCAAGAACCTGCGGGGTCTCCCGATCCGAGAGCGGATGGCGCGGGATCACGCGCCAGTGCTGCGCCCGTGCGGTCGCGCGGCTCACCGCGAGCAAGACGAAGACAGTGCCCGGCCGGTCCTTCATGACCCTCCCGTCGAACGGGTTCTTCGGGAAGAAGTGGAACGGGACGCACGCATCGAGTCCGTGCGCACTTCGTCCCTCGAGGATGCCAGCGTCGGCGACGTCGCCGAAGCCGATGCGTCGGCGACTGAGCTCCGCGCGGCAGAGGACTCCATGAGCAACGATGCCAGCGAGGTTTGCCAAGTCCGTCAGGTGGAACACCTGCGCGAAGTCCCTCGGCAACTTCCCCATCGTGAGACGCTCCTCTGCGCGCCCGACCCAAGCGCCGCAGCCAGATGCTACCTAGGCGAGGGGACACTTCCGCCCGTCTTGGCGGTCCACCGTGGTGCGCTCCAACTTGGCCGCGTGGGGCAGCCCGCGCGCGCCCTTGGTCAGAGTCGAGCGGAGGTTCATCACCTTCATCACCACGGCGTCCTGCGTGCGGCCGATGGCGTGGGCCACCGCCACGACGGCCGGGTGCTGCCGTCGCGTCTTGTCGGCGAGGGGCTTCGTGCCGCCGAGCTTGGACGGATCCCCGTACACGGAGATCAGCATCGCGAGGGTCGTCTCGGGAGCGGTCCAGTCGCCGGCCGGCGCACCCGACGCCACGCGATGCGCGACGTCACGGGCAGCGTCGACGAGGGACGTGTGAGACACGACGTGATCGTACCTGTCGAGCAGGTCGTGTCGCGCGTGGCGTGGACGGGAAGATCAACCATCGCGCAGCGTGATAGTCCGCCGTCAGTTGACACTCGTCTGCGGCGACGCTCAGCGCCGCCAGACCTCGCGCCAGACGTCGCGGGAGGTAGCCATGGAGGTAGCCATCCGGTCCGAGCGCGTTTTCGGTGCCCGGCGCGAGTCGTCGTAACTCCGCGACACGCGGGAGGTTGCCTTGGAGCGGGCGAAGGGGATCGAACCCTCGACAGACAGCTTGGGAAGCTGCCACTCTGCCACTGAGTTACGCCCGCTCCGGCGTGGCCGGATTGTGGGAGACGCCACGCGGCGTGCGGCACGAAAAACACATCGCGCACCGGTGGTGAACCGTCGGCGTCGCGGGACCGCCGCGCGCCTTCGCGGCAACCGGTGTGACTTTGCCGCGCGGCACCGTAGCCTCTCGGCCGACATGTGCGCCCGCTACGAGATCGATGCGCCGCCCGAGGATCTCGCGGAGGTGTTCGCACTGGCGGAGATGCCCCGGCTGGCGCCGAGGTGGAACGCCGCGCCGACGCAGATGCTCCCGGTCGTGCGCGCCGCGGAGGACGGCACGCGGCGGCTCGATCTCGTCCGCTGGGGACTCGTGCCGAGCTGGGCCGACGACCCGAAGGTCGGCTCGCGGATGATCAATGCGCGCAGCGAGACCGTCGCGACGAAGCCGTCGTTCCGCTCCGCGCTGCGGCGCCGCCGGTGTCTCGTCCCCGTGACGGGCTTCTACGAGTGGACGGGGGAGCCCGGACACAAGCGGGCGTGGATCTTCCGCAAGGGCGGCGGGAAGGTGTTCGCGTTCGCGGGCCTCTGGGAGACGTGGCGGGGTGCCGGCGCCGCGGAGCCGCTCGTCACCTTCACGATCCTGACGACCGCGGCGAACGAGCTCGTGGCGCGCGTGCACGACCGGATGCCCGTCGTCGTCGAGCCAGGCGACCACGCCACCTGGCTCGATCCGCGAATCGACTCGTACGTGCGACTTGAGTCGCTCTTCGTTCCCGCGCGCACCTCGAGCATGACGTGCGTCCCCGTCGGTCCGGCCGTCAACGATCCCCGGCACGAGGGTCCGAGCTGTGCCGCCCCGGCCGTCCCGCCGGGGCCGCCCGATGCGCCCTGATCGAGTCCAAGGAGGTTCGAGACCATGCGTCCGTTCACCGTCGGCGACCTGCAGGAGCTCCTCGGCGAGCGCAAGGGACCGTGCATCTCGGTCTTCCTCCCGACGCACCGCCGCGCCGACGGGGCGACGGAGGACCGTCTGCGCTTCAAGAACATCGTGGACGAGGTGAAGCGGAAGCTCGAGGCGGTGATCAATCCTCGCGCGGTGCCGCGCCTCGTCGAGCCCTTCGCCCCGTACCTCGGGTCCGAGTTCTGGCGCGACTCGCTCGACGGACTCGCCGTCTTCGCGGCGCCCGGTTTCCTGCGCCACTGGCGCGTGGCGATGGAGCTGCCGGAGCGCGTCATCGTGTCCGACACGTTCCACGTGCGCCCGCTCATCCGCTACCTGCAGTCGGAGCGCAGGTGGTGCGTGCTCTCGCTCACGGCGGGTGCCGCGTCGTTCTTCGAGGGAACTCCCTCGGGGCTCTCGGCGAAGGACGTCGAAGGCATGCCCGGCACTCCGGAGGAGGCCGACATCGCCGGCCACGAGAAACCGGGACTCTCATCGCACTCGGCGGGGGGCGGGCGGCGGGTGTTCCACGCATCGGGTGAGCCGCGGTCCGCGCGCGAGGACGTGGCCCGCTGGTTCCGCGCCGTGGATCAGGCGATCTGCGCGCAGCTCCGCGACGAGCACTCGCCGCTGGTCCTCGCGGGCGCCGCACGGTTGCAGTCGGCGTACCGCGCGGTGAGCCGCTACTCGTACATCGCCCCTGAGGGCGTGGAGGGCAACTTCGGCCGCGCGAAGCCCGACGCGATCCACGAGAGGGCCGCACCGATCGCGGACGCGGCGCTGAAAGCCAGCGAGTCGCAGGCCGTCGAGGAGTACCAGCGGCTGAACGGCGCGCAACGCTCGTCGGACGATCTCGAGATCGTGGCCGCGGCCGCGGTCGCGGGGCGCGTGCGGCGTCTGCTCATCGCGCGAGGGCGGATCGTGCGCGGCGTCTTCGACCGTGTGACCGGCGAGGTGAGGAAGCGCGCGGCGCGCGAGGACGCGTTCGGCGACGACGTCCTCGACGACCTCGCGGGCGCTGTCCTCGCGCGCGGCGGCGAGGTGCTCGTCGTCGAGAGGCAGCGCATGCCGACGAAATCTCCGGTTGCCGCCGTGCTGCGTTGGTGAGCTAGACTCCGCGTCCCCCCGCCATGGTCTGCGAATACGTCTTCCCCGTCGGTCTGCACCTCGAAGCCGAATCGCGGCGCGAGCTCTGCGAGGGCTACGAGCTCCACTGGCGCGACGGCGACGATCCGCCGCACCACTTCTTCTACGCGCAGCTCAGCGTGCTGCGCGTCGAGCGCGTCCTCGACGCGGCGCTCGCGCTCATGCCGCCGCACTGCCACGCCGTGCTGGAGCTCAGGCGGAGCGAGGAGGCCATGGACGAGGATCCCGACGGTCCAGCGCAGGACCGTTTCGTCTCCGCCCTCGTGCCGCGCGGCGAAGTCGCGTCGGTGCTCGCGCGCTACCGGTTCCAGATCCTGCACGACGGCATGGTCGGCTTCGGCTTCTACGACCCGGACTCGCCGCTCGAGGTGTTCCTCGACGACCACAAGCTCCTGTCGCTCTTCTCGGCGGACGTCGAGCCGTTCGAGCGGATCCTCGCGGACCTCGGCGTCGAGCACTGCTCGCACGTCGAGACCGTGCTCGACCTCGAGCACGAGCACCACGGTCTCGCCGCCGTCCCGGACCGCACCGAGTGCAAGCGCCACGAATGGCTGAGGCGCCGCAAGTACGACGTCAACTGGTTCGGGCCGACGATCCGCCGGCGGCTGCGCATGCGCCTCGAGCCGCAGCTCTCGGGCGGCGGCGGGGGAGACACGGACTCCGGCGAGACGTGACGCCGATCGGCGCTATGCGGTGGCGCTGAGCGACACGACCGCGGCCTGCTCGTCGGCGCGGATCTCGAACACCTGCTCGAGCTTCGTGATCTCGAAGAGGCGCTTGATCATCGGCGAGAGCCCGCAGAGGGCCATTCGCGCGCCTTCCGACTCGACGAGCTTCTTGATGCTGATGAGCACCGAGAGGCCACAGGAGTCCATCACCGTCACGCGGGACACGTCGACCGCGAAGCCCTTGACGCCGCGGTGGATGCGCTCGCGGCAGACGGCCTTGATGTTGGTCTTCAGCTCGTCGGACGAGGCGTAGTTCAGGAAGGCGTCCTTGATCTGGAGGACCGACACCGCGCCGCCGTCGAGGTCTCGGACGGACAGGTGGAAGGCCAGGTCACTGACGGTCATGGGAACTCCTCTTGTCCGGCGGACGTCCTCCCTATCGGAAGCCTCTGGCCGGGAGTTGAGCCTTCGGTAGCCTCTTCCGGTCCCCGCGACCGGCAGGCCGGCCGGTCCCCGACCTGAAGGAGGAGTCCCCATGGCCGAGACGGCCGAGCGCCAGCGCACGGTTCTGCGTGCGCCCCGCGTCGATTTCGACCTCTCGGCGCTCGCCCTCGGTGCCTTCGGGTGGCTCGCGTACCAGCTCAGTTGGCCGGCGCTGGCCTCGATCCTCGCAGTCCCCGAGGTGGGGGGGGTGCCAGCCTGGATCGGGCTCAGGTCCGCCTTCTTCGACCGCGTGCTCGGCTGGACCGGCCTGCCGTACACGAATCACATCCACGGACTCGTCGGCTCGCTCGGCCAGATCCGACTGCGGGACGGGCCGGCCTACGACCCGCAGCTTCCGTGGTGGAAGTACGCGGTGGTCGGAGTCTGGCTGCTCGTCCTCTGGTCGATCGTCGCGGGCGCCATCTCCCGCGTCTACGCCGTCCGCATCGCGAGGGACGAGAGCATCGGCGCGGGCGAGGGGCTCTCGTTCTCGATCTCGAACCTGAAGCAGTTCCTCCTGGCGCCGCTCTTCGTCGCGGCCGCCGCGGCGCTCTTCCTCGGACTCGCCGCCGCTGCTGGCGCGGCGAGCGCGATCCCGGGCGCGGGGCCGTTCCTGCAGATCGTGATGCAGCCGCTCGCGCTCGTTGCGGCGCTCGTGGTGCTCATCCTCGCGATCGGCGGCATCTTCGGGCTGCCCGTGATGCAGGCGGCGCTCGCGACGGAGAAGAACGGCACGCTCGACGCCATCAGCCGCACGTTCTCGTACGTGTTCACGAAGCCGGTCGCGTACCTCGTGTCGGTCGTGCTCGTCACGGTCGTCGCGGGCGTGATCGCCGCGTTCGGCGCAGCGCTGATCGCGATCGCCGCCCGCGCGATGATGTTCGGCGCGAGCTGGGCCTCCGATCCTTCGGCGCCCATCGACGCCGCGCGCGCGATCGGGGGCGGCATCGACGTGGGCATGAAGCCGGGCGGCGTCCTCGGCTGGCCGCAGGTGGAGAAGTTCGACGGCCTGCCCGTCATGTGGGTCTACGTCGCGTGGGCGATCACCGCGCTCGCAACGATCGTCGTGAACGGTTACGTTCTCTCGTACTTCGTCGGCGGGCTCACTGACACGTACTTCCTGCTCCGCCGCGAGGTGGACGGCATCGACGACACCGAGGTCTACGTCGAGGGCGCCGAGGCGTCTCTCGGCGAACCGCTCGCCGGGGAGCCCGCCGGAGGAGGCAAGCCATGAGACTCGCGAAACTGCTCTCAGGGTTCGCTGCGATCGCCGCGCTGGCGCTCTCGGCCTTCGCCGGCGACATCCTGTCGGAGTACCAGCAGCGGTACACGAAGGGCGCCGGCGCCTCCGTGAAGCAGGACGTGATCCAGGCGCTCGTCGCGACGGGCAAGCCCGAGGCGATGAAGGCGCTGCAGTGGTGCGCCGGCGTCTCGAAGTCGGCGATCGAGGACGCGAAGGAGAAGGTCGACAAGGCCCGCGCGGCGCTGGCGCCGGTCGAGGCGAAGATCCTGAAGAAGCAGCAGGACTACTTCGACCAGTTCAAGAAGCAGGGCAAGCCACTCCCGGATTCGCGGCCGCGTTGGCCCGAGGACGACGAGCACCTCGCGCTCAGCGCGGACGTCACCAACGCCGAGAAGCTCGTCGCGGCGCAGCAGTCCGTCCTCACGGAACTCCTCACCGCACACGGAACGCTCGTCGCGAAGCTCCCGCCCGAGGCGCAGAAGGCCGTCCGCGAGGACTGGACGAAGAACCGGATCGGCTCGAAGGACTGGATGGTTCGCGCCGAGGGCTACGAGCTGCTCGGCCACGTCGCGACCGACTGGGCGACCGAGATGCTCACCGCCGCGGTCTCCCCGGCGACGAACACGGAGCCCGATCCGCGCGCGCTGATCATCGCCATCGACGGGCTCGGCGGCCGCGACGCGGCGAAGGTGGGTCCCGCGCTCGCCGCGCGGATGGAAGACGTGAGATGGCTCGTGCGCGCGTCCGTCGTCGCGGCGCTCGAGAAGACGCCGTCGAAGGAGGGAATCGACGCGATCGTCAAGCGGATGGTGAAGGAGGAGGGCCGCCTCAAGGACGACTGCCGCCGCGCACTGCAGGCGCTGACGGGGCAGGACCTCGCGGCGAACCCGGAGATCTGGCGCGTCTGGTGGGAGCAGAATCGCGACAAGTGGACAGGCAAGCCGCCCGCCGAGGACACCGCGAAGGGACCCGACCCGTTCAAGGACCTGGGCAAGAAGCCGGCCGAGTCGGACCGCAAGACGGGCTTCTTCGGAATCCAGATCGAGAGCAAGCGGGTCGTCTTCGTCATCGACATCTCGGGATCGATGAACGCGAAGATGGGCGGCAACGGACCGGACGCGAAGTCGTCGCGCGCCGAGCTCGCGCGCGAGGAGCTGAAGCGCGTCGTCGCGGCTCTGGAGGACGGCACGATCTTCAACATCGTGTTCTTCTCGAGCGGCGTGCGTGTCTGGAAGCCGGACATGCAGAAGGCCGACGGCAAGTCGCGCGGCGAGGCGCTGCAGTTCATCGCAGGAGTCGAGTTCGCCGGCGGCACGAACACCTACGACGCGCTCGAGGCCGCGTTCGCGCTCGGCGACATGGGCAAGGGCAAGAAGCGCGAGTCCGACCCGACGGGCGACGCGCGCGTGGACACGATCGTCTTCCTGTCCGACGGCAAACCCTCGGTCGGCAAGATCACCGACCCCGATCTCATCCGCGGCTCGGTGAAGGACTGGAACCGGTCCCGCCGCATCGCGATCCACGCGGTCGCGTTCGTCGGCGCGGCGACGTCGAAGGACGGCAACGAAGGCGCCGATCCGGCGTTCATGAAGGGCCTCGCGGCCGACACCGGCGGGAAGTGCGTCGAGAAGTGAAATCGCGTGACGGCCGTCGGCGCGGCTTCGCTTCGCCCGTTGTCGTCCGCGCGATGGGCGACGCGACGCGAGTGCGAAGCTCAGTCGATGACGACGAGGTGCGGATCGCCCTGGCCCGTCTTCTCGCGCGTCGGCAGCCAGTCGCCGTCGCGCCGCTCGCGGACCTCGACGCGGTAGGGGCCAATCGGTAGGTCGTCGACCGCGAAGCCGTCGCCGAGCGACTTGCTGTCGATCGTCGCCCCGGTGATCGCGTGCACGAAGCGCGCGTCCCCGAAGTAGCGGTACTCCTCGGTGGCCGACTCGACGCGCGCCCGCGCCGCGGCCTTCTCGACGACGCGGCCGCCGATCTCCACGCGATGGAGTCCGTCCGCGCCGACCGTCAGGACGAGGTCCTTCGTCCCGGCGGGGACGGCGAGCGTCCACTCGATCCCGGCACCCCACACCTCGATCGCGCAGGGCACGTCGAGACGCACGCCGGCGACATCGAACCGGCCGTCGGCGTCGCTGCACACGCCGGCGCTCATGTTCTCGCGGACGGGGACGGTCACGCGCTCCCCGACGACGGGCTTCCCCGCGTCGTCGACGAAGCGGCCCGCGACGGTCACCGCGTCCTTCGTCGGGATGCGCAGGACGAGGTCCCGGACTCCGGCTGAGACGGGCGATCCCCCGACTAGCGAACTCATGTCCGAGTAGAGCGAGATCCGCCCGGCGTCCGTGCCGCGCATCTCGATTCGGCAGGACGCGCTTCCGACGCCCGCGAACCGGAAGCGGCCTGATTCGTCGGTCCGGGTCTCGATCTTCCGGCGCGAATCCTGGTCCTCGTCGTCGCACGCGCTCGCGACGAGCGTCATCCCGCGCGCGGGCTTGCCCGCGGCGTCGAGCAGCAGTCCCTCGATCGCGAGCGCCGGAGCGAGTCGCACGTCCACGTCGCGGCGCCCTGCCTCGACATCAGTCACTCGGACGGGCTCCGCGACTCCCTGACTCACTTCGATGTCGTAGTTCCCCTCCGCGAGCGCGCTCACGGTGAACGCGCCGTCCGCGTCCGTCGTGACGTCGCGGCCCTCGTACGTCTCGTGGCTTCCCGCCGGGAAGCAGGTCACCTTCACACCCGCGGCCGGCTTGCCGTCCGCGCCGATCACGCGGCCCGAGATCGACTGGCCGGGGCTCACGCGGATCTCCACGGGATCGCACGGGGCCGAGAGTCCCGCGCGCTGGCACTCGAGGAAGTCGTCCTCGTGGTCCCATGCCGGCTTCACCTCGATCACCTGCTCGACCCCTTCTGCGACGACGAGGTCGAAGGAACCGTCCGAGCCGGTCTCGACTCCTTCGAAGCCACCGGACTCGATCGACACGCGCGCTCCGGAGACGGGCGACCCGTCGGCGCGCAGCACGCGGCCGCGGAGGTGCGCCTCCTTCGCGAGCGCCAGCGTCACGTCTGCGTCGCCGGACTTCGCATCCGCTTCGACTTCGGTCGCGAGACATCCACTCGCGATCGCACGGATCGTGTAGGGACCGGGCGGCAGGGCGTCGATCTCGAATCTCCCGTCGGCGCCCGACACGGCGAGGATCGGAAGCGACGATGCTTCGCCGAAGGTGCATGTGATTCCACGGTCCTCGCGAACGCGCTCCCCTGAGATCACCGCACCGGCGACCGGCGCGTCGCCGCACGTCACCGCCCCGCGGATCGTCCTGCCCTTCTCGACCAGGATCTCGCCGGTGTCCACGGTGCCGCCGCCCGTGGGCAGCGCGAACTCCACGTCCTTCGAGCCCCACCCGGGGACGACGGCGCGGAACGTGTCCTTCTCGCGCGAGTAGTGGATGTCGAACTCGAACCGGAATCGCCCGTCGGGCTCGGACGGCACCCACGCGCCTTCGAACTCTGCGCGCGCGACGCCGCCCTTCGGCGCGTCCGCGGACGCCTTGATGCGTCCCGTCACCGTCACGCGGGGCTCGACGGACGCGGCGCGCTCGACGTCGGGTTCCGCGCGGGCGAGCGTCGCGTCGCGCTCGACGGGCCGCGCCGCGTCGGCGGCGATCACCAGCGGGGACTTCGGATCGAGGGCCACGCCGTCGCGTTCCTCCAGTTCCGCCGCGCCGGGCTGGTAGAGGCCCGTCGCCTCGACGGTCACGACGAGGTCCCGCTGCGGCACGTCGAAGAACCAGAACCGTCCGGTGGCGTCAGTCTCGAACGTCGAGGACATGTAGTAGTCGTCTCCGGGACCGGCGAGGAACACCGTCGCGCCCGCGACGGGGCCGTCGGGTCCGTGGACCACGCCGCGCACGTCGGCGAGATCGGGCAAGTCGGCGTGCACGACGAGGTCGAGGACGGTCGGCCGGTCGGCGTGGACTCGGACGTCCTGATCCTGCGCGCCGTTCACCTTCGGAACGCGCCAGTGGCCCTTCGCGATCAGCTCGATCGACGACACGCGCTCGCCAGGAAACGCCAGCACGCGGAAGTGGCCTGCCTCGTCCGTCACGGCGTGCACCCCGGCGTCGGCCATGTACCCCGCCTGCGCTTCGATCCTCACGCTCGCCCCGGCGAGCGGTTTCCCGTCCTCGGCCGAGCGCACGACGCCTTCGACGGGACCGCGGACGTCGAGGACGAGATCGATCGACGGCACCGCGCCGGCGCGCAAGGTCCAAGTGCGCGACGACCACGCCCCGGGCGGAGCGCATTGGAGGCCGACGATCGTCTCGGGGAGCGCGTCGAATCGGAACCGGCCATCCGCGCCGGTGCGAACCAGCGCTGAGTCGTCGCGGCGGTCGCTGCGCCCGCCGATCGCGATGGCGGGGAACGTCGCGACGACGGCCGCGTCGGCGATCGCCGCGCCGCGCGAGGTGACGACGCGGCCCGCGAGCGCGACGCCCGTCTCCGCGCGGATCTCGACCGTCGGCTCGGGACCGCCTGCGGCGAGCGAACACGTCGCCGCGCGGCTGACGCGTCCGGTCGCGTCGAGCGAGACCGTCCAGTTTCCGGCGGGGACGGATGTCAGCGACGCCGTCCCGTCCGCGCCCGTCACGGATTCGACCGCGGGGGGCTTCGCGTCGAGCTTCGCGTTCACGTCGTCGTCGAGCCGCGTCGGCCGCGCGACGACGCGGGCGCCCGCGATCGGCGCCCCCGCGAAATCGCGCACGATCACATGGATCGCGGGCACGCGCACTGCGGTCGGTGCTTCGGGCGCGGGCGGCGCGATCGTCGGTGGGGGAGGGGCGGGACGCGCGGGCGGAGTCGTCGTCTCCGAATCGCCGCATCCGATGGCTGCGAAGAGGAGCGCGGCGAGCGCGCAGGCCCAGCGACGTCGATCCATGCCTCGTCCCTCCGCGACGGCGTGGGCCCATGCTAGCGCGCCCTGTCGGAGAGGACCGTCACCCGGCTCCGCAAACGACGACGCCCGCCGGTGAGGGCGGGCGCGTCGGGGGGTGGGAGTCTCGAGCAGTCGCTCGAGGGGAGGAACTAGACGAACAGATTGGCCTTCGTGCGGACGAGCTGCTCCTTCAGGCGCTCGACCACCTTGCCGTGGATCTGGCAGATCCGCGACTCGGTGAGATTCAGGACTTTGGCGATCTCCTTCATCGAGAGGCCTTCGTAGTAGTAGAGCGTGACGATCAGTCGCTCCTTCTCGGTCAGGTGCTCGGCGATGACATCGCGGATGTCGCGGAGCTGGATCTCGTGGAGGGGGTCGCCGCTCGGGTTCGCGTCCTCGAGCAGGTCGATCTTGCGGTTGCCGTGGTTCTCCTCGTGGTCCGTCCACTCGTCGGAGAGCGAGATGATCGCCGTGGCGGAGGCACCCTCGATCATCGAGGTGTACTCGTCGAAGTTCATCTCGAGCTGCTTCGACATCTCGAAGAAGGTCGGCGCGCGGCCGAGCTCGCGCTCGAGCGCCTGGACGGCCTTGTCGATCTTGTTCGCCTTGATGCGGACGAGGCGCGGGACCCAGTCGAGGCTGCGGAGTTCGTCGAGGATCGAGCCGCGGATGCGGTTCATGGCGTACGTCTTGAACTTCACACCCATCGTCGGGTCGAAGCGCTCGATCGCGTCGAGAAGGCCGAAGATGCCCATCGAGGCGAGGTCGTCGACCTCGACGAAGGAGGGGAGCGTGCTGGCCAGGCGCTCCGCGACGTAGCGGACGAGCGTCAGGTACTTCTCGACGAGCTGGTTCCGAAGCGCCTCCGTCGGGGCGCTCTTGTAGTCGGTCCACACCTGCGTCATGTCGGCGTCCGCGATCCTCATGTGCCTCTCCTCCCTTTTCGAAGCTCGGTCGGGGCGGAGGACGTCGCGGCGGCGTACGCGTGCCGACGTGGAGTCGGCGACGTTCGCAGTACCGGCAACTGGCTGCCTCTGTCCGGCGCGCGCGCTCCATCCAGCGCTCGTCCCGGACCAGGCCCTCTAGTTTTGCGTCCCCACCTTGCGATGGGTTTGCCCTGATCGGTCTTCGGTGATTTCTAAAGAACTCTCTCTGCGTCTCACTTCCGTTTGCCGGAAGCGCGAGAAACATATCCCTCGGCCGGGGATCGTCAATCGTGGGAATGAGAATCTTTCCTATCGGCCTGAGGAGGAGTCGCAAGTCATTGGAAGGCCAGGAGTTGTGGGCTGTGACGCACGTGCCGCGGAGAGGCGCGTTTCCC
>JANNHP010000211.1:0-20425 GCA_031404455.1 Planctomycetia bacterium | reverse complement strand
GGCACGTCGGTGCGGTAGGCGAGGAGGTCGGCGAGTGCCTTCAGCCGTCCGACGATGCGAGGCCCGATGTCCGCGGGCAGCGACTCCATCGGCACCAGCACGCCGTCGCGGCGCGCGCGGACGGTGACGACGCCGGCGTCGGGCTCCACGTGCAGATCGCTCGCGCCCATCTCGCAGGCGCGCTCCAGCAATCGCTGCACGCTGTCCACGGCGGACGCTACGGCCATCGGTGCTCTCCTCCTGGATGGGCCCGCCTCCTCATCGGGAATCCGGAGACACGCACGTGACCGCGCGCGGCGATAGCATCGCGGCACCATGCGAACGCTCGCCGCGGCCTTGCTCCTCCTGGGACTCGCGGCCTCGGCCCCGGCGCAGGATACGGCCCCGCCGACGCCCCCGGCGCGCAAGCACACGGCCGATGCGCGCGCGCTCGAACTCGTCCGCAAGGCCGACCTGACGACCTACCGGGCCACGGACGCGGGTCTCAAGTCGCTGCGCTGCCGGGCGCGCTACCAGATGACGAACGGAATCGTCTACGAGATGGCGTACGCGATGGAGGCGCCCGGGAAGAGCACGCTCGCGATCCGGACCACGGCGTCGGGCGCGAAGGGCCGGTGGGAGGACACGGAGCGCGAGAAGTACCGATCGGTGCTCGATGGTCTCTTCGCGCCGGAGCGTCTCGAGCAGGAGCTCGAACCCTGCACGCTGGAGCTTCGCGCGGTGGACGGCGTCGAGGTCGTCGTCGCTCGCCGCGCCGAGGGCGAGAGTGAGGGCGCCGCGTACAGCGAGTATCGGTTCCTCCCCGAGGGGCCGCTCGCGGAGGACGGTCCGGGTGCCGAGAACCTCGGCAGGAGCATCGGCGTCCGGCAGCGGATCACCTACGCCCGCGAGGGCGATCTCCACGTCCGCAAGAAGGCGGCGCTCGACGGCTACGGCAAGGGCTTCCTCAACTGGAAGCACGAGCGCGTCGGCGGGATCCTCGTGCCGACGATCTTCGTCTCGTACCTCGCGGGTCTCGGCGGATCGATGACGATCTCGGAGATCGAGGTGAACGTCCCGGTGACGGGGCCCGCGACGCTTCCCGAACCGCCGAAGGCGCCGACGCAGGAGGAACTCGACGCGCTCGACGTCGAGGCACTCATCTCGAAAGTCGCTGCGCCGTACGTCGGTCCGTCGCCGGACCCGGTCACCGCCGTGCGCACCGTCCGCGCGCTCGCGAAGAAGGGCGACGACGCGAAGCGCGCGATCCCCGCGCTCCTCGTGCTCGTCTCCCTCTCGAAGTGGCAGGAGCCCGAGGGCGACGCGCGTCCGGCTGACTACGAGAACTTTCAGCGGGTTGCCGTGAAGCTCCTCGCGCAACTGCGCCCCGAGTCGATCCGGCCGCTCGTCGCAGCGCTGAAGTCGCCGAGTTCAGCGATGCGCCAGGGCGCAGCGGAGGCTCTGGGACTGATGGGAGCCGACGGGGCCGAGGCCACCGACGCGCTGCTCGCGGCGCTCGACGGAGAGCCGTGGCAGTTCGCGCTCGACGCGTCGGTCGCGTTGCGCAAGATCGGTTGTCCCGCCGAGAAAGCACTGCCGGCGCTCCTGCGACAGGCGGCCGTCCAGTGGGTGGGGGATGCGTTCGCCGACCAGGCAGCGTCCTTCGCGAAGCAGGACCCGGACGGCGACCGCAAGCTCGTCGCGGCGTTCGTGGACGGCGGGTTCACGATCGAGCGCGAGGCCGACGGACGCAAGCGCGGACTCGAACTCCTCTTCGCGAAGCACGGGGCGCGACTTGCGCCGCTCCTCGCGGCGGCGGCGACGACCGGCGACGCGTCGCGCCGCGAGCGGATCGCATGCGCGCTGGCCTGCGCGGGGCGGCCAGCGTTCGTCGTGCTCGCCGGATGGATCGACGGAGACGACGCGGGGCTCCGCTTCGCGGCGCTACGCGCCGTCCACTGGTCCGGCAAGGACGCCGAGGCGCTCGTGCCGAAGATCGGGGCGCTGCTCGCTTCGTCCGAGGCCGGCGTCGCGGACGAGGCGGAGGCGTCGCTCGTCCGGATCGGCGAGTACGCGGTCCCTGGCGTCCTCGAGTTCATCGCGTCGCGACCGAAGGACGGCGACGACGCCGCGCGAGACCGGGCGCGGGGCATCCTCGAGCGTCAGCGCACGAAGTAATCTCGGCGCCGCCGGAGCGAGTCCCGGTACGTTCGAGGCGATGCGGGTCGGCGTCGTCTCGATCGGGCTCTGCGGCGTCGCCGTCGCGGCGATCGTCGCCGGGCACCGCGGCGCCGCCGCCGACGGCAACGACGATGTCTTCCGCCGCGACGTCGCGCCGTTCCTCGCGCGCTGGTGCTTCGAGTGCCACTCGGGAGAGACGGTCGAGAACGACCTCGACCTCTCGAAGCTCGGCGCCGGGGGCGATCCCGACGTGCTCCGCGAGATCCGGACAAAGCTGCGCCGCCGCGAGATGCCGCCGAAGGAGGCGCCGCAACCGCCCGCCGCCGACGTCGCCCGCATCGTCGCCTGGATCGACTCCCTCCCCGACGACGCGGGCGCGTCCGATCCGGGACGCGTGACGATCCGCCGTCTCTCGCGCACCGAGTACCGCAACACCGTCCGCGACCTCTGCGGCGTGGACTTCGACGCCGAGGCGCGCCTTCCTCCGGACGACGTCGGCCTCGGCTTCGACAACATCGGCGACGTGCTGACGCTGCCGCCCGTCCTCTTCGAGAAGTACCTCGCCGCGGCGGAGTTCGTGGCGTCGCGCGCGATCGTCGCGGAGGACCCCGCAAGGCCGCCGGTGCGGCGATTCGACCGCGACTCGCTCCAGTCCTCGCGCGGCGCCCGCCGCGACAAGACGGGCGTCGCGATGTTCTCGCCCGGCGAGGCGTTCGGCGAGATGACGTTCCCGCGCGACGGCGAATACCTGCTGCGAGTTCGCGCCTTCGCGCAGCAGGCGGGGCCGGAACCGGCGCGCATCGCGCTGCGCGTGCCGGGCGCGAGCGATCAGGTCGTGGACGTGACGGCGGTCGCGAAGTCGCCGGAGATCTACGAGGTGAGGGCGCGCGTCGCCGCCGGGCGGCGGCGCGTCGCGGCTGCGTTCATCAACGACTACTACAAGCCCGACGACCCCGACCCCACGCAGCGCGACCGCAACCTCTTCGTGCAGTGGATCGAGGTCGCGGGGCCCGTGGACGTCCGGCCCGTGGGCGAGTTCCAGCGCGAACTCCTCGGCGACGACTCGAAGCGTCCGCGCGATCGCGCGTTCGCGATCGAGGTCGCGAGGAGGATCGCCAATCGCGCGTACCGAAGGCCCGCGACGGCCGACGAGGCGTCGCGACTCGCCGATCTCGTCGCCGAGGCGCAGAAGAGCGGCGCGAGCTTCGAGCGGGGCGTCGAGGCGGCGCTCACCGCGGCGCTCGTCTCGCCGAGCTTCCTCTTCCGCGTGGAAACCGATCCCTCGCCCGGCGACCCGAACGCCGCGCACGATCTCACGGAATTCGAACTCGCGACGCGCCTCTCGTACTTCCTCTGGAGCAGCATGCCGGACCGCGAGCTCTCGTCGCTCGCGGCGAAGGGGGCGCTCCACGACCCGGACGTCCTCGCCGCGCAGACGCGGCGGATGCTCCGCGACGCGCGCGCGTCCGCGCTCGTCACCAACTTCGCAGTGCAGTGGCTCGAACTCCGGCGCCTCGACGACGTGGCGCCCGATCCGGCGCGGTTCCCGGAGTTCGACGACGCACTGCGCGCGTCGATGCGGCAGGAGACGGAGATGTTCGTCGAGGCAGTCGTCCGCGAGGGACGTCCGCTCCGCGACTTCCTCGACGCCGACTTCACGTTCGTGGACGCGCGGCTCGCGAAGCACTACGGACTCGCGGGCGTGAAGGGCGATCGCTTCGAGCGCGTGCCGCTGCCGCGCGGACGCCGCGGCGGGCTCGTCACGCAGGCGAGCATCCTCACGCTGACGTCGAACCCGACGCGTACGTCGCCGGTCAAGCGCGGGAAGTTCATCCTGGAGGAGATCCTCGCGGAGCCGCCGCCTCCGCCGCCGCCGGGCGTCGGCGCCCTCGACGAGAGCGCCGCCGCGACCAAGGCGGCGTCGCTGAAGGAACGCCTCGCGCGCCACCGTTCCGACCCGAACTGCGCGAGTTGCCACACGCGGATGGACGCGCTCGGCTTCGCGCTCGAGAACTTCGACCCGGTCGGCGCGTGGCGCGAGCGCGACGAGAGCGGACCGGTGGACGCGGTGGGGACGCTCCCCGACGGCCGCGCGATCGACGGCCCCGCGCAGCTTCGCGCGGTGCTCACCGCCGACGACGCCTTCGCGCGCTGTCTCGCGGAGAAGCTCCTCGTCTACGCGCTCGGCCGCGCCCCGACGCGCGACGACCGGCGCGCGCTCGACCGGCTCGTGAAGTCGCTGCCCGGACTCGACGCGACGTTCGAGGACGTCGTCCTCGGCATCGTGAGGATGGACGGATTCCGCCGCCGCCGCGGCGAGGGGAAGTGAGCCGATGAACGTGATCCGCGGAGTCCGTCTCTCGCGCCGCGCGGTGCTGCGCGGCGCCGGCGCCGCGATCGCGCTGCCGCTCCTCGACGCGATGGTGCCCGCACGCCTCCTCGCGGGAGAGCCGGAGGCGCCGCGGCGTCTGGTCTTCCTCTGCGTCCCGAACGGCGTGCACATGCCGGACTGGACACCGAAGGCGGAGGGCGCGCTGACCGAACTCCCGTTCGTGCTCGAACCGCTCGCGCCGCACGCGAAGGAAGTGCAGGTGCTCACGGGCCTCGCACTCGACGGCGGCCGCGACCACGGCGACGGCCCGGGCGATCACGCGCGGAGCGCCGCGTCGTTCCTGACCGGCGCGCATCCGAAGAAGACGGCGGGCGCGGACCTGAGAGTCGGCGTCTCCGTGGACCAGGTGGCGGCCGGGAAACTCGGCGAGACGACGCGGATGCCGTCGCTCGAGCTCGGCTGCGAGCCGTCGATGACGTCGGGGCAGTGCGACTCGGGCTACAGTTGCGCCTACTCGGCGAACGTCTCGTGGCGGAGCGAGTCGCTGCCGACTTCGAAGGAGGTCGATCCGCGCGCGGCGTTCGACCGGCTGTTCGGCGGACCGGACTCGGGTGAGACGCCCGAGGAGCGCGCGCGGCGGGCCGCACTGCGCCGCAGCGTCCTCGACGTCTCGCTCGACGAGGCGAAGCGGCTCGCTTTGAGGCTCGGGCCGACGGACAAGAGGAAGCTCGACGAGTACCTCGACGCCGTTCGCGAGCTGGAGCGCCGCATCGAACGCGCGACGAAGGACGGCGACTCGCCGCTCCCCGAAGGCGCGGCGCGGCCCGCGGGCGTGCCCGGCGACTACGCCGCGCACCTCGGGATCATGTGCGACCTCATCGTGCTGGCGCTGCGCACCGACACGACGCGCGTGGCCACGTTCCTCCTCGCGAACGAGGGCAGCAATCGCAGCTACGGCTTCCTCGGCGTGCCCGACGGACACCACGAGATCTCGCACCACGGCGGCGACGCGGGGAAAGAGGAGAAGATCCGGCGGATCAACCGGTTCCACGTCGAGCAGTTGGCCCGTCTCCTCGCCGCAATGTCGTCCGCGAAGGACGGCGACGCGTCGCTCCTCGACCGCTCGGCCGTCGTCTACGGCAGCGGCATCAGCGACGGCAACCGTCACAACCACGACGACCTGCCGATCCTCGTCGCGGGCCGTCTCGGCGGCTCGCTCTCGCCCGGGAAGCACGTCCGGTACGCGTCGCAGACGCCGCTCTGCAACCTCTACCTCGCGCTCCTCGACCGCGTGAACGTGCGCGCCCAGAAGTTCGGCGACAGCTCGGGGCGCCTCGCCGGGATCTGATCAGGCGGCGGGCATCCGGCCGACGACGAGCCGCGCCTCCGAGTGTGCGTCGAGCGGCGCATCGAGGTCTGCGCCCTCCGCGGCGAGCGCTCGCTCGGCTAGGTCGGCGGCGCGCCGCGCGGTTTCCGCCGGGTGCACGCGGCAGCTCCACCACGTCCGCTCGCGGACGTGGTGGAGCGCCTCGCGGAGCGACGAGTGCGCGGGAAACGTCATGAGCGGACCGGCGTCGGCCTCGGCGGCGCCGAGATGGCCGAGAAGTTCGCGGAGCTGACCTCGGCTGCGCGAGATCGCGTTCTCGGGCCACGGAGCCCAGTCGGGCACGAGGTGCGGCATCGCGTGAGCGAGGACGCGCAATTCCGCGGGGCTTCGGCCGGTGCTCGTGTCGACGAGCACGAGGTGCGCGCCCGGGAGGAGGACGCGCGCGAGTTCCCGGGCGAGCGTCGCGAGCGACGGCACGAGGTGGAGGAAGTGGGAGAAGACGACCGCGTCGAACGCGCGCCGGAACGGGAGCGCCTCGGCGTCGCACCGCACGATCCGAACGCGGTCCGCGCCGTCCTTCGACGCGAGCATCGACAGCATCTCGGGCGAGCGGTCGGCGCCGACGACGCGGATTCCCTCCCGCGCGAGCGGCACGGCGTAACGCCCGGTGCCGCAGCCGAGGTCGAGGACGCGCGCCGCGCCGAGATCTCGCAGGCGATCGGCCACCGCAAGCGGCACCACGAGTTCGCCGTCGCCGGGGAAGGCGCGGGTGCGGTCGTAGATCGCCGCCATCTCGTTCCACCCGCTCCGGCCGTCCGCCATCGAGCGCGCGAGGATATCCCTGTTGCGCGCGGAATGCGCGGTGCGGCGGGTCGGTTGCGTGTCTGAACGATGACCGTCCCGACGCCCGCCGACCCGTCTCGCGTCCACGACGCTGTCGTGATCGGAGCCGGGTTCGGCGGTCTCGCGGCTGCGCTGACGCTCGCCGAGCGCGGGGCGAGCGTACTCATCCTCGAGGCGATGACGTACCCGGGCGGGTGCGCGAGCACGTTCGAGCGCGGCGGCGTCCGGTACGAGGCGGGGGCGACGCTCTTCAGCGGTTTCGGCGCGGGACAGCTCTTCCGCCGGTGGATCGACCGTCACGGGATCAGCGTGGACTTCCGCGCGCTCGATCCGGTGATCGAACTGCGCGCGCCGGGTCTCCGCCTCTCAGTCACGCCGCGCCGGGAGGATCTCGTGGAGTCGCTGTGCGCCCTCCCTGGCGCGCCCGAGCGAGGGATACGCGACTTCTTCGCGCTCCAGACCCGAACGGCCGCGACGCTCTGGCCCGCGCTCGACGATCCGTCGCTCCTGCCGCCGTTCGGCCGAGGCGTGATGTCGCGCCATCTGCGCGCGTTGCCGTCGTATCTCCGGCTCGTGCCGATCGCGGGGAGGACCCTCGGCGACGTGATGCGCGCGCAGGGCGTCGCAGCGTTCGAACCGCTGCGCGTGCTCGTCGAGAGCCTCTGCCGGATCACGGTCCAGTGCGGCGCCGACGAGGCGGAGGCGCCGCTCGCGCTCGCGGCGCTCGATTACCCGTTTCGCGGCGCGGGACACGTCACCGGCGGGATCGGGGAGTTCGCGCTCGGACTCGTCGATGCGATCCGCGCGTGCGGCGGCGAAGTCGAGTTCGCGACGCGCGTCGAGTCCCTCGCGCCCTGCGCTGACGGCTGGGCGCTCGGCACGCGGCGCGGCGCGTTTCGCGCGCGGACCGTGCTCGCCAACGTGCTGCCGCAGGATCTGCGACGTCTGCTCGCCGCGCGCGCCGGCGACGTGCCGCGTCTCGCCCGGCTCGCGCGCGACGTGGAGTCCGGCTGGGGCGCCGCGATGCTCTACCTCGCGGCGCGCGCTCCCAACCGTGCGGGCCGCGATGCCGTGCACGTCGAGGTCGTGCAGGACACGTCGTCGCCGTTCGTCGAGGGCAACCACCTCTTCTGCTCGGTCTCCGGCGCGGACGACCGTCGCGGCCTGGCACCGGGCCGGCGCACGATCACCGTCTCGACGCACGTGCCGACGGCGAAGCTGGCGGCGCTCGCGGCCGTCGATCGTCCGGGGTACGTGAATTCCGTCCAGGAGCGAATGCGGCGCGGCGTCGAGCGGTTCCTTCCCGAGTGGCAGGGCGGCATCGAGAGCTCGATGACCGCGTCGCCGCGGACGTTCGAGCGGTTCACCGGCCGGGCGGGCGGCCACGTCGGCGGCGTGCCGAGGACGGCGGGCTTCGGCCGGTATCTCGGGATGTCGCCGCGGGCCGTCCGGCCCGGACTCTTCCTCGTGGGGGACACGGTGTTTCCCGGACAGAGCGCCCTCGCGGCGGCGACAGGCGGTGTGAAGGCGGCCGAAGCGGCCGCGACGTCGATGAGCGACGGGAAGAAGGACGGCGATGAGCGAGGCGACGGCGAGTCGAAGGCGGCCCCGGCCGGTGCACGTGGTGCTCGCGGCCCTCGCGGCGACGCCGCTGACGCTGCTCGGCGTCGCGGCGTGCGCATCCACTCCGAAAGATGAGATCCAGCGCTCGCTCCTCGTGCTCGACCGCAACCGTCGCGTGCGCGAGAACGTGCTGGCGGTGCGCCGGATGACGATGACGATCGACGGCGACACGCGCGACGTCGAGGTCAGCTACCTGCGCGCCGGCCGGTCCACGCCGGGCCGCGCGCCGATCGTCCTCGTGCACGGAACGCCCGGATCGCTCACGACGTGGGGGAGCGTGATTTTCGGGAACGGCGGGTTCCGCGGACTTGCGGCGGACCACGACGTCTACGCGATCGAGGTGGCCGGCCACGGCTTCAGCCGTGTCGAGTGGCCGCCGTACTCCTTCCAGAAGTGCGCGGACTTCGTCGCGGAGTTCCTCCGCGAGATGGGCCTCTCGGGCGTCTGCCTCGTGGGGCAGTCCTACGGCGGGGAGTTCGTGTGGCGCGCGGCCGTGGACCATCCGGATCTCGTCGCCCGCGTCGTGCTGATCGACTCGTCGGGCTACCGCCGCCCGGACGACGGGTGGATGCCCGAGGAGGTCGAGATCCGCGGACATCCTCTCGCGCGCTGGGGCTATCTCCTGAACTCCCCCGACCGGCTGCGCACGGCGCTCGTGCCGCAGTTCCTGCGCCCCGTCACCGACGACGAGGTGGAGGAGTTCTTCCTCACGTGCGACAACGCCGACAATTGGCTGGCCATGACCGGGATCGCGCGCGACGAGAACGGGACCCGCGAGGCGGACATCCGCCGCATCGCGCAGCCCACGCTGCTGCTCTGGGGTGCCGGCGACATCACGTATCCGCCGGAGCGGTACGCGAAGCGCTTCGCCGCCGACATCGCCGGATCCGAACTGCGAGTGATCGAGGGCTCCGGGCACTACGTGCAGGAGGAGCGCCCGGACGAGGCGGCGCGGCTGATCTCGGAGTTCGCGAGCCGGCAGTGACGGCGGACGCGATCACGCTCGTCGCCCTGACCTGGATCGGCGCCTCGGCGCTGATGGCCGCGCTGTGGCTCGTGCAGCGCGCGCTGCGTGACGCGACGATCGTGGACGCGGGGTGGGGCGCGGCACTCGGCGCCGCCGCCGTGATCTTCGCCCTCGCGTCGCCGGACGCCGCGACGCACCGCCGCGTGCTCGTCGCGGCGATGGCGTCGGTCTGGGCCCTTCGGCTCACCGTCCATCTCGTCAGGGACCGCGTGGCGCGCCGCGTCGAGGATGCGCGCTACGCCGCGCTGCGCCGGAAGTGGGGCGCGAGGGCGCAGTCGCGGTTCTTCGTCCTCTTCGAGGGGCAGGCGCTGCTGGTCGCGCTGCTCGCGGTGACATACCTCGCCGCGATCCGCGCACCGTCGGAGGGCTTCGGAGCACGCGAGATCGCCGCCCTAGCCATCTGGGTCGTTTCGCTTGCCGGCGAGACGATCGCCGACCGTCAGCTCGCCCGGTTCCGCGCCGACCCAGCGAACCGCGGGACGACGTGCCGACGCGGCCTCTGGAGGTTCTCGCGGCACCCGAACTACTTCTTCGAGTGGCTGACGTGGTGCGCCTTCCTGCCGCTCGCCGCAGGAACTGGATGGGGACCGCTCGTGTTCGTGGGACCATCGGTCATGCTGCTTCTGCTCCTCTTCGTGACAGGCGTTCCGCCCGCCGAGGCCCGCGCCGAGGAGACGCGCGGCGAGGACTACCGTCGCTACCAGCGCACGACGAGCGTCTTCGTCCCGTGGTGGCCGAAGGATTCGGCGTGAGCGCCGGACTGATGCTCGCCGAGGCGGGGCTCGTCCCCGACGCCGCTGTCCGCGCCGGGATCCGGAAGCTCCTGGCGGAACGCCTCGCGGAAGAGGAGCGCCGCCACCGCGACCCCGCGGCCGTCGATCGGTTCGTGGCCATGCTGCGCGCATCGCCGATCGCCGTCGAGACGCGCGCGGCCAACGATCAGCACTACGAGGTGCCGCCCGCGTTCTTCGAGCTCGCCCTCGGCCGCCGGCTGAAGTACAGCTCCGCCCTCTGGGACGGAGGCGTCCGCGACCTCGACGAAGCGGAGGAGCGCATGCTCGCGGTCACCTGCGAACGGGCGCGGCTCGCGGACGGGATGGACGTCCTCGAACTCGGCTGCGGCTGGGGATCGCTCACGCTCTCCATGGCGGAGCGCTACCCGCGGAGCCGGATCACCGCGGTCTCGAACTCCCGGCCGCAGCGCGAGCACATCGAGGCGAAGGCCGCGCGCCTCGGGCTCGGCAACGTCCGGGTCGTCACCGCCGACATGAACGTGTTCGAGGCCGGGCGGCGCTTCGACCGCGTCGTCTCCGTCGAGATGTTCGAGCACATGCGCAACTACGACCTCCTCCTCGCGAACGTCGCCCGGTGGCTCGCGCCAGGCGGGCTCCTCTTCGTGCACGTCTTCAGCCATCGCAGGTACGCGTACGCCTTCGAGACCGAGGGGGCGGACAACTGGATGGGACGCCACTTCTTCACCGGCGGGATCATGCCCTGCGACGACCTCTTCGACCGGTTCGACCGCGACCTCGTCGTCCGCGAGCGGACGCTCGTGAACGGCACGCACTACGCGAGGACGGCTGAGGCTTGGCTTGCCAACCTCGACGCTCGTCGCGAGCATGCGCTGCGGGTGCTGCGGCCGGTCCACGGCCGCGACGCCACGTTGTGGTTCCGCCGCTGGCGGATGTTCTTCATGGCGTGCGCCGAGCTCTTTGCCGCCGGCGGCGGCGAGGAGTGGCACGTCTCCCATCACCTGTTCGAGCCGCGCGCGACCGCCGCGGGAGGAAAGAGCCGATGAAGACTCGCGGGCTGACCGAGAACCTCGTGAGGTGGTTCGACGCGGGCGCCGTGCGCACCGGCGACGCGCCGCCCGAGGCCGGGAAGAAGGTCGAGTGGCTCCGCGTCACCCCGTTCGTCGTGATGCACGGCGCCTGCCTCGGCGCGATCTGGACGGGATGGAGCCCCGTCGCCGTCGGCGTCGCCGTGGGCCTCTACTTCGTGCGGATGTTCGCGATCACGGCCTTCTACCACCGCTACTTCTCGCACCGGACGTTCAGCACCTCGCGCGCGGCGCAGTTCGCGTTCGCGGTGCTCGGCGCGTCGGCCGTGCAGCGCGGGCCGCTCTGGTGGGCGGCGCATCACCGGCGTCACCACCGCTTCTCCGACCAGCCCGGCGACCCGCACTCCGCGCTGCGCGACGGCTTCTGGTGGAGCCACATCGGCTGGATCACGTCGCGCGCGAGCTTCGCGACCGACGTCGAGGCCGTGGGAGACCTCGCGAAGTTCCCCGAGCTCCGATTCCTGAACCGCTTCGACACGCTGGTGCCCGTCCTCCTCGCGGCCTCGATGCTCGGTCTCGGCATGATCCTCGCGTCCTTCGCGCCGGAACTCGGGACGTCGGGAATGCAGATGCTCGTCTGGGGCTTCTTCATCTCCACGGTGGCCCTCTTCCACGGAACCTGCTCGATCAACTCGCTCGCCCACAAGATGGGGCGGCAGCGCTACGCGACCGGGGACGAGAGCCGCAACAGCCTCACTCTCGCGCTCATCACCCTCGGCGAGGGCTGGCACAACAACCACCACTACTGCCCGGGCGCGGTCCGGCAGGGCTTCCGATGGTGGGAGATCGACGTGAGCTGGTACGGACTGACGGTCCTCTCGTGGCTCGGGATCGTGTGGGACCTGCGCCCGGTCCCGGCTCACGCGTACGACGCGAGCCACGGGTGAGGATCGCGGTCGCAGGCGCCGGCGTCTCCGGGCTCGTCGCCGCGTGGCTCCTCTCGAAGGAGCACGAGGTCACGGTGTTCGAGGCGCAGGACCGCATCGGCGGCCACACGAACACGGTCGACGTCGACGCGTCCGACGGCCGGCACGCGGTGGACACCGGCTTCATCGTGTTCAACGACCGCACGTACCCGAACTTCCTGAAGCTCCTCGCGCGCCTCGGCGTCGCCTCGCAGGAGAGCGACATGAGCTTCAGCGTGCAGTGCGCGCGGACGGGCCTCGAGTACAACGGCACGTCGCTCGGCACGCTCTTCGCGCAGCGGCGCAACGTCGTGAGGCCGTCGTTCCTGCGGATGATCCGCGACATCCTGCGCTTCAACCGCGAGGCGCCGCGCCTGCTCGCGGGCGGAGGCGACGACGCGCTCACGCTCGGCGCCTACCTCGACGAAGGCCGGTACTCGCGCGAGTTCGTGGAGCGCTACATCGTGCCGATGGGCGCCGCGATCTGGTCGTCGGACCCGGCGTCGATGGGTGCCTTCCCCGCGCGGCACTTCGTCCGCTTCTTCGCGAACCACGGGATGCTCACGGTCGACGACCGGCCCGTGTGGCGCGTCGTCCGCGGCGGCTCGCGCCGCTACGTCGAGGCGATCACGGCGTCGCTCGGGCGCCGCATCCGCACGAGTGCCCCGGTCGCGAAGATCAAGCGGGAGGCCGATTCCGTCGAGGTCACCGTCGCCGGTTCCGGGACCGAGAAGTTCGACCACGTCATCGTCGCGGCGCACGGCGACCAGGCGCTCGCGATGCTCTCGGACCCGTCTCCCGCCGAACGCGAAGTGCTCGGCGCCATGCGGTACCGCCGCAACGATGCGGTGCTGCACACCGACGAGGCGATGCTCCCATCGCGTCCGCGCGCCAGGGCGAGCTGGAACTACCACCTCCCGCGCGACCCGGGCGGCGCCGCGACCGTGACGTACGACATGAACCGCCTGCAGCGCCTCGGCGCGGCGAACCGCTACTGCGTCACGCTGAACCGCACGCCGGAGATCGACGCGGCGCGGGTCATCCGTCGCATCGGGTACGAGCATCCGGTGTTCACGACGGCGTCCGTCGCGGCCCAGGGGCGGCGCGACGAGGTCAACGGCGTGAGGCGCACCTGGTTCTGCGGCGCGTACTGGGGCTTCGGGTTCCACGAGGACGGCGTCGTCTCCGCACTCGCCGTGACTCGCCGCTTCGGACACGACCTGTGAACAGCGCGATCTTCGTCGGTTCGGTGCGTCACCGCCGGTTCGAGCCAGTCGCGCACGAGTTCGAGTACCGCGTGGCGCAGGTCTGGCTCGACCTCGACGAACTCGACGTGGCGTTCGAGGGACGCTGGCTCTGGTCCGCGGGCCGGCGAAACGTCGTGTCCTTCCGCAACCGAGACCACCTCGACGGCTCGGACGCCTTGCTCGCGCCGCGCGTTCGCGACCTCGTCGAGCAGCGGACCGGGCTCCGCCCGGCGGGGCCGATCCGGCTCCTCACGTACCCGCGCTACTTCGGCTACGTGTTCAACCCGGTCTCCTTCTTCTACTGCTTCGACGCGCCGGGCCGCCGCGTGGAGGCGGTCGTCGCCGAGGTGAACAACACGCCGTGGGGCGAGCGGCACCTCTACGTGCTCGGCGCGGCGAGCGACGAGGGCGCGGGCGCGACCCACCGCTGGCGCTTCGCGAAGGAGTTCCACGTGTCGCCGTTCCACGGCATGGATTCGCAGTACGACTGGCGGTTCGCCGATCCGGCCGCGCGTCTCGTCGTGCACATGGAGTGCGCTCGCTCGGGGCGCGTGTTCTTCGATTCGACGATGACGCTCGAGCGCCGCGAGATCACGGGCGCGTCGCTCGCGGCGTCGCTCGCGCGGCATCCGTTCATGACGGCGAAGGTCGTCGCCGCCATCCACTGGCAGGCGCTGCGCCTCGTCCTGAAGCGGGCGCCCGTGTTCGACCATCCGGTGGCGGCGTGACGCTGGAGCTCGCCCGGCCGCGCGCCGAGTCCGCCGCCCGTCCGGCGCGACGCGCGCTCTCGTTCGTCGAGCGACTCGCCCGCGGCGCGGTGATCGAGCGGCTCGCGCGGCTCCGCGGCGGGCGCGTCACGATCGTGGACGCCGACGGAGCGTCGGCTTTCGGGCCGGAGTCGGCGAATCTGCGCGCCACGGTCACGGTGCACGACCCGGCGATGTGGACCGCGGTCGCGTTCCGCGGCACGGTCGGTGCGGGGGAGTCCTACGTCGAGCGCGACTGGACCTCGGACGATCTCACGGCGCTCGTCCGCATCCTCGTCCGCGATCGCGCGACGATGGAGGGCGTCGAGCGCGGGCTCGCGCGGTTCGCGGCGCCGCCGCTGAGACTCTTCCACGCGATGCGCCGCAACACGCGCGACGGGAGCCGCCGCAACATCGCGTCGCACTACGATCTCGGCAACGACTTCTACGCACTCTGGCTCGACGAATCGCTCATGTACTCCTGCGCTCTCTTCGAGCGCGAGGACGCGACGCTCGCCGAGGCGCAGTTCGCGAAGAACGAGACGATCTGCCGCAAGCTGCGGCTCGGCCCCGCGGACCACCTCCTCGAGATCGGCTCCGGATGGGGCGGCTTCGCGATCCACGCCGCGCGGCGCTTCGGCTGCCGCGTGACGACGACCACGATCTCCCGCGAGCAGCACGCGTTCGCCACGCGCCGCGTCGCCCTTGCCGGGCTCGGCGACCGAGTGCGAGTCCTCGCGAGCGACTACCGCGACCTCGAGGGGCGTTACGACAAGATCGTCTCCATCGAGATGATCGAAGCGGTGGGGCACGAGTACCTCGACGCCTTCTTCGCGAAGGCCGCGTCGCTCCTCTCCCCGGGGGGACTGATGTGCCTCCAGTCCATCACGATCGAGGACGGCCTCTACGAGAGCGCGCGGCGGTCCGTCGACTTCATCCGGCGCCACGTGTTCCCGGGGAGTTGCATCCCCTCGGTGTCGGTGCTCGTGGCGTCGGCCGCGCGCGCGGGCGGGCTCACGCTCCGCCACATGGAGGACATCGGGCCGCACTACGCGACGACGCTCCGGCTCTGGCGCGAACGGTTCCTCGCACGGAGGGACGAGATCCTCGCGACGGGACGCGACGAGCGCTTCCTGCGGCTCTGGGAGTTCTACCTGCGCTACTGCGAGGGCGGTTTCGCGGAGGGACGGCTCGGCGACGCGCAACTCGTCTTCGGGCGCTCCGCCCTCGACGCATAGACTCCGCGGCGGCCGGTCCCGATGGCCCGGCGTCCGCGCATCGACTCGGAGGTGAAGATGTTCGCGCGAAGCATGTCGGTCGTGGCGTTGCTCGTCCTCGGTGCCGCCGCGTTCGGCGACGAGGTCGTGCTCACGTCGGGCGAGGTCCTGAAGGTCTCGAACGTGAAGCGTGACGAAGGCCGGGTCGAGATGGACCACCCGATCCTCGGGCGCCTCTACGTCCCGGCGAACATGATCGAGTCGATCCGCAGCACGCTGGAGGGCGGAGCCGCTCCCGTGCCGCCCGCGACCGTGCCGGTCGCGCTGCCCGCGCCGTCCGACAAGTCCGCCGCCGCTTCGGAGGAGCCGAAGTGGAAGCGCCGGGCCGAGCTCGGCGTGAACGGGCAGTCCGGCAACACGCGCACGGTCGACCTCAGGGCGGCGATCGGTGCGCTCCTCGAGACGCCGACGGAGCGCTGGAAGTTCGACGCGGCGTACATGAAGTCGAAGGCGGACGGCGAGAAGACGGCGAACAACTGGTACGTCCAGGGCCTCCACGACTGGCTCTTCAAGGACAGTCCCTGGCTCGTGTTCGCAACGGCCCGCTACGACTGGGACGAGTTCCAGCAGTGGGACACGCGCATCTCGCTCGGCGCCGGCGTCGGCTACCGGCTCATCGACGAGAAGGACCTGAAGGTCCGCCTCCGCGCCGGTTTCAACGAGACGCGCCAGAGCGGCGGCCCGGACGACGGCAAGTGGACGCCCGAGGGACTCCTCGGCGCCGAGGCGAGCTGGAAGATCAACGAGAACCAGGCGCTCGAAGGGGCCGTCACGTACTACCCCGATCTGAAGGACGCGGGCGAGTACCGCGTGGTGAGCACCGCCGGTTGGTCGATCAAGCTCTCGGCGGACGGCCTCTCGCTGAAGATCGGCATCGAGGACGAGTACGACACGCACGCCGAGGACCCGTTCAAGAAGGACGACTTCAAGTACTTCCTCGCCCTGCTCTACGAGTTCTGACCGGATCGGCGCGAGGATCTGCGCCATGAAGTCGATCGCTTTCGCCGCGCCGCTCGCGCTCGCCGCCGCGGCGTGCTCCACGGTCAGCGTGTCCACCGACTGGGACCGCGACGCGGACTTCTCCCGGCTCATGTCGTTCGCGTGGACGGAGCGCGCGGCGGACGAGCCCGATCCGTTCGGCGGGGACACGCTCGTCGCGAAGCGCGTCGTCAGCGCGGTCGAACGCGAACTCGCGGCGCGGGGGCGTCGCCGCGCCGACGGGCCGCCCGACTTCCTCGTCGATCTCCACACGTTCACGCGCGAGTACCTCGAGATGTGGACGTTTCCCTCGTACTCGGGATACGGCTGGGCCGGCTGCGGATACCGCTGGGGCGGATGGGGTCACGACCGCGTCATGATCACGCCGGTCACGGAGGGCACGCTGGTGCTCGACTTCGTCGATCCCGGGACGAAGGACATCCTCTGGCGCGGCGTCGCGCGGTCGGTTCTCGACTCCTCGTCCGGTTCGCCGGAACGCGTGGACGAGGCGGTCCGGAAACTGCTCGAGGACTTCCCGCCGGGGAATTGAGGTCGGGGCGAAGCGCGACCGGCGCGGCGGTCGCGGAATATCCGCCGCCCGGGGTGGCTTTGGTGACGCATGAGAACGACATCCCTCGCCTCGTCGTTGGTGCTTGCGCTCGCCGTGTCCGCGAACTCCGCGCAGACGAGTGACCTGGCGGACGCCGCACGGGAGGACGCACGGCTGACCACGTTCCTCGCCGCCGTGACCGCCGCGGGCCTGGTCGAGACGCTGAAGGCCGAGGGAGCGCTCACCGTCTTCGCCCCGACCGACGAGGCGTTCGCCGCGCTCCCGTCGGGCGCATTGGCCTCGCTCCTCGAGCCCGCGAACCGCGAGCGTCTCCGCCGACTGGTGTCCCACCACATCGTGGAGGGGCGCGTGATGGCCGAGGATCTCCTGCCGTCGCCCCGCGCGGCGACCCTCGCGGACACGTCGCTCGCGTTCGGACTCCGCGTCGGCGACGCGAACGTCGTGCAGGCGGACATCTCCTGCGGAAACGGAGTGATCCACGTGATCGATCGAGTCCTCGTGCCGCCGCAGGCGCCGCGCCCCGCCGAGTCCGTCGCCGCGGACCGCATTCGCTCCGCGATCGAGCGCGGCGCACCGATGTTCAACGACGGCGACCACGCGGGCTGCGCGTCCCTCTACGAACGCACCGCGCGAGACCTCGCGGCGACGACGGGTGCGCTCGGAGAACTCCAGTCGCAGGATGTCGCATCCGTGGTCGCAGCGCTTCCGGTCGAGCCGGACAAGCGCGCGTGGGCGCTGCGCGTGGTCTTCGACCGAGTCCTCGCGGACGAGGTCTTCGCCCCGCGCGTCGAGGCGCCGATGCCGGAGGGCTTCCCCGCGCCCGGCCGCGTGGGCCGCGTCACCGAGAAGACGTATCCCGCGTACCGTGCCGCGCGGGCCGAGGGCGGCAACACGTTCTGGACGCTCTTCAACCACATCAAGAAGAACGACGTGGCGATGACGACGCCGGTCGAGATGACCATGGAGCCGACCGGGCAGGACGGCATGCGCATGCTGGACCAGGCGTTCCTCTACGAACGCCCGACGCTCGGCACAGCGGGGGTCGAGGGCAAGGTGTCGGTGCTGGACCTGCCCGCGCGAGCGGTGCTGAGCATCGGCATGCGCGGCAACCCCTCCTCGGCCGAAGTCGCGTGCGCCCGCGCGGCCCTCGAGGACCGCCTCGCGAAGGACGGCCTCGAACGGGCCGGCCCGTTCCGGATGATGGCCTACAACAGCCCGATGGTGCCCGCCGCGCAGCGCTTCTGGGAACTGCAGATCCCGTTCACTCGCGGCGCGCAGAAGTAGCGGATCACGCGCGTCGGTGCCCGTCAGCGGGCGATCGGCGCCTCGCCCGGCGAGGGCACGGGTCGGGTGTCCTGCGCCTCTCCGAAGACGTGGACGGCGAAGGCGCCGCCCAGGGTCGAGAGCTGGGACTCGATCTCGGCGCGCAGGAGCGCTCCACCGCCCGCCGCCCACTCGAGGTAGGTGTGCTCGACGGACGGAGCCGACGAGTACGCCGACCACGGGGTCCACGGGGAGTCGGCAGATCCGGCGGTCTCGGTCGCCTCCCAGAGGACGACTCCGTCCGCGCGGCGGATCACCCTCACGCCCGCTTCGGTCTGGATCGGGAACGCCCGGTCGAACGTCCACCAGTTCCACGAGCGCCCGCGCTCGATCGAGAGGAGCCGGACCTCCACGATCGTGTCCGCGGATTCGCGCGGGACCGGCTCGCCGCCGCGGCGGCGCGCCGCCTCCTCCATCGCCGCTGCGACTCGCGCCGAGTTCCCGCAGTCCCGCGCGGTCGCGACGAGGACCTGCTCCGCCGCTTCGGCCTCGTCGACCGGGATCGCGGTGATCGCCCCGCCGGCGATGGAGCAGGGCAGCCAGAGGACCGCGAGTACGGCCGGCACCACCAGGCTCAGCGCGAAGATGACCACGGCGGCGACGCCCGATTCACCTCCCGTGCGGAACCCGCTCGCCGCTGCGTCGAGCGCGATCAGCGGCCACTCGACGATCGCGCTGACGCCGCGGACGAACCCCATGCCGAGGCCCGCGCCCCAGCCTGCGGTCGGGTGCGCGATCTCGATCTCGCACGGTTCGTCCGACGCCACCACGGCGACGGAACCGAAGGCCGCCCGCACCCCCTCCTCGACGGGCGTGGTCGCGCACCCCGCCGTCAGCGCCGCGAACGCGACGAGCAGTGCCGCCACGAGAGTCCGCCAGCGTCGCATCATCTCCGGCTCCTCAGGACGCATGCTCGCGTCGCGGCGTCGCGTCGTCCATGATCCGGGTTGCCGTCGCCGGGCGCGGCACGCGCTCTCCACCGGTCACGGAGCCGCAGCAGGGCGGCCTCGAGTTCCGGGTCGTCGCCTCGGGCGTGCACGTACGGCAGCGCGCGCTCCGCGGCGTCGGCGTTGGTCTGCACGGCTTCCAGGGCGTCGATCTCGTCGATCTCGATGCGGGGCGGGAGCGTCTTGCACAGCCCCTGCGCGCCGAGGGCCCGCAGGTACATCCGCGTGCGACGGCACTTCTGACATCGTCCGCAGTTCCACTCGTCGTCGGCGGCCTTGTAGCAGATGCGCAGGTGGGCGTTGAACACGGGGTGGCGGACCAGCCCGGCCAGCCGCTCGATCCGCAGGGTGCCCGCAGCGTCGTGCTCGATCTCGACGGCTTCGGTGCTCCAGAGGAAGTCGAGGTCCCGATGCGAACCGAACCCCTTCCCGCCCGACGGCGGGTCGGTGGGCGGGCAGAGGAACTCTCGGTAGCGTCCGCCCAGCGCGTGCGCGGTCGCCGCCATGAAGGCACCGTGGAAGAGGACCCAGCCGACGTAACCGTCGGTGAAGGACCGCGCGTCGGTCTCCACCTCGACCAGGGGCTTGCCCAGCGCCGCCGCCGCTTCGCGCAACCGCGCCGACACCACCCTGCGCTGCCCGGTGCGGTGGAGCGCGATGTCGAACCCGTGCACGAACACCAGCGCGTCCAGCCGTTCGGCCTGCGTGACGGCGGTGTGCATCGAGTCCGCGCCGCCGGAGAAGAACGCCGCCGAGCCCCGTCCGTTCGGCGCGTGAGCGGGCCGGACGTCCGCCCGCACGCGGATCTCGCGCATCCTCGGGCGGGCGCCGCAGAGGAACCGCTGGATCCGCGGCAGGGCCGCCGCGAGGCGAGCGGAGACGGCGCATTCGACCGTCAGTTCCTCTGCCTCGATCATCGCCGGCAGCAGCGCGAGGATCAGTCCGACGTCCGCGACCGGGACGAGCGGCGTGTTCGCGCAGCGCAGATGGATACGGTGGGTGCGCCGACCCAGGCGCAACCCGATCTCCAACTCGGAACCGTCCGCGCGGGACGACTCCACGCGCACCGTGGCCATTGCGGGGGAGTGTACATCGGCGGCTCACTCCGGCCGGGGGGCGCGCAGCGACTGGTAGGCCCGCCTGGATTCGAACCAGGGACCAAGGGATTATGAGTCCCCTGCTCTGACCGGCTGAGCTACGGGCCTACCGTGAGGATCTACAAGGGTTTCAGGGCGATCTGGGAACTGGGAAAATCGGCTGTGCCCCCCTGTGTGCCCCC
>JANNHP010000210.1:0-14492 GCA_031404455.1 Planctomycetia bacterium | reverse complement strand
GTCGAGGAGACGCGCGCCGCCCTTCCTGTCTCCGTAGAGGAGATCCGCCGCGTGGAACCGGGACACGTCGACGCAGGTGACCTCGTGCCGGCGGCAGAACTCCGCGACCGGAGGCGACCGCGCGTCGCGGAACACCGCGGTTCCGCCCGCGTAGACGCAGTACAGGCGGTGGCGCTTGGAGTTGTTGTGCTCGATCGGCGCGAGCCGCAGGAACCGCTCGCCGGCGTAGTTCGCGTGCCGCAGTGCCTGCTCGCGGAGTTGCGTCTCGTCGAACCCGGCGACGCTCATCGCACCCGTGGTCCCCGACGTCTTCAGGTAGACGACCGGGACCGAGCCGTCGCGGGCGAAGTCGCCGCGATCCGCCCGGACGCCGCCGAAGCGCGGGTCCGCCGGGAGGTGGACGAACCCCGCGTCCGGCAGCCGGTGCTCGGCGCCCGTCGCGACGACGTCGGTCACCTCGATACGTCGCGCGAGCTCGGTCCGCACGGACTCGGTGTCGTGCGTCGCGAGCGTGATCTGCCGCGCGCCGAGCGCGAAGAGCGCGAGGGTGACGACGAGGTGCTGCACCTCGTCGGCGACCGAGACGCCGACGACGGATCTCCCGGAGATGCCGCCGCGGCGAAGGTGCGCCGCGCACGCGTCCACCACGTCGCCGAGTTCCGCGTACGTCAGGTCGAGGTCGTCGCGGACAACGGCGCTGCGCCCCGGGTGCTCCGTCGCGTGGCGTCCGATGACCGCTCGGAGGCTGACGTTCCGAAGGGGAGGAGAGTCGGCAGTCACGCTTCGGAGTATAGGCAGCGCGGCCTCAGACTCGTTTCGTCCGTTCGCGTCGGTCCGTCGCGCGGACGAGGAGGGCGTCCCACCCCGCAGTTGCGACGAGCGCCGCGAGCAGCAGCGGCTCCGCCGGGTCCGGGACGGCCTCCGCGAGTTCGATCTCCCAGAAACCCACGTCGTGCCAGCGCCCGAACTTGAAGCCGACTCGCGTGAAGGAGCCGACCGATCGGAAGCCGGCCCGTTCGTGGAGCGCGACGCTCGCGTCGTTGGGCAGCGTGATCCCGCCGACCGCGCGGCGGAAGCCCTGCAGGCGCACCGCGTCGAGGAGAGCCGAGTAGAGAGCGCCGCCGACGCCGCGCCCGCGGTGTGCCTCGTGGACGTACACCGTGGTCTCGACCGTGAACCGGTACGCGGGGCGCGCGCGGAACTGCCCGGCGTACGCGTAGCCGGTGACGGATCCGTCGGTCTCCATCACGATCCACGGCGCGAGTTGCAGCACGTTCCGGATGCGCGAGCGGAACTCCGCGGCGTCCGGCGGTTCGAGCTCGAACGAGATCGCGGTGTCGCGGACGACGGGCGCGTAGATCGCGAGGAGCGCCTCGGCGTCGGTCTCGTTCACGAGACGGATCGAGTCGGGCATCGGCAGAGCATAACGGGCGCCACGAGGATCGCCGCGGCCGCGGATTTCGGAGTGACGCAGCGGGGCCGTGCCCGCGCTACCTTCCGGTCGATGGACGGCGCGATCGTCGCGGGAGCTGAGCGGCGTCACCCCGGGGTCGCGTGGGCGGCGGCGATGTCGGTCGCGATCGTCGCCGCGTGCTCGTCCGCGCCGGTCCCGTCGGCCGCGTCGCTGCCCGCGAGGTTTCCGCCGCTCCCGCCGGCGATCGACGCCGACACCGCGTACTTCCCCGACGACGGCGCGGTGCTCGCCGTCGTGCACGTCCGCCAGACGCACCTGCCGCCGGAACTCGCTCAGGGCGACGAACCCGACCCCGCCGGGCGATCCGAGCTCGCGGACCGCATCCTCGCGGCGAACGAGTCCCAGCGGGCGGTCCACGGCGTGCTGCGCGACCTCGCGCGGCACGGGTGGGATCGCGTCTTTGCGGAGGGCGAGGTCGTGGACTCGGTCCGCCTCGGTCAGCTCTCGGTGTCGATGGAGTACCTCGGAGCGCTGCGACGGATCGACGCCGTGCTCGGCGCGCCGCCACCGACCTGCGTGGAGCGCTTCATCCGCCACGGGACCGCGGACGCCACGGGCGATCCCGTGTGGGACTCCGTGCGATTCGCCCCGGGTGCGGCACTCCTCCTCTCGCTGACGAAGGAGATCCAGCTCTGCCCGGCCGAGCGCGCGGACCTGATGGCCGAGGCCGTGCGGGCGTTGCGCGAGGACGGCGTCGACGCGGCGGCTCGGTTCTCCGACGCGCGCGAGGACGCGATCCTCGCGGAGGTGGCCGCGCGCGGCAACGGACCCGCTGTGGTGCTGCTCGGCGCGGCGCACGACATCTCCGACAACGTCGCGCGCTGGAACCGCGCGAACGCGGGACGGAGGATCGCGCTCGTCGTCCTCACGCCACGGTGAGCGGTGAGACCCAGGTCGCACGCGCAGGCGGCTTCCTCGGCGCGGCACCCCGCGCGCTGCGACCCGGGTCGCGGGCGTGCTAGCGTGCGGGCCGTCCTTCGAGGTGGCGCGCGCTATGAAGAAGACTCGAATCATCCAGGGTGGCATGGGCGTCGGCGTGTCGAGCTGGCGGCTCGCCCGCGCGGTCGCCCAGTCGGGCGAGACGGGGGTGGTGTCGGGGACGGCACTCGAGGTCGTGCTCGCGCGGAGGCTCCAGCTCGGAGACGCGGGCGGCCACGTGCGGCGGGCGCTCGCCCGCTTCCCCTTCCCGGATATGGCGGTCCGGATCAGCGACCGCTACTTCGTCGAGGGCGGGAAGACGCAGGAAGCGCCCTTCCGCGCGACGCCCGTGCCGTCGGTCGAGCCGAGCCGCAGCGCGGTCGAGCTCACGGTGGTCGCCAACTTCGTCGAGGTGTTCCTCGCGCGGGAGGGTCACGACGGGCAGGTCGGCATCAACTACCTCGAGAAGATCCAGCTCCCGACGCTCGCGGCACTCTACGGCGCGCTCCTCGCCGGCGTCGGCTGCGTCATCATGGGAGCCGGGATCCCGCGGGCGATCCCCGGCGTGATCGACCGTCTCGCGCGCGGCGAGGAAGTCCGGCTCGCGGTCAGCGTGCCCGGCGCCACGGCGGAACAGCGTTTCGAGACGCGGTTCGATCCACGCGAGTTCTCAGGCGGCGAGCCGCCGGTCCTCGCGCGTCCCGCGTTCGTGCCGATCGTGGCGTCGGTGACCCTCGCCGAGATGCTCGTCAGGAAGCCGACGGGACGGATCGACGGCTTCGTCGTCGAGGGCCCGACCGCGGGCGGCCACAACGCCCCGCCGCGCGGCGAGATGCGCCTCTCGCCGTCGGGCGAGCCGGTCTACGGCGACCGCGACGTCGTCGACCTCGAGGCCTTCCGCCGCATCGGGCTGCCCTTCTGGCTCGCGGGATCGCAGGCGACCCCGGAGCGGCTCGCCGCGGCTCTTGCGGCGGGGGCGACCGGAATCCAGGTGGGGACGGCGTTCGCGTTCTGCGAGGAGTCCGGCGTCGCCGACGAACTGAAGCACCGCGTGCTCGACGCCGTCCGCGCCGGCACCGCCCGCGTCCGCACCGATCCGCGCGCGTCGCCGACGGGCTTCCCGTTCAAGGTGGTCGAACTGTCCGGCACCGCGGGCGACCGGAGCGTGGAGCGCGAGCGCGTCTGCGACCTCGGCTACCTGCGGCAGGCGTACGTCGCCTCGGACGGAACGCTCGGGTGGCGCTGCCCGGCGGAGCCGGAGCGCGACTTCGTCCGCAAGGGCGGCCGGATCGAGGACGCGAAGGACCGGCTCTGCATCTGCAACGGGCTCTGCGCCACCATCGGTCTCGGCCAGGTGCGGCGGGGCGGACGCACGGAACCGGCGCTCGTCACCTCCGGCGACGAGATCGCGGACATCGTGCGGTTCATGCGGCCGGGCACGACGTCGTACACGGCCCGCGACGTCGTCGCGACGCTGCTCGGGGCGGCGTAGCCGCGGGCGGGACGGGCGAGACGGCGGACGGGAAGACGCGCTCCGGGCGCCGCCCGACGTAGTCTTGCGCCGCATGAATCCCGGCGATCTGCGCTCGATCCCCCGCGTCTCAGACGTCCGGCTCGTCCGCGGGGCGGAGGCAGAGGATGCGCCGCCCGACCTCCTCATCGAGGTGCCGCACGGCGCGACGAAGGCCGCGCACTTCGCCGCGCTGCGGTCGGAGCTTCGCGGCGAGTTCCCCGAGGGGCTGTGCGACTTCTTCTTCGTCAACACCGACGTCGGCGCGCCGGAGGTCGCCCTGCGCCTCGCGGAGCGCGTCGTCGCGGCGGCGCCGCGGCGCAGCGCGCTCGTCATCCGCTGCCTCGTCCCGCGGACGTTCATCGACTGCAATCGCGTGATCGACGCGGCCACGCGGCCCGCAGCCTCGGCGGCCGGGGCGATGACGCCGGGCGTCGCGAACTACGTCCGCGACGACGCGGACCTCGCACTCCTCTTCTCGCGCTACACCGCGTACCGGGCGCTCGTGGAACGCGCGTTCGGGCAGGTGTGCGGCGCGGGCGGCGTCGGCCTGATGCTCCACTCGTACGCGCCGAAGAACATCGACGTGCCGGTCGACGAGCGCATCGTCGAGCGACTGCGCGAGGCCTACTCGCCGGACGTGTACCCGAAGTGGACGCTCCGCGCCGAGGTGGACCTCATCACGAACGCTCCGGACGGAACGCTCCTCGCCGACGACGCGCTCGCCGCGCGCGTGAGCGCAGGGTTCGAGCGCGAGGGCTTCCAGGTCGCGAGGAACGGCGCCTACTCGCTGCACCCGAGCAGCATGGGGCACCTCCTCGCGAGCCGCCACCTGGGGCGCACGCTCTGCATCGAGATGCGGCGCGACCTGCTCGCGCGGGAGTTCACGCCGTTCGGCGAGATGGACATCGACCCCTCGAGCGCCGACCGGATGGCCTCGGTGCTGGCGGAGAGCCTCGCGGGCGGGGCCGCAGGGTGAACCTGAGGGCGGCGGCAGCCGGCGGGATCGTCTGGTCGTCCCTCGACCGGTGGGGGCGTCAGTTCCTCGGCTTCGCGATCTTCGCGGTGCTCGCCCGCCTCCTCGACCGGCAGGCGTTCGGGCTCGTCGCGCTGGCGGGTGTGTACGTCGGACTCGTCCAGGTGTTCGTCACGCAGGGCCTCGGCACGTCGCTCGTGCAGAGGAAGGACCTCAAGCCGTCGCACCTCGACGCGGTGTTCTGGGGAAGTGCGCTGGCGGCCGTCGTCCTCGGCGCGGCGACGGTCCTGCTCCGAATGCCGATCGCGCGCCTCCTCGACGACGACGCCGTGGCGCCGGTGCTGGCGTGGCTCGCGGCGGGACTCCCGCTCGCGGCGCTCAGCGTCGTGCCCGCGGCGATCCTCACGCGGGAGATGCGGTTCAAGTCGCTCGCGATGCGCTCGCTCGCCGGGACGCTCGTCGCGGGCGCGGTGGGGATCGCCGCCGCATCGCTCGGCTTCGGCGTGTGGAGTCTCGTGGCGCAGCAGATCACGCTCGCCGCGGTGAGCGCCGTGTGTCTCTGGTGGAGCGTCGAGTGGCGGCCGGGGCTCCGCGCGGACCGTGCCGCCGTCCGCGACCTGTCCGGGTTCTGCGCCGCCGTGATGCTGAACGACGTGCTGTGGTTCGTCTCCCAGCGCGTGGACCAGGGAGTCATCGGCGCGGGTCTCGGCGTCGAGGTCCTCGGCGTGTACGCGATCGCAGTGCGCGCGGTGACGCTCGCTTCGGAGGTGATGCTGGAACCCGCGCAGGCCGTCGCGATGCCGGCGTTCTCGAACATCCAGGACGATCCCGCCCGGCTCGGCTCCGCGTTCGCGCGCTCGACGACGCTCGTCTCAGCGGTCGCCGTGCCCGCGTTCCTCGGCTTGGCGCTCGTGGCGCCGCAGTTCGTCCCGGCCGTGTTCGGGTCGAAGTGGGATCCGGCCGTGGCGCCGCTCCAGGTGCTGTGCGTCGGCGGGGCGCTCCGTTCTCTGCAGACGTTCGTCCACCCCGTGTTCATGGCGACGGGACGAGTGCGGCTCTACACGTGGATGTTCGCGCTCTACGCGGTCCTGACGGCGATCGGCGCGTGGATCGCCGCGCCGCACGGAGTGGTGGCGGTCGCGTGGGCGGTGACGATCGCCGCGGGCGTCGTCGGCGCGGCGAACGCGGCGGCGCTGTCGCGCGTGACCGTCATCCGGTGGCGGGAGCTCAACCGCCCGTTCGCGGGGATCGCGGCCTCGTGTGCGCTCATGGCCGGGGCCGTCCTCGGCGTCGGGGAAGCGCTCGCAGGACGCGCTCCCGATCTGGTGACGGCGGTCGCGCAGATCGTCGTCGGCGCCGCGGTCTACGCCGCGGGGATCGCGCACCTTGCGCGCGGCGTCTGGACGGAGGCGGCCGAGACTCTGCGACTGGTGCGCGGCCGCCGCGGGGCCGACGTCTGAGCGCGCCTGAGGATCTCTGCGTTCGCGGCGCGCCTGTGGCAGCGTATCGGCCATGATCGCGCGCAGGGCCCTTCCGCCCGAGCACCTCGCCTGGAACGCGAGGTGGGGCGCGCCCTTCGGACGGGCGCTCCACCGCCGCGCGCGGACGGGCGGACTCCTCGACCGCACGCTGCTCACGTGGGCGCCGTCGCTGCGGGGCCCCTTCGGCTTCCAGCCGAACAACACGACGCGCGAGGCCGAGTACCCGTGGGCTTTCCACGCGACGCCGATCGCTCCGGGGATGCGCGTGCTCGAGATCGGGGGCGGGCTCTCGGGGTTCCAGTTCGTGCTCGACCGGAGCGGGTGCGACGTCGTGAACGTCGATCCAGGGATGGAGGCGCGCGGGCGGGGATGGCCCTGCGACCAGGCGACGATGGCGCGTCTCAATCGCGCGTTCGGCACGCAAGTGACGCTGCACAGCACGTTCCTCGACGCTGCGCCGCTCGCGCAGGGCACGTTCGACCGCGTCTTCAGCATCTCCGTGATCGAGCACATCCCGCGAGCCGAGCTTCCCGCGATCATGCGGCGCGCGTTCGAACTCCTGAAGCCGGGCGGTTCGTTCGTCATCACCCTCGACCTCTTCCTCGACCTCGTTCCGTTCACGCCGCGCGAGTCGAACGAGTTCGGCGGAAACGTGCCGGTCCGGATGCTCGCGGAGTCGGCGCCGTTCGAGCTGGCGCAAGGCGACCGGGCGGAGCTCTACGGGTTCCCGGAGTTCGACGCCGCGGCGGTGCTCGCCCGCCGCGAGACGCTGATGGTCGGCGCCTTCCACCCGGCACTCGCGCAACTCCTCGTGCTGCGCAAGCCCGGTCCCGGCCGATGAGCACGCGCCCGCGGATCCTCTACCTCACCTCGCACTGTCCGGCGTCGCCGACGTACGGCGGACAGCTCCGCGCGACGAACGTCGCCCGTCTGCTCCAGCGCCTCGGCGACGTGAGCATGGTGATCGCCTCGTGGAACAAGTGGCCCGAGGCCGAGATCTGCGCGGCCCGGTCGATGTTCGACGTCGCGCGCGTCGTCGACTTCGAAGCCGCACCGCTCTCGTTCCCCTGGGGCCGCGCGCGTCACGAACTGGACCCTGGCTACCTGAACACCGACGGACTCGGGACGTCGCGGGAGGACGCGGACGCCGTGCGCCGCCTCATCGGCGAGCACGACGTCACGTGGTTCCACACGATCGTCGTCGCGAACGCGTTCCGGATCGGCCGCGGCGAGCGCTCGGTGCTCGACCTCGACGACCTCTACAGCCGCTACTACGCCGGGGAGGCGGGTCAACGCGGCGGACTCAGGCGGCTGAACTCGCTGCGGAAGTCGCGGCTCTGGCGGCGTCGCGAGGCGCGCGTCCTCGACCGGTTCGCCGTCGCGTCCGTCTGCAGCGCTGAGGACCGCGAGTACCTCGGCGGGTCGCCCCGCATCCACGTCGTCCCGAACGGCTTCGAGGCGCCCGCGGAACAGCCGCGGCGCACGCCCGTCGCCGGCCGGCTCGGCATGATCGGGAAGATCAGCTACACGCCGAATCGCGACGGGCTCCGGTGGTTCCTCGAGCGCGCGTGGCCCGAAGTGCGGCGCGCGGTGCCGGGTGCCGAGCTTCGCGTGGTCGGCGAGGGCGGCGACGCGCCGGACGCGCCGGCGGCCGAGGGGGTGACGCGCCTCGGCTGGGTCGCCGAAACGGCCGCCGAGATGGCGACGTGGTCCGCTTCGATCGTGCCGATCCTGGTCGGCGGCGGGACGCGCATCAAGATCGCCGAGGCGTTCGCGCGCGGCGTGCCCGTGGTGTCGACGAGTCTCGGCGCCTTCGGATACCCGGTGGCGAGCGGACGGGAACTGCTCCTCGCCGACGAGCCCTCGGCATTCGCGGCCGCGTGCGTGCGGGTCCTCGCGGAGCCGTCCTTCGGCGACGAGCTCGCCCGCCGCGGCTGGGACCTCTTCCGCGCGAGCTACAGTTGGGACGCGATCGCGCCGGCGGTGGAGCGGACTCTCGAGGCGTGCCGCGAGGCTTCCGCGCGCGCGGCTCCGCCGCTCAGGGACGCGAGTTCGTCAGCGCCCTGACGCGGGGGCTGGGGCACATGGGCGAGCGCGCCCAGATCGAGCTGACGATCCGGTCCGACAGGACCCGGAGCCCGTGCCTGCTGCGGCCTTCGAGAGCGCCGGCGAGCTCCCTCGTCGTCCTCGCGATGCAGCGGCGGAGCAGGCGGGCCTCCCGCGGCTGGAGGGGCTCGTGCTCGCGCAGCGGCATCTCGAGCATCCACGTTCCGTCGATCGCGCCGAGCTTCGCGTAGATCGCGAGCAGGCACTGCTCCTCGAGACCCGGGGTCGCCCTCGCCCGCGACGTGAGGCTGAGTCGCGTGTCCCTGTGGATCGTCGCGAGCGGCTCCGTGGTGTACGCCCAGGGACCGGCGAGTCCGAGGCGCAGCGCCAGGTCGCGGTCCTCGAGGACCACGAGCGATTCGTCGAAGGGACCGACGCGGCGGAGCACGTCCGCGGGCACGAGGAGGCTCTGCGTGAAGAGCAGGAACCGGCTCAGGAAGATCTCGGCCGGATTGAGCAGGATGCCCCGCTCGAGGGGAGGGTCGAAGAGCGAGAAATCGAAGCAGTTGTGCGTCAGCCCGCTCCCTCTCGCGAGGAGCGAGTTGGAGTAGCAGCAGACCACGCCCGGACCGGCGAGGGCGAGGAGCTGGACCTGCTTCTCGATCTTGTCCGGCGTCCACGTGTCGTCGGAGTCGAGGAACGCGAGGAGCTCGCCCTTCGCCGCGCGAACTCCCGTGTTGCGGGCGGCCGACACCCCGGCGTTCTCCCGGCGGATCGCCACGATCCGGTCGCCGTAGGACGCGAGCACCGACGGCGTGTCGTCCGTCGAGCCGTCGTCGACGACGATCAGCTCGATCCTCGAGTGCGTCTGGGCGAGGACCGAGTCGATCGCCCCGCGAATCTCGCTCGCCCGGTTCCAGGTCGGGATGACGACGGAGACGAGCGGGTCGGCCATGGATCCTGTGGGAAGCGCGCCGGGCGGCGGGACGACGCCCCCGGCTCGACTCCGGCACATTCCTCGGACGGGAGGGGCCGAAGTTCTACTGGTCCCGGGGGGGCTGCCGCTACTTCGCCTTCGCGGGCGGGGCCGGCTGAAGTCTGCCCATCGCCGCCGGGAGCCCGGCGAGGCCGTCCTTCTGTCCGTCCGAGGCGAGCACGATCGCCCAGGACGCGGTGGTCCAGACCTCCCCGAAGCTCACGTCGGAGTTCGACCCCATCTGCAGGCTCTCGTGCCACGGCCGGGGCTGGAACGAGCCGTCGGGTGCCCGCGCGGTCACGAGGTTCGACTCCGCGACCGACCAGTACGACTTCGCCGCGTCGCCGCCGAGCGCCTGCGACGCCATGCCGGCGAGCAGGAAGTGCTGCATGAGGCTCGCGTGGCCGCCGAACACCTCGTCCGCGTGGTGCTCGACGAAGCTCGTCATCTTCGACGTCCACTTCTCGCGCCTCAGTCCGAGCGCCACGTAGCCCATCCAGGTCGCCGCGGTGCGGCCGATGTTGCCCTGCCCCTTCTGGCCCGGCGCCGTCGAGTACCCGATGCCGCCGTCGCCCCCGGACGAGTCCTCGAGATACGCCCGCGCCTTCGCGACGACGGCCGCGGGCGGTTCCCACCCGGCGTGCCGCGCGAGGCCCATGCCCATCAGCGAGAGCCCCGACACGATGTTCAGCTCGACGTAGCCGAGAGCGTTCGGTCCGCCGGGACCGTGCGCCCATCCGCCCGTCGTCTCCTGGCGCTTCGCGAGGTCGTCGCCGAGCGAGCGGAGCGCCGCGGCCACCTCGTCGTCGGGCGATCGCGACTGGAGTTCGCCGAGGAAGATCGCCGCGTGCGCGACGCCCCAGTTCGACTGGTTCCAGTTGGCGCCGCCGGGGAAGCCCTCGCTCGTGTCCTGCCCGGCGTTCGCTCGGACGAACGCGGCGGCGCGCTTCACGTTGTCCGCGTGGGGGCCCTTCACGAGGTCGCTGCCGCCCGCGAGCCACGCGAGTCCGGCCATGCTCGCCTGCACGACCGCGCCGTTTCTCCCGGAGAGGGTCTCTTTGAACCCGCCGTCCGCGTCCTGACGCGCGGCGAGCCACGAGAGTGAGGCTTTCACCTGAGCGACGCGCGCCTTGCCCTTCGCGGGGGTCGCGGCGTCCTTCCCGGCGACCGGCACGGTCACGAGGACCTGGACGTTCGCCTTGTCGCGCTCGACCGAGAGCGTCACGCCCTTCGTCGCGCCCGACTCGGCGTCGAGGATGGCCTTCGCGAGCGGCGCGACCGACCCGTGCTTGAACGACCTGCCGTTCACGCCGAAGACCACGTCGCCCTTGCGCAGGCCCGCACTCGCGCCGGGTCCGCCTGGGAAGAGGATCTCGACGCGCAGCCGGTCCGGTCCGCGGTCGGCCGAGGGGTCGGACTCCAGCTTCGTCTGTCGCATGCCCTCGCCCGGCTCGGGTCGCGCCGCGCGGGCCGCGTCGGACGCCTTGGCGCCGAGGATGCCGAGGTTGTAGAGGTCCTTCTTGCCGCTGCCGGGGCCGCCGCCGCCGCCCGGGACGCCCCACGGCCAGTCGGACGGCTCGCCCGCCGCCGTCTCGCCGTCGCCCGACGCGGTGAGGGGCGAGGAGACGAGGAGCGACGCAGCGACCAGCGCGAAGACTGCGGCCGATGCGATGCGGGGAAGGGAGGAGGCGGGCGCCACGGGCGATAGACAACCCACCGCGCGGCCGATGTCCAAGCTCGAAACCGGCAACATGGCTCGCGGATTCGTCGATGCGATGCGAACAGGGTTGCTGCTTCCCCGCGAGGATCGAGCTAGAGTCGATGGCGAGGTGCGGGAGCTCGCGGGGTCCATCGCGGGCAGCGGGAGACGTTCCGGCGCCCGAAGAGGAGGAGAAGACATGTGTGCATACGCCTCGATCCGTCTCGCGATCTTCTCGCTCGGCGTCGCGATGCTCGCGGCGTGCGCGAGTGAGAGTCATCGCACGCTCGAAACCCAGTCAGTGGAGTCTCGCGGGGCGCCGTACTCGGGACCCAAGGCGGCGCTGGCGATCGGGCTGTTCGAGAACCGCTCGCCATACATGTCGGGCCTCTTCTCCGACGGAGTGGACCGGCTCGGAGGGCAGGCGAAGACGATCCTGAAGACGCACCTCTCCCAGACCGGCCGTTTCGTGCTGGTCGATCGTGACAACATGGCCGAGATCGCGAAGGAGGCGCAGATCTCGGGCGACGCGCAGCAGCTCATCGGCGCCGGCTACGTGCTGTCCGGACAGGTGACGGAGTTCGGCCGCCGCGAGACGGGCGACCGCGAACTCTTCGGCATCCTCGGCCGCGGCAAGACCCAGACGGCGTACTCGAAGGTCTCGCTCAACGTGGTGGAAGTGAAGACGTCGCAGGTGGTCTATTCGGTGCAGGGCGCGGGTGAGTACGGCCTCTCCGAGCGCGAGGTGATCGGCTTCGGCTCCACCGCTGGCTACGACTCCACGCTGAACGGCAAGGTGCTGAACCTCTCGATCCTGGACGCCGTGGAGAAACTCGTGCGGGGCATCGGGAACGGCGAGTGGACCCCGGCGGCGCGGCCGTGAGGGCGTTCGCCATCGCGGGCGTCCTCGCCGCCGCGGGCTGCGCGTCGGCGCCGAAGACCACGTACCAGTGGGGCAGCTATCAAGATTCGCTCTATCGGATGTACGTGGAAACGGAGGACTTCGAGCCAGCCGCGGAGGCGCACCGGCTTGGCATCGAGATCGAGCAGGCGCGCGCGATGCAGCGCCGCGTCCCGCCGGGAGTGCACGCGCACCTCGGCTACCTCTGCGCTGCGGCAGGCGATCCGGCCGGCGCCGCGACCCACTTCGCGGCGGAGAAGGCGGCGTTCCCGGAGAGCGCGAAGTTCGTGGACGGCATGATGGAGAGGATGTCGAAGTGAGGAGCCTCCTCCGGCTCGCCGCCGTGCCGCTCGTCGCCGCCTCCTGCGCCAATCAGCCGCCCGCGCCCTACGACTACGGCCCGTACCTCGCCCACATGCCCCGGTCGATCCTCGTGCTGCCACCGCTCAACGAGTCGCCGGAGGTCGAGGCACCGTACTCCTGTCTCGCCACCGTGACCGCTCCGCTCGCCGAACGCGGCTACTACGTCTTCCCGGTGGCGGTGGTCGACGAGATGCTCAAGGCGAACGGCTGCCCCACGCCGGGCGAGATGCACCAGGTGCCCCTCGACAAGATCCGCGACGTGTTCGGCGCGGACGCCGTGCTCTACCTCACGGTGAAGCAATGGGGGACGAGCTACCGGGTGTTCGATTCCGTGACGACGGTTGCGATCGAGGGGCGGCTCGTGGACGTGTCGACCGGGCTGCAGTTGTGGTCGAGTTCGGCGATGGCGATCCGGAGCTCATCTCAAGGCCAACGCGACGTCTTCGGGATGCTCGCAGCGGCGATCGTGAACCAGGTGGTCAGTTCGGCGACGGACCCGGCACACGATCTCGCGCCGGCGATGTCTGCGACGTTCGTCGGCGATCCGAACCACGGGATGCTGGTCGGACCCCTCGACGCCGGATTCGCGGAGGATCAGAGGAAACGCCGCGAGACGGTGACCCCCGCGGCCGCGAAGTAACGCCGCGAGCTACCTCTTCTTCTTCCCGCCGCCGAGGATGTCCTTCACGGCGCCGCCCAGCGCTTCGCCGACGCCCTGCTTCAGGCCTTCGATGTTCAGCCCGGCGACGGCGTCGAGCGCGGACTCCGTCAAGGCGCCGAGGAGTTGCTTCGTGACCTCCGCGGCCGTGGCGCCGCCGCTCGACTTGCCGATGTCCGTGAGGCGGATCTCGCGGAGACCTGCGCCGACGCTCTGGCCTTTGAGGAAGCTCGCCGAGACGTCGACGCGCCCGTTGCGGATGATCAGCTTCTCGATGATGACCTTCGTGCCGCCCCCGTCCTTCCCGCCGGACGGCTCGCCGCCCTTGCCGCCTCCACTGAACGCCGCGACGTTCTGCTGGATCACGCCGATGTTGCTGCCGCCGGGGCCGAGCTCGTACGTGAGGTGCGGCCCGTCGATCAGGACCTCCCTGATGACGACCGTGTCGCTCGTCACGGTCGAGGTGTCGAGGGACACCTTGATCTCGCCGAGCTCGATCGCGCTCGGCGTCGAGTAGCCCTTGGGGTTGCCGACGACGAGGCCCTTCAGTTGGCCCTCGCCGCTCGTGACCGACACGTCGGCCGACGCGAGCTTCACGTCGGTCTGCGTCACCGCGGAACCCACGCCTTCGACCACCGACTTGATCGCCGCGCCGAGTCCGGTGAAGACGAAGATCACGAGTCCGAGGACGACGACGAGTCCGAGACCGAGGACGACGAAGATGAGTCGTTTCATGGCGTGGAGGCTACTCGGGCAGAGCGGGCCGCACCAGCCCTCGCGCGCCGCGCGGTTCGTCGTTCGCGCCGCGGCGCTCCGAGGCGAACCTCTGCCGCTCGAGGTTCGGACACGGAGGATTGACATGCGACTCGCCGTCCCGCTCGCCAGGTGGTCCCTCCTGCTCGCCGTGTCCGCGATCGCGGCGACGGGATGCGCCAGCGCGCCCCCGTGGATGAGCATCGGGATGAACGCCCCCGAGCTCGACGGCGCGACGGTCGACGGCACGCAGGTGCGGCTCTCGGAGGAGCGCGGCAAGGTCGTCGCGGTGGTGTTCTTCGCTGACTGGTGCCCGATCTGCCGCGACCTCTACCCGTCGCTGCGCGAGCTCGCGACGCGCACGAGCGGCCACCGGTTCGCGCTGATCGGCGTCGCCTCGGACAACAGCGCGGCCGAGATCCGCGACTCCTCTCGGCGCGAACGCATGAGCTGGCCCGTGATCCACGACGCCGACCAGCACAACGCCGACGCGTGGGGCGTCACGGGCCTGCCGACGACGTACCTCGTCGACCCGGAGGGCGTGATCCGCGACTTCGACGTGCGCGGCTCGTCGCTCCTGTCCGCCGTGGACGAGATGATCGCCAAGGCCGAGCGCTCGCGCTGAGCGCCGACCGGCTCGTCGCCGACGACGTGGCCGCCTTCCGGGTGGCGGCCCTCGAGCTCCTGGCCGCGCCGCGCCCCCTCGAGCTCGAGGCGCTCGAGGCGGAGCACCGGAC
>JANNHP010000209.1:0-37124 GCA_031404455.1 Planctomycetia bacterium | reverse complement strand
CCCGAGCCCGGCCCGCCTCAATGTGAGAGGAACGTATGGCCGATAGCCGGGGAGCATGAACGGTCTCGATTCCATGGATCTGTTCGACTTCGGGATCCTGCTCCAGGCTCTCGCGAACAACATGAAGGTCGGGATGCTGGCCGTCCGTGGCGAGCAGCGCGTGAAGTACCTGCAGCTCGACCGCACGCGTCTCGTCTGCCTGCACACGGACAAGCCGAAGGTGTCGCTCGGCAAGGTGCTCTACCACCACCGCGCGATCGAGAAGGCGCCGCTCAAGGAGGCGATGGCCGCGATCCAGCGCGAGGGCTCGGTCCAGGGGCTCGGCCCGTACCTCGTCGAGAAGGGACTCGTCACGCCCGCCCAGCTCCGGCGCGCGAACCACTACCAGCTCCTCGAGGAGACGCTCGAACTCTTCTACTGGAAGAACGTCGGCTTCAAGTTCACGAGCGGCGGCACGAGGGAGACGCTGCCGCGCAAGGACTTCGTGCAGGTCGGCGAGGCGATCGAGGTGGACACGCTGCTGATCCAGTGCACGAAGACCATCGACGACATCGCGAAGTTCGACGAGGTCACGCCGTCGCTGCGCGACGTGTACGAGCTGCGAGTGGACAGCCTCGAGACGCTCCACCGCCTCGTGCCCGACCCGGCGCAGCGCGAGTTCATCCTGCTCGTGGACGGCGTCCGCGACATGCGCGAGGTGCTGCGCGACATGCGCATGAACCGCTTCGAGGTGCTCGACCTCTTCTACCGCTTCCGGCAGGAGGGGCTGATCCGGCCGCGGAACGCGTTCGAGCTGCTGATGCTCGCCGAGAACCGGCGCAAGGAGTTCAGCCTCGAGAAGCGAGCGCGCGTCTACGAGCGGATCAACGAGCTCGGCGTCGAGGGCTTCGAGGTGATCCTGCCCCTCGCCGAGACCTACGAGGAGCTCGGCGCGAAGGACAAGGCCGCGGCGCTCTTCGCGCGCCAGGCGAGGAAGTGCTTCGAGGCCGGGGACCGCAAGGGCGCCCTCGTCGTCGCCCGCCGCGCGACGGAGCTCGAGCCTGAGGATCCGGCCTACCGCGAGCTCGAGATCGAGGTCCTCGTCGCGTCGGGCGCGAGAGCCGAGGCGGGCGGCGCCTACAAGGCGCTGTCGGAGATCCGTCTGAAGAAGGGCGACGCGCCGGGTGCGCGCGCCGCGCTCAAGCGCGCGGCGAAGCTCCACCCCGCGGACGCGACGAACTGGCTGAAGCTCGCCGGCATGCTCGAGGAGTCGGGACGCACGCGCCGCGCCGCGACGCGACTGCGCCGTGCGGGCGACGCGCTCCGCGGCGCGGGCGACCGCGCGGGCGCCGTCGAGACGTACCGGCGTGCGCTCGTCCTCTGCGAGGGCGCCTGGTCCGTCCACTACCGGCTCGTCGAGGTGCTGCACGACCTCGGACAGGACGACGTCGCGAGCCGCGAACTCACGAAGCTGATCCGGCTCGTGACGGACGCGGACACGCGCCTGGACCGCGATGCGCGCGTCCAGCACCTCGCCCGCGTCGAGGAGTGCCTGCACCAGGTCGGCGCGATGATCTCGTCGGTCGCGGTCCAGCTCGGGCGCGCGTGGGCGCAGCTCGAATCGCCGGAACGTGCGCTCTGCCTCCTGCGCGAGGCGGCGTCGGCGCTCGACGCGAGCGGACGTCACCGCGGCACCGTCGAAGCGCTCGAGACGCTCATCGAGCTCGACCCCGACGACCTCGGCGCGCGTCGGATGCTCGCTCGCGCGCACGTGGCCCTCGGCGAGACGGTCCGCGCCGTGTACCAGCTCCGGCGCGTCGGCGTGATGCTCGTCACGGCGAAGCAGTGGCCCGAAGCGCGCGAGGTGTACGAGCAGATGCTCGAGGCCGATCCGGGCTCGGCGCACGGACACGCGGGACTCGCGAACGCGCTGCACGAGCTCGGCGACCTGCGCGCGGCGTCGATGCACTTCCACCGCGCGGCGCTGCTCCACCGCGGATCGGGCAACGTGGACCAGGCGGTCGAGTTCTTCCGCGAGGCCGTGGAGAAGAACCCGACCGACGCCGACCTCCTCGACGAGTTCTGCGAGGTGCTCCTCGCGACCGGCCGCCGCGACGACAAGCTGCACGCACTCTCGGCGCTCGTCGAATTGCGCATGTCGCAGAACGAGCCCGCACGCGCAGCGATCGCGCTGACGCGCATCCTCGAGATCGACCCGCGCTATCCCGGCGCGAAGAACATCCTCCAGGAGGCCGCGCGCCAGCTCTCGTGCATGGCCGAGGTGAGCGAGGAGATCAACTCCGACGAGGCGAAGGTGATCCTCGAGCACATCCGCAGCATGGGCACGACGGACGACCGGCCGAAGACGCTGTAGTCCGGCTCATTGCGACGCCGCCACCGCGATCGCGATCGCCGCGATCACGCCGACGGAGAGGAGCGCGATCTTCGCCACGCTCCACGGACGCTCGCCCTGCACCTCGCCGGTGCGCGCGTTCACGAGGAGGCGGTAGATCTTCGTGCGATAGCGGTACGCGCTGATCCACACGGGGAAGAGCACGTGCTTGAACGTGATGTCGCGGTACTCGGCCTGCCACGAGTGGATGCGCTGCTCGTCGCCGCCGATGTCGCGGCGGACCGTCGCGAGGATCTGCGGCTCCATGATCGACTGCGCCGCGGTGAAGCCGCCCGCGAGGTCCACCTGGTAGCTGTCGGTGCGGAAGCCCGAGAGGTACTCGTCGCGGTAGGGGACGAGGTTCGCGAGGTCCCACGGCTCGAGCGCGTCGAGCTGTTTCGCGGGCAGCGACGTCGTCGCGCGGACGAGGACGTCGTCGAACGAGTTTCGCACGCGGCCGCTCGCCGGGTACCAGCGCACGTGCCGCACCTGCCGCGTGCGGACCTGCGGACGTCCGTTCACGGTCGTGGTGTACGTCTCGGTCGTGTAGTAGACCTCGCCGCGCTGGCCGACGTAGTCGGTCGTCGTGCCGCAGTCGTAGGTCCAGTAGGGGACGTAGACGCCGTTCAGCGTGCCCTCGACCTTGGCGAGGCGTCTCAGGTCGCTCGGCGCGAACCAGAGCTTCGCGATCCACTTCGCGAACGCGGCGCTCGCCGCCTCGCGCTTCACGTGGAAGGGCAGGACGGCGCCCGGCTTGATCTCCTTCTTGCTCTGCGCGGTGGACACGAGACCCGATCCGCAGAACGGGCACGGCGCCGACGTCACGTTCGGCGGGAGAGTTGACTCGGCGCCGCACTCGCGGCACTTGACCGTGAGCACCTCGTGCGTGACGGCCGCGCCCTCGGCTTCGGCGAGTGCCTTCTCGAAGTCGAGCTCTCCGACCGGCGCGGCCGGCGCTTCGATCTCGTTCTTCGCGGCGCAGTACGGGCAGACGAGCGCGTCCTCGCCCGGCGCGAATTCGAGGCGCGCGCCGCACTGCTTGCACTTGAACTGGCGCGCGCCGACTGCGGGGGAGTCCTCGGTCACCGCGGGAGCGGGGGCGGGACATGGCCGAAGAGCGCGGACAGCTCGGGCACCTGCCCGGCGGGCACCCAGTTCGCCATGCCGTTCTTCCAGACGAGCGTATCGCGCGTGAGCCGCCCGGCGGAGACGTGCACCTGGAGCGCCGTCGCGTCGAACGGGCCGGCCTGCTGGCCGCCGAGACCTGCGAACCACTGCGTCGAGGCGGGCATCGGGGGCGGACCCGCGTAGGCCTGGTTCATCTGCCCGGCCATGCCCATCCCCATGCCGAGTCCGACGCCGACCGCGGCGAGTCCGCCGGGGTTCTTCGCCGCGTCGGGGATCGACTGCGCGGTCTGGAACTGGGTGAAGGCGCGCAGATCGGTGTTGACGTTGCCGAGCGTCTGCATCGCCATGCGCTTCTTCAGCGTCTCCTGCTGGTCCTCGGGGAGGGAGATGTTCTCCACGAGGAGGTTCAGCACCTCGATGCCGTACTCGTCGAACTCGCCCTTCGTGCGTTCGGAGATGACCTGCGCCAGCTCGTCGTAGTTCGAGAGGAGCTTCATGATCGGGAGCTGCGCCTCGCCGAGCGAGTGCGCGAACCGCGAGACGATCAGGTTCCGGAGCTGTTCGTTGATCTCCTCGACCGTGAAGCTGCCGTCGGTGCCGACGACGCCCTTCACGAAGCTGCCCGGGTCCTTCACGCGGAAGACGTACGTGCCGAAGGCGCGCAGGAAGACGGGCCCGTACTGCGGGTCCTCCATCATCACGGGGTTCTTGGTGCCCCACTTCTGGTCGGTGAAGCGCGTCGTCCGGACGAAGTAGACCTCGGCCTTGAAGGGGCTCTCGAAGCCGTACTTCCAGCCGAGGAGGCGGGACAGGATGGGCATGTTCTGCGTGTTCAGCGTGTACGTGCCCGGCTGGAACACGTCGGCCATCTTGCCTTCGTTGACGAAGACCGCGGCCTGGCCCTCGCGGACCACGAGCTTCGCGTTGTTCTTGATCTCGTTGGCGGCGCGGTCGAACCGGTGGACGAGCGTGTTGTTCGTCGGGTCGATGAACTCGACGATGTCGATCAGTTCGCGCTTGATGCTGTCCCAGAGACCCATCGCTGTGCCCTCCTGCCGTGTGTCGCCGGTAGCCTAACCGCCGCCCCGCCGTTCACGTGCGTGTCAGGAACCGGCGCGGGACACGTTGGTTCGGACGCGGGAGGTCGGCGGGCGTGGACGGAGTCTCCGCGAGAGCGAAGCGGCGGTGGCTCGTCACCTGGTGGATCGGCCAGGCGGCAGCGGTCTACCTCCTCTTCCCGCTGTTCGTGCTCGTCGTGTTCGACGGGAAGGTCTCCGAGTACGGCGACGTGATCACCGACGACGAGTACCCGTTCTGGATGTTCGGCACGCTCGCGGTCGTCTCGCTCTTCCAGTGGCTCTTCCTCCATCCGGTCCGGGAGCCCACGGCGTCGAGGCGGCCCGTGAACCTGTACTGGAGCGTCTCGGTCGGCGGACTCGTCGTCGCGATGCTGGTCGCCGGGACCCTCGCCGGGACGGCCGGCGTGATGATCGACCTCGGCGGCCTGGACGAGTCCTACAGCGAGCCGTTCGCGTGGACCCTTCTCGCGATGTTCGGGACGACGTGGATCGTCTCGACGCCTCTCCTCGCCGCGTTCGTGAGGAGGTCCGCGTCGACTGACGACGGTCTCACGCGCGTCGCGACCGTCCTCTTCGCCGGCACGGTCGTCGAGGTGCTCTCCGGGGTGCCCCTCGACCTGCTCGCGCGGCGCAAGGAGGACTGCGTCTGCGCGCGGGGCACGTTCTGGACGATCCTCCTCGGCGTCGCGGGCGGCGTCCTGATGCTCGGCCCGGCGGTCTTCCTCGTGCTGCTCGCGCGCCGCCGCCGTCGCTGGCCCGGCGGGCGCTGCACCGCGTGCGGCGCCGACGTCGGCCCCGACCTCCGCGTCGCGCGGTGCCTCGCGTGCGGCGCCGGTTGGGCGGAGTGAGCGCCCGGGGACGGTCCTGACTTTCGGACTTTTCGAGCGTGGCGACTTCCACGGGGCCGGCGCGCCGCGGAAAAGTGCGAAAGTCAGGACCGTCCCCGAACGCACCGGTGGCGCAGGCGCGCGGGCCTCTGCGAGGATGGGGGCCGTCCGGGAGGTGGTTCCCTTGATCGGCACGTCGCTCGGTCCGTACCGGATCGACGCCGAGATCGGCTCGGGCGGGATGGGCAGGGTCTACCGCGCGACGACCGCGCGCCGGGTCGCAGGGCTCGACTCCGGTGTGACGGTGGCGCTGAAGGTCGTCCACGCGCACCTGCTCGAGACCGAGGGCTTCTTCAGGCGCTTCCTGCGCGAGGCCGAGATCGGGAAGTCGATCGTCCACGAGAACGTCGTGCGGACCCTCGACTGTGATTCGCTGATGTCAGGGGGGAGTCGCATCGACTTCCTCGTGATGGAGTACGTCGAGGGGCAGACGCTGCGCGCGCTCTCCGCGGAGCTCTCACTGGTTCCCGAGGAACTCTGCCGCCACATCGGCCGCGAGGTGTCGAAGGGCTTGGCGGCGATCCACGCGGCGGGCGTCGTCCACCGGGACATGAAGCCGGACAACGTGCTCATCACCAAGAGGCAGGTCGTCAAGGTGATGGACCTGGGCGTCGCGCGGCTGAACGATGAGGCTCGGCGGTTGTCGCAGACGGGCGCCTTCGTCGGGAGCGTCGAGTACGCATCGCCGGAGCAGTTCCGCTCGCCGTCCGACGTCGACCACCGCGCTGACCTCCACGCGCTCGGTCTCATCCTCTACGAGCTGGCGACGGCGCAGCACCCGTACCACGCGGACGACTTCCGCGGCGTGATGCGCAAGGTGCTCGACGACGCGCCGCGCCGGGCGGGCGAGGTCAACCCTCAGCTCTCGCCGTTCTTCGAGGAGGTGGTCCACACGCTGCTCGCGAAGCGGCGCGAGGACCGGTTCGCGGGCGCGGCGGAACTCCTGCGCGTGCTGGAGGAGGGCGAGGGCTCGTCCTGGTGGAAGACGCGCACGCAGGCGATCCGCGCCGAGACGAAGCGGCCCCTGCGCCGCATCCGCATCCCGCGGGAGACGGCCGTCTACGGACGCAGCACGGAACTCGCGAAACTGACGACGCTCTTCGAGACGGCGTGTGCAGGCGACGGACAGGTGGTGGTGATCGAGGGAGAGCCCGGGATCGGCAAGTCCAGACTGGTGGATGAATTCGTGGGCCTGCTGCCTCAGCGGGGCCGTGAATTCAACTTCCTCTACGGCAGCTACCCGCCGGGCGGCGCCGCGACGGCGTCGGGCGCCTTCTCGACCGCGTACCGGGAGCAGTTCGGCGACGCCGACCTCGGCGAGACGCTGAAGGACTACCTGAAGGCGACGCCGGTGCTCGTGCCCGCGTTCGCGGCGCTCCTGCGCGGCGAGACGACGCCTGCCGGCGTCGAGCCCCTGACGAAGGACTCGCTGCAGACGGTCTTCGTCCACGCGACGCGAGCCCTCGCCGCCGAGCGTCCGACGATCGTGCTCGTCGATGACCTCCACTTCGCGCCCGAAGAGGGGCGGGCACTCTTCGCGGCGCTCGCGATGGCGGTGCCGGGGCACCGGGTCCTCCTCGTCGGCACGGCGCGGCCGGGCGTCGATCCGAAGTGGCTCGGGAGCATCGAGCGGATCGGCGCGTCGCGGATCGCGCTCCCGCGACTCGGACCGAAGGACCTCGTGCGCCTCCTCGCCGACACGCTGAAGAGCGAGCACCTCGCGGAAGAGCTCTCCGGGCGGATCGCGGTCAAGTCCGACGGGAACCCGTTCTTCGTGTTCGAGATCCTGAGGGGTCTGCGCGAGGGGCAGTTCATCACGAAGCGGGACGACGGGACGTGGGCGACGACGCGCGTCATCGCAGACATCCAGATCCCCTCCTCCGTGCTCGATCTCGTCCAGGCGCGCGTCGCGGATCTCGACCAGGACCAGCGCAACGCGCTCGACGTGGCGTCGTGTCTCGGCTTCGAGTTCGACCCGGCGCTCGTCGCGGCGGTGCTCGGCGTCGGAACGATCCCGCTCCTCCAGCGCCTCGCGCACGTCGAGAAGGCGCACCGTCTCGTCCGGTCGGCGGGCCGCCGGTTCGTCTTCGACCACCACCAGGTGCAGGAGGCGCTCTACGGCGGAATGCCCGAGATGCTGCGCGAGGAGTACCACGCGGCGATCGCGTCGGCTCTCGAGGCGCAGGGCGGCGCCGCGGAGAAGGAGCCGAAGGAACTCGGCGGCGCGCTCTGCGTGGATCTCGCGGAGCACTTCCTGCGAGGCGGGAAGGGCGCGCGAGCGCTTCGGTACCTCGCCGCGGCGCTCACGCACCTCGAGAGCGGATACCTGAACGACGCGACGGCGCGGCTCGCGCAACGCGCGCTCGCGACGCCGGGGCTCGTCTCAGGCCGCGCGCGCTGCGAACTGCTGATCCGGCTCGGGAGACGGCTCGACTTCCTCGGCCGCCGGGACGAGGGGATTGCGACGCTCGAGGAGGCGGTCGCGGTCGCGCGGAGCGCGGACGTGCCGGAACTTCTGTGCCGCGCGCTCACCGACCTCGGGTGGAACCTCCATCTCCTCGCGCGCTACTCCGAGGCGGAGCCGCCGCTCCTGGCGGCGCTCGACCTCGCACGGAAGACCGGCCACCGGCCGACCGAGTCCCGCGTCTCCAGCAGCCTCGGCAACCTCGTCTTGCAGAGAGGCCGTGTCGGTGAGGCGCAGGCGCACTTCGAGCGCGGACTTGCGCTTGCGATCGAATCCGCGGACCGCGGTCAGGAGGGGCTGTCGCGCGCGGACCTGTGCAATGCCCTCCTCGTGCTCGGCCGTCTCGAGGAGGCGCTCGCGCACCTCGATCGGGCGCTCGCCCTCGCGCGGGAGAGCTCGAACCTGCGCTCCGAGGCCAACGCGAGCGGCAACCTCGGAGTCATCCTGGATCAGTTGGGACGTCACGCGGAGGCGGCGCGACACCACCGCCGACAGGTCGAGCTCGCGCGGGCGATCGGTGACCGGCTCGGCGAGTCGATCGCCACGGGAAACCTCGGCGGGATCTCCGCGTCGGCCGGCCGGTTCGAGGAGTGGCGCTCGATTGCGGAGAGGTGGGTCGTCCTCGCGCGCGAGATCGGCCATCGCCAGGGCGAGTCGATCGCGCTGGTCAACGTGGCCGGAGCGCTCCTGTCCCTCGGCCGCACCGACGAGGCGCGTGTCCGTCTCGGCGAGGGGCTCGACCTGACGCGCCGCATCGGCCTGCGTCAGGTCACCGGCTGGCTGCTCACGGTGCTGGCCGACGTCAACTGGACCGAAGGCCGCCTGGCAGACGCGGAGCTCGGCATGCGCGAGGCGATCGACGTTCTCGATTCGATCGGCGACCGCGTGGAGGCCGCGTCGTGCCGCGCGATGCTCGGCGCGTTGCTCGCCCGTTCGGGGCGCATCGACGAGGCGCGCACGGTCCTCGACTCGGCGCGCGCCGCCGCCGTCGATTCGGGCGCGCCCGACAAGGAGGCTCGCGCGCTGGCGCATCTCGCGGCGCTGCCGGGCGGCGACCCGAACGCCGCCGTCCGGGCCCTCGAACGCCTCGCGCCGGAGTTCCACGCCCAGACGCGGATGGAAGTCCTCTTGGCGCTCTTCCACGCCACCGGCGACCGCGTCCATCTCGCAGCGGCGAAGGCCCTGCTCGACGACGTCCTCGCGCTCAACCCTCCGGAGTGCCGCGACGCAATGCTGAAGAACGTCCGCCTGAACCGCGAGATCGCGGACGCCGCGAAGGCCGCGGGACTGTAGGACCACGGCCCGCGCCGGGGCGGCGCAGGGCGGGCGATGCGGGACGGATTGCGGCCGGTCGCTAACATGGGGCCATGGCGACGAGGCCCGGATGGAAGGTCGTGAAAGGCACCACCTGGGCCGAGCACGAGGCGGCGAGCAACGCATTCTGGGACCAACTCGACCCGATGGACGGCCTCAACTTCACGTGGGAACACTCCCGGGAAACGTGGGCACTGCATGGAACCGACGTCGATGCACTCCGACTTCGAGGATCTCCTGTCACTCTTCATCGCGCGCGGCGTCCGGTTCCTCGTCGTCGGCGGCTACGCGTTCGGTAGTCACGTTCCGCTGCGGCCCACGAAGGATCTCGATCTCTGGGTCGACGCGACTCCGGCGAATGCCGCGCGCGCGTGGCGGGCGCTCGCCGAATTCGGGGTGCCGCTCGGCAACATCACGCCGAAGGATCTGGCCACTCCCGGGCCGTGGTTGCAGTTCGGCGCCCCCCCGGTTCGCGTGGACATCCTGACGGCGGTCGACGGACTCGACTTCGCGGGCGCGTGGGAGAACCGCGTCCAGCGCCCACTCGGGCGCGTCATGGCGCCCGTGCTCGGCATGGACGACCTCATCCACAACAAGCGCCTCGTCGGGCGGCCGCAGGATCTCGTCGACGTGGAGAAGCTCGAGCGGCGGCGGGCGCTCGACGCGGGCGAGGGGCGCGTGTCGGAGAAGGCGGCGGTGCCTCGCCGGAAGAAGAGCCGGACGAAGACCGCCGCTCCGGTTCGGAAGGCCGCGCGCCGGAAGCGCTGAGCGGGAACCCGACGGCGCGACGGAACGCAGGCGCCCCGGCGTCTCTCCGCTAGAGTCCGCCGAATCATGGCCGAAGATCAGATCCTCGCCCGGCGGCAGAAGCGCGACGCACTCCGCGCGGCGGGCGTGAACCCCTACCCCGACCGCTTCCCGCGGACGCACACGCTGGAAGAGGCGAAGCCGCTCGCCGACGCGGTCGAAGGCGTCTGCCTTGCCGGGCGCGTGATGCTGCTGCGCGTCATCTCGAAGAAGATGATCTTCCTCACGCTCCAGGACAGGAGCGGCCGCCTGCAGATCAGCCTTCGCCTGCCGACGCTTTCCGAGGCGCAACTCGCGGTGATGCGCGACGCACTCGACCTCGGCGACTTCCTCGGCGTCAAGGGCGTCATGTGGACGACGAGGACCGGCGAGAAGACGCTCGACGCGCAGGAAGCCGTGATCCTCGCGAAGGCGCTGCGCCCGCTCCCCGACAAGTGGATCGGCGTCGCCGACACCGAGATCACCTACCGCCAGCGCTACCTCGATCTGCTGACGAACGACGCGACGCGCGACCGCTTCCGCCTGCGCACGAAGCTCACGCGCTCGATCCGCAACTACCTCGACGCGCACGGCTTCGAGGAGGTGGAGACGCCGATCCTCTGTGCCAAGGCCTCGGGTGCGCTCGCGAAGCCGTTCTTCACGCACCACAACGCGCTCGACCTCGACGTCACGCTGCGCATCGCGCCGGAGACATATCTCAAGCGCCTCGTCGTCGGCGGGTACGAGAAGGTCTACGAGTTCGCGCGGTGCTTCCGGAACGAGGGCATGGACCCTTCGCATCTCCAGGACTTCACGATGCTCGAGTACTACGCCGCCTACTGGAACTTCGAAGACAACATGCGCTTCACCCAGGCGCTCTTGCAGAGCGCCTTGCAGGAGTGTCTGGGCACGCTCAAGGTCACGCGCCCCGGCTACCAGGGCCACGGCACGGTCGAGATCGACTTCTCGGCTGAGTGGCCGCGGCACCGGATCGTGGACCTCATCCGCGAGAAGACGGGCATCGACGTCCGCGAGACGCGCGACCCCGAGGCGCTCCGCGCGTGGATCCGTGCGAACGGTCACGCGGACGAGGACATCAACAAGATGGCCTACGCCAGCCTCGTCGATCACATCTACAAGAAGACGGTCCGCCCCGGACTCGTGCAGCCGTGCTTCATCATCGGCCACCCGATCGAGCTCTCGCCGCTCGCGCGGCGCAGCGACGCCGACCCCGGCATCACCGACCGCTTCCAGCTCCTGGTCAACGGGTGGGAGGTCGTGAACGCGTACTCCGAACTCGTCGATCCCGACGATCAGCGCGCGCGCTTCGAGGAGCAGGCCGCGAACAAGGCGGGCGGCGACGAAGAGGCGATGGAGACCGAGGACGACTACCTCGTCTGCATGGAGCACGGCATGCCGCCGACGTCGGGATGGGGCATGGGCGTCGACCGTCTCGTCACCCTGCTCTCGGGGCAGGAGAACCTGCGCGACGCGGTGCTCTTCCCGTTGATGCGGCCCGAGTAGGCCGCTTCCGTGCGATCCTCGGCCCGGTGACGACCTCGCCGCCCGACGCAGCAACTCCCCGTGCGCTCCCGCGCAACGTCCGCGCGCTCGGTGCGGTCTCGTTCCTGACCGACGTCTCGAGCGAGATGATCTACCCGCTGCTGCCGGCCTTCCTCATCGGCACGCTCGGCGCCGCGGCCGCGTTCGTCGGCGTGATCGAGGGAGCGGCGGAGGCGACGGCGTCGGCGCTGAAACTCGCGAGCGGGTGGATCTCGGACCGGGTGCCGCGCCGCAAGCCGCTCGTCGTGGCGGGATACGTCATCGCCACGGTCGCGCGGCCGCTCGTCGCGGCGGCGACGACGGCGTCGCACGTGCTCGCCGTCCGCGTGACGGACCGCGTGGGCAAGGGCATCCGCACCTCGCCGCGCGACGCGCTGATCGCGGACTCGGTCGATCCAGCGGTCCGCGGACGGGCGTTCGGATTCCACCGCGCGATGGACCATGCGGGCGCCGTCCTCGGCCCGCTCCTCGCTTGGGCGCTGATGGCGGGCCTCGGGCTCGGCGTCCGCGACGTGTTCTGGCTCGCGGCGGTGCCGGGAGTGCTCTCGGTCGTCGTGCTCGTCGTCTTCGTCGCCGAGGCGCCGCGCGCGGTCGTCCTGACGACGCCGGCCGCTCCGCCGGTTCCGTCCGCCGCGGACGTCCGCCTGGGCCGCGCGTTCTGGCGCTATCTCGCGGTGCTCTTCGTGTTCACGCTCGGCAACTGCACCGACGCGTTCCTGCTGCTGCGCGCGACGCAACTCGGCGTGCCTGCCGTGTCGATTCCGCTCCTCTGGGCCGCACTGCACGTCGTGAAGTCCGTGTCGAGCACGCCGGCCGGCGCCCTCTCCGACCGCGTCGGCCGCCGTCCGCTGCTGTTCGCCGGCTGGATCTGGTTCGCAGCGGTCTACGCGGGACTCGCGGCCGCGTCGGCGACGTGGCATGTGTGGGCCCTCTTCCTCGCATACGGCATCTTCTTCGGGCTCACCGAGGGGACCGAGAAGGCGCTCGTCGCCGACCTCGCGCCCGCCGCGCGCCGGGGCGCCGCGTTCGGCTGGTTCAACGCCGTCGTCGGCATCGGGACGCTTCCGGCGTCCGTCCTCTTCGGGCTCGTCTGGGACGCGCACGGCTCCGCCGCTGCGTTCGTGGTCGGCGCCGCGCTGGCACTCGCGGCGGCGGCACTCCTCGCCCTCGTCGTGCCGCGCGCTGCCGCGGCGCGCTGACGTCAGTCCGCGAGGATCGGCGCGTAGCGGTAGTACGTCTCGAGCGTCATCGCGCTGATCGCGGTCGTGTAGAGACGGCCGAAGATGCCGTCGAGGTTCCACGTCGGCCAGGAACCGCGCTGGCAGCCGGTCTTGTCCTGGACGGCGGGGAGGATCTCGCGGAGCACCTTGTCCCACTGGCTGAAGAACTTCCCGCCCATCTGGTGCGTCGCGAGCGTCGCGTAATAGAGGAAGTACATGGGGTACTGGTAGTCGAGCTTGTAGGCGCTCCATTCGCCCGCCTTCTTGGGGAGCGGTGGCATCTGCTTCGAGAGGATCGTGTTCGCGCTGCCGATGCAGAACGGGTGCGAGCGCCGGTAGCCGAGCAGGATACGGCTCATGAGGCCGATCGGCGTCGTGGCCTGGTTCTTGGTGAAGGCGGCGTCCTGGTACCCGGTGTGGAACTCGTAGTAGGGCTTCCCGTAGCTCACGTCGTGCGCGTAGTTCGGGTCGATCTTGATGTCGGCCTCGTAGTCCTCGCGCTCGGTCAGCGGGCGGGTCGAGTCGCGCGCGAGGACGAGGTCGCATCCCTCGAAGATCGAGCGCCGGACGCGCGCGTGCGCCTTCTCGGCGGCCTTCGAGGCGAAGAGCACCCACGCGACGACCGACGTGTCGTTCGCGTTGTCGACGACGCGGTAGCGCCAGCCGGCCTTGTCCGCCTGGATGTTCGCGAGGAAGTCCACGCCGCGCTGCACGAACGGCAGGTACTCCTGGCTCTCGACGGCGTCCATCGCGGCCTCGGCGTAGGCCTAGAGGGCGATCGGGCGGTTGTATCCGCCGATCAGATCGTTGGCGGCGTAGTCGCCGATCGGCATCTGCCGGGAGAGCAGGTACTCGAGGGCGCGAGCGAGGACACCGCGGTACCGGCCACCCGACGGGCTGCACCCGGCGCCGAAGTAGGCGAGCGTGCAGAGCGCAGTCGTGCCGACCGGATCCATCTGTACGCGGGCACCCGCCGCGGTGGGGCAGCCGTCCTTCTTCGAGCACAGGCCGAGGAACTCCTGCTGGTCGAAGCACCCGTCGGGCGCCTGGTGCCGCGCGAGGTAGTCGAGCGCGTTCTGCACCGACTCCTCGGTGGCGGGCGTGACGTTCGTGCCGCTGTTCTCCTTCAGGAACTCCTCGCGCCACTTCGATCGCTCGACCGCCGCCTGCTCCTTCTCGAAGAACTTCGGGTTCTTCTCGATCCACTCGCGCCAGGTCGTGACGACCGGTCCGAAGAAGTGCCCCGTCTGCTTTTCGAGGGCGAGTTCGAAGAGGAACTGCTCGCGGCTGCCGTTCTTGTGCGCGGCGACCATCTCCACTGCGAGGTCGAAGCCGTTGCGGTTGCGGCGCAGCGCGAGCACCTCGGCCGCGCGCTCTACCGACTTGCCGGTCGCCTTCCTGATCTTGTCCTCGACGGCCGACATCGACGCCGGATCGCGGATGCGCCAGAACGAGTCGATCGCGATACGGCGCAGCACGTCGTTGCGCTGGGCCCACATCGCGTCCTCGATCTCGGGGACGCACTCCTTCGCCGAGATGTCGCCCGCGATCTCGTAGAGGTAGCGGAGCTTCTCCTCGTCCTTCTGACCCATGCGCTTGCCGAGGATGGGCGCCAGTTCCGGCGTGACGCACAGGCCGAGCGCGTGGAACGCCGCGGCGCGGACCCACCGGTCGGAGTCGCCGAACATGGTGTCGAGGAGCTGCTTCTGGGTCTCGAGCGACCGGTCGCGGATCTTCCCGAGTGCCGCGCAGGCGGCGACCTTCGCGTCGTTGCTCCCGCCGCGGACCATCGACACCAGCCGCTCGGCGTGCGCCGGACGCGCCGCCGCGACGAGCGCCTTTCCCTTGTCCGTCGGGTTGCCGCCGGCGAGGCGGGAGGCGACCTCGGGGAAGATCCGCTCGTCCTCGATGCGCCCCAGCGCGATCGCCGCGAACCCCGCGGTGCCGCCGTCCCGCTGCTCGAGGAGTCCGAGGAGCGGCGCCACGGCTCGCTTGTCGCCGATGCGCCCGAGCGCCGTGCAGGCCACGTTCCGGGTCCACGCGTCCGTGGAGGAGAGCACCGCGATCGTCGTCTCGATCCCGAGAGCGCTGCGGTGCGCGCCGAGGCCGCGGATCGCCTCCCGGCGGACCGACACGTCGGTGCTGCCGAGGAGGCGGCCGTGCGCGAGGAGCTTGTCCGCCTCGGCCGCGGGGATGTCCGCGAGCAGCGCCGCCATCTGCTCGAGCTGATCGTTCTTGATCGCCTTCGGACCCGCGAGGCGGGCTGTCATCTCCCTGAGGGTGCCCTCGGAGTCGGCGCAGGAGAGCGCGAAGCCGGCGAACTCGGCCACGTGCTTCTCGGTGCGTGCGAGCACCGTGTCGATCACTGCGCCGGTGACTTTCGTGGACTTGACCTTCGCCAGGCGGTCGAGGCCCTCCATCACGTCGGCGACGCCGGGCTTCATCACGAGGACGAGGGCGTCCTCCGCGGCCTTGTCCTGGAAGAGCTGCTCGCGGACCGGATCGGCGGGAGGTCCGTCGGCCTTCTTCGCGGGAGGCTGCGCCGGCGGCGCCTGTCCGGGCGGCGGCTCTCCGGGCGGGGCGGGCTTCACAGGATCGTCGCCGCGGGCTCCGGCGCCCGATGCGGCGCAGAGGGCGAGGCCGAGGAGGAGGCGGGAGGGGCGGCGCATCCGGGTGGCGAACGTTAGCGCGACCTCGATCCGGGCTCGTGCGGAATGCGCTCGGTCCCGGCCCCGGGGAAAAGCGGCACGGGTGCCGTCGGCACGTCATATGCTTCCATGCACAACGAGACATGAAAGCCGGGACGCACCCCCTGACCGCCCTGCGCGCCGCCGCGGATCCCTCGCGTCTGCGCCTGCTCAGGCTCCTCGACAAGGCCGAGCTCAACGTCGGCGAGCTCGCGACGGCCACGGACATGACGCAGAGCTCGGTCTCCCGGCACGTGGCGACGCTCCGCGACGCGGGCTTCGTCGAGGAGCGGTCCGAGGGCGTGCGGTTGTTCCTGCGCGTCGCGACCGAACCGCGCGCGGGGTCTGCGCCGCTCCTCGGCGTGGTCCTCGCGGCGGTGCGCGACCCCGGGTTCGGGCACGGGGCGGACCTCGAACGCCTGGAGCGCGTCCGGCGTGACCGTGAGGGAGACCGCGAGGCGCTCTTCGACGGCCTCGCCGCCGACTGGGACACGCTGCGCGGCGAACTCCTCGGCGGACAGCTCTCCGCGCCGCAGATCGCGTCGCTCCTCGTTCCCGCGGGGATGCGGATCGTCGACGCCGGAGCCGGGACGGGCGCCTCGCTCCCGTGGTTCTCCGCGGTGGCGGGCGAGGGCGGACAGGTCGTCGCGGTCGAGCGATCGGCCGCCATGGCGGCGCGCGCGCGCGAACGGGCCGCCGATCTCCCGAACGTCGAGGTCCGCCGCGGCCGGATCGAGGACCTGCCCGTGCCCGACCGGTGGGCCGACGCGCTCGTGCTCTCGCTCGCGCTGCGTCAGACGTCCGACCCCGTCGCGACGCTCGTGCGGTGCGCGCGCGCGGTGAAGCCGGGCGGACGCGTCGTCGTCGCCGACGTCCTCGCGCACGGCGACACGACCCTCGTCGAGCGCCTCGGGCGCGGCTTCGCCGGATTCACGAGGGTTGAGCTCGTCGCGACGATGCAGTCGGCCGGCCTCGGCGCCGTGCGCATCGTCGAGACCCCGTCCCCGTCCCACGCACAGAACGGCGCCCGCACCGCGCGGGCGCGATCGATACCACGTCTCGTCCCGCTGCTCGCCCTCGGCATCGTGTCCGGCGCGGCGCGGGCGTCTTTGAGGAGAAACCGATGACGAGCACCGCCGTGAAGTCCGCGAAGCAGAAGGCGAAGTCGAAGGACGACTTCAAGGTGAAGGACCTCTCCCTCGCCGTGTTCGGCAGGAAGGAGATCGAGATCGCCGAGTCGGAGATGCCCGGCCTCATGGCGATCCGCGCCGAGTACGCGAAGCGGCAGCCGTTGAAGGGTGCGCGCATCGCGGGCTCGCTCCACATGACGATCCAGACGGCCGTCCTCATCGAGACGCTCGTCGCCCTCGGCGCCGAGGTGCGCTGGGCCTCCTGCAACATCTTCAGCACGCAGGACCACGCGGCGGCCGCGATCGCGGCGAGCGGCGTCCCGGTCTTCGCCTGGAAGGGCGAGACCGAGGAGGAGTACTGGTGGTGCACCGAGAGGACGCTCGAGTTCGCCCGGGGCCTCGGCCCGAACATGATCCTCGACGACGGCGGCGACCTGACGGTGCTCGTCCACGAGAAGTTCCCGAAGCTCCTGAAGGACATCGTCGGCATCTCCGAGGAGACGACGACCGGCGTCCACCGCCTCTACCAGCTCCACAGGGAGGGCAAGCTGAAGGTGCCCGCCTTCAACGTGAACGACTCGGTGACGAAGTCGAAGTTCGACAACCTCTACGGCTGCCGCGAGTCGGGCATCGACGGCGTGAAGCGCGCCACCGACGTCATGATCGCCGGCAAGGTCGTCGTGATCGCCGGCTACGGCGACGTGGGCAAGGGCTGCGCGCACGCCTTCCGCGGACAGGGCGCGCGCGTGGTCGTCACCGAGATCGACCCCATCTGCGCGCTGCAGGCGGCGATGGAGGGCTACGAGATCGTGACGATGGACGAGATCGCACCGAAGGGGGACATCTTCATCACGGCGACGGGCTGCAAGGACGTCATCACGCGCAAGCACATGGACGCGATGAAGAACCAGGCGATCGTCGGCAACATCGGCCACTTCGACAGCGAGATCGCCGTCGCCTCCGTGTTCAACGACAAGAAGCTGAAGCGCGTGAACATCAAGCCGCAGGTCGACCAGGTCGTCTGGCCGAACGGGAAGAAGATCACCATCCTCGCCGAGGGACGCCTGCTCAACCTCGGCTGCGCGATGGGCCACCCGAGCTTCGTGATGAGCTCCAGCTTCTCGAACCAGGTCATCGCGCAGATCGAGCTCTTCACCAACCAGGGCAAGTACCCGGTCGGCGTCTACGTGCTGCCGAAGCACCTCGACGAGAAGGTCGCGCGCCTGCAGCTCGCGAAGCTCGGCGCGAACCTGACGAAGCTCACCAGGGAGCAGTCCGACTACATCAACGTGCCGGTCGAGGGGCCGTACAAGGCCGACAACTACCGGTACTAGAAACCCTTTCGGGGCGGGGCGTCGCGCGAGAGCGGGGCGCCCCGGACCCGTCGGGTTTCTAGACAGCGAGGCGGGGTGCGGTCGCCGCGCAGGCGGTAGGGTGTGCTTCGCCCAGATGGACGACCGCACTCGCCGCGTTCGCACCAGCCTCTCCGCGCTGCTGCTCGCCCTCGGCACGCTCGCATTCGTCGTCTCGCTCTCGCTGCCGGGCGTCACGAAGATCCACGATGACCGCACGATCCACGTGGACGGCTGGACGTGCGCGATCTCGTACGGCCCGACCGGCGCGAACAACGTGTTCCTCGCGGCCGCGTTCGTCCTGTGGGCGTCCGCCGTCTGGTTCCGCTCGGTGTGGGCGCGCTGGATCGGGATCGTCACCGCGTCGGTGACGGTCGCGCTCTTCGCGCTGATCGGGGCCGTGCCCGGCTTCGAGGGGATCAAGCGCCTGCACCCGGGCTACTGGGTGTGGCTCTCGTCGTCGATCGCGGTGCTCGCGGCCTTCGCGCTCCTGCCCGGTCCCGTGCGCCTGCCGCCGGGCGAGTCGCTGCCGCGCGAGGAGGTGGATCGGGGACGAACGCGGCTCGCCGCCATCTTCGGCGCCGCTGCAACGGTGATCCTCCTCGCCGCGCACCTCCTCGTGCCGTCGATCGCCGGCTACGAGGTGAGATACGGCGACGGTCCGAGCGACGAGGCGGGCGAGTACGAGACGGGGCCCATGCACTCGAGCAGCAGTGCGACGACCCGGACGATCACGCGCGCCGACGGGACGAAGCTCGAGCTGAAGGAGCGATCGGTCCACGTGCTCGCGCCGGTCGCGTTCCGGCAGTTCCGCAACTTCCCGAGCGGGGTCCACGAGTTCGTCGCGCTCTCGCTGCCGCTCCTTTTCGCCGCCGCGATCGCGACGCGGCGCCGCGCGTGGCGATGGACGGGCGGCGCGCTCGCGGCGGGCGTCGCGCTCGTCGCGGCGACCCTCGTCGACACGCCCTGGTCGTGCTCGTCGTTCGGCATGCACCCGCTCCAGCTCGTCTGGTTCGGGACGCCGCTCCTCTTCCTCGCCGGGTTCGCGCTGCTGCCGCCGGTCCGCGGCGCGTGAACGGCACGCCCGCCCTGCGCTCCGTCGCCGGCGCCTGCTACACATCGCCCATGCCGAAGAAGCCGAAGAAGGGCGACCGACTCGTCTGGATCGACATGGAGATGACGGGCCTCGACCCAGCGACGTGCGTCGTCCTCGAGATCGCGACGATCGTCACCGACTCGAACCTCGACCTGGTCGCCGAGGGGCCGGACCTCGTCGTCCACGCGACCGAAGCCGAACTGTCGCAGATGGTGCGCATAGTCCAGGAGATGCACGCGAAGAGCGGACTCACCGAGCGCGTGCGCGCTTCGGAGATCACCGTGGAAGAGGCTGAGCGCAAGACGCTCGCGTTCGTGCGCAAGCACTGCCCGACGAAGGGTCTGCACCCGATCTGCGGCAACTCGATCGGCACCGACCGGCGCTTCATCGCCGCCTACATGCCGAAGCTCGACGCGCACCTCAGCTACCGCGCGATCGACGTCTCCTCGATCAAGGAGCTCGCGAAGCGCTGGTACCCGAAGCAGTACGACGGGCGGCCGGAGAAGCAGAAGGGCCACCGCGCGCTCGCCGACATCCGCGAGTCGATCGAGGAACTGCGGTACTGGCGGACGTCGGTGTTCGCAACGCGCGACTAGCCCGCTTCGTTCACCAAGCTTCGCGGCCTGGCCGGTCTTCCGGGCCGACGGCGGCGTTGGACCCCTTGCGAGACCTGACGAGGTCGCGCTGCGGGGTCGCGCCTTGCCCTCGACCCGGAATCCTCCGCCAGGACGGTCCGTCGCCGACCGGACGCTGTTCGAAACGGCGTGAGACTCATCATCTGCTTGCGGTTCGCGCCGCTTTCACGCGAACCCTGGTGAACGAAGCGGGCTAGCCCGGATCGTCGTCGACCAGGGGCCACCCGTACGGCCCGTACTTGCGCCTCGCGTTGATCCTCCGGAAGAACGTCGCCCAGACCCAGTCGTCGGATGCGTCAGGCGGAACCGGCGCGGCGACGAGCGGCGCGGGCGACTCGGCGTCCGGCGCGACCGCGCGCAGTTCGCCGGCGTCGAACCAGATCAGTTGGCATGCGACGCAACCGTCGAGCTGGACCGCTACCGCTTCCGCCCGGAACACGACGAGCCGCATCGGCTTGGTGCACGACGGGCACGGCGTGTACGCGGCCACCCCCGTGCGCACGAACTTCCAGAGTTCGAGGAGCCGCTCCGACGGCATCATCCGGCCGAGCAGCGCGACGGTGATCGCGCGGCCCCCGCACGTCCCGCAGTCGAAGGTCGTCGCGTGATCGGCCGACACCCGGTCGAGCGGACGGAGGTCGCGCGGACACTTCATGGCGGGGATCGTACGTGCCGCCGCTTCTCGGCGCCAAGGGGTCGTGTCGCTAACCTCCCCGGTCCTCCGGAGGCATCCATGCAGCGACTCGAGAACCACGTCCTCGGCACCTGGCGCGCCGGCAAGGGCTCGCTCGCCCCGCTCCACGACCCCACGACCGGCGAGGCGATCGCCGAGTGCGGCACGGGCGGCACCGACATGAAGAGCGTGCTCGCGTACGCCCGCGACGTCGGCGGTCCGCGGCTTCGCGAGATGACGTTCGGAGAGCGCGGCGAGGTGCTCGCGGCGGCGTCGAAGATCATCAACGCCGCGCGCGACGAGCTCATCGAGATCGCCGTGCGCAACGGCGGCAACACGCGCAAGGACGCCAAGTTCGACATCGACGGCGCGTGGAGCACGCTCTTCGCGTACGCGGAGTTCGCGAAGAAGCTCGGGAGCGCGCGCGTGATGCTCGACGGCGAGCCGGACCAGCTCGGCCGCACGCCGCGGTTCGTCAGCCAGCACGTGCTCGTGCCGAAGCAGGGCGTCGCCGTCCACGTCAACGCGTTCAACTTCCCCGGATGGGGGTTCGCGGAGAAGGCCGCGTGCGCGTGGCTCGCGGGTGTTCCCGTGGTGACGAAGCCGGCGACGGCGACGGCCGCGCTCGCCGAGCGGATCGTCCGTCTCCTCACCGACGCGAAGGCGCTCCCCGACGGCGCTCTGCAACTCCTCTGCGGCTCGACCGGCGATCTCCTCGATCACCTCGGGCCGCAGGACACGCTCGCGTTCACGGGTTCCGCGGACACCGGCTACCTGCTGCGTTCGAAGGAGAACCTCCTGCGCTGGAGCGTCCGCGTGAACGTGGAGGCGGACAGCCTGAACTCGGCGGTCCTCGGCCCCGACGTCGGCCCCGGCTCCGAGCACACGTGGAACCTCTTCCTCCGCGACGTCGCCACCGACATGACGCAGAAGGCCGGGCAGAAGTGCACGGCGATCCGGCGCATCCTCGTGCCGTCGGCGATGGTGGACGCGGTCGTCGGCGAGATCTCGTCGCGTCTCGCGAACGTGAAGGTCGGCAACCCGGCGCTGCAAGAGGTCAACATGGGCCCCGTGTCGACGGCGAGCCAGAAGGCCGACGTGCTCGCTGGCATCGCGAGGCTCGAGACCGAGGCGGACATCGTGTTCGGATCGAAGGCGGAGCCGTCGCTCGTCGGTGCGACGCCCGGCAAGGGCTGGTTCGTCGGGCCGGTGCTGATGAAGGCGCGCGACTCGAAGACGGCGAGCGTCGTCCACGAGCACGAGGTGTTCGGCCCGTGCGCCACGATCCTCCCGTACGACGGGACCGCGGCCGAGGCGACGTCGCTCGTCAGGAAGGGCATGGGCGGTCTCGTGTCCAGCGTCTTCAGCGACGACCGCGAGTTCGTCGGCGCGACGATCGCGGGCGTCGCCGCGTGGCACGGACGTCTCTATCTCGGCTCCGCGAAGATGGCGGACCAGTCGATCGTCGGGCCCGGCGGCGTGCTGCCCGCGTCGATCCACGGCGGCCCCGGCCGCGCGGGCGGCGGCGAGGAACTCGGTCTCGGCCGCGGCATGGCGCCGTACCAGCAGCGGACCGCGTTGCAGGGCGACCGCGCCGTCCTGGAGAAGCTCTTCCCGAAGGCAACGGCGTAAGCGTCGGTACCGTCTCCGACCCGTTTCCGACGCTTTCGCCCGGCGGCGAGGCTGCACCCGGTTTTTCGAGGTCGGTTTCGTGGCGGGGAGGCGGAGAAAGCGACGATTTCGGGTCGGAGACGGTACCGACGCTTTCTGGGTCGTTGCGTGAGGAGGTTCTTGTGAAACCGATCGGAAGCGCCGTTCCCGAGCCCGCCGCGTTCGACGTCGCGGGGCTCGTGGCCTGCCAGGAGGGCTCGGTCGTGAGCCGCCAGGTGCTGAAGAAGGAGACGGGCACGGTCACGGTGTTCGCGTTCGCCGCGGGCGAGGGGCTCAGCGAGCACACGGCGCCGTTCGACGCGCTCGTCCATGTGATCGACGGCGAGGCGAACGTCGTCATCGCGGGGACGACGCACCGCGTTCGCGCGGGCGAGGCGATCGTGCTCCCCGCCGGACGGCCGCACTCCCTCACGGCGCCCGTGCCGTTCAAGATGGTGCTGACGATGATCCGCGCCGCGACGTAGGGCCGCGACGGACTACTTCGGCGGCGTCTCGCCTTCCGGCTTCGGCGGCTCGACCGGCTTCGCGGCGAGCGCCGCGCGGTCGGGGAGGAGGTCGTCCTTGTCGTCCACGGTGAAGATCTGCGCGCCGAGGACGACGACGCGCTTGCCGTCGCTCGTCACCGAGACGCCGACCTCGATCGGCGTGCCGTCCCTGCGCTCGATCGTCAGCGGGTGGTACTCGAAGTCGGCCCTGCCCGGCAGCGCGCCCGTGACGCTCACCTTCAGCAGACGGTCGAGCCAGGCCTCGACCGCCTTCGTGTCGGCGGGCGCCTTCGCGCCGGACTCCTCGAGCGCCCAGCCCTCGCCGTCGCGGACGATCGCGAACGCCTTGTCGGGACCGACGCGGACGGCCGTGATCTCGTCCCTCTGCCAGCCGTGGAGCACCTTCGGCTCGACGAGCGACAGCGGTTCCGGCACCAGACGATCCAGCGTGTTCTCCGCGACGACGAACCAGCGCGCCGGACTTCCGTACGCGATGAGCCGGTCCTTGCCGCTCGGCGCCTTGCCGTGGATCGCGAGCGTCCGCGAAGGATCGTCGGCCGCGCCGGCGGCGCCGAAGCGGATCGTCGTCTCGGGTGCGCCGGAGTCCGCGGGCGGATCGATGTAGTCCGTGAAGTGGACGGTCGTCACGGCCTGCCCGAGGCCGCGCAGCGTCTGCTGCCGCGGGGCGAGAGTCCAGGCGGGGGAGACGAGCGTCCAGTCGTCGGCGGGCTTCGTGCCCTTGCGCGTGATCTCCACGGTGTCGCGGCCCGTGTGCTCGACGACGACGCGCGTCGGCGGGCTCTTCGTCACGTCGATCTTCGGCAGATCGAAGATCGCGGCGCCGGCGGGGAACATCTGGTGGAACTCGTACTCGCTCGCCTCGTAGACCACGTCGGGGTCCTGCGGCACGTCGAGACGGACGTACCAGTGCTCGCACGCGGCGTCCGACGTGCCGACCGCGGCGCGCGTCGTGCCGTCCTCCGACGTCACCGCGATGCGATACGCGGGCGCCTCGAACCCGAGGTCCTTCTTCTTCGCTGGATCGACGAGCGCCATCGGGTGGAGCGCGCCGCCGAGCGACGCGATCGCGCGCTCGATGCCGTCCTTCTTCACCGGCGCGTCGAGCCCGCCCTCGGCGAGCGTCCACGCGGCGTCGGCGTCCTTCGGGTCCTTCATCGTCTTCGCGAAGACGACGCGCCGTCCGGGCGACGAGAACTCCACGCGGTTCGCCTTCTCGAGCTTGAACTGCGGGAACTCCTTCTCGTGGAAGAAGCCGGCCTGCGGCTTGTCGGGTTCGCCGGCGCCGGCCGAAGTTCGCGAGAGTCCGAGGGCGCCGCGCAGATCGGCCGTCAGCGAGAACGCCTTCGACTCGTCGGAGCCCTCGGCGAGGTTGCGGACGAAGGCGCCGCGCGCGCCGGACGAGCGTCCGACGGCGACGTGCGCGAGGTCCTTGCCGTCCTTGTCGAGGACGCGGAGTCCGACGGCCTTCTCCGGGCTGAGGTCGAACTGCGCGAGCGCCGACTCGTCGTCGGAACGGAACTCGCCCTCGGCCTTCGCGACGAGGTCGAGGAGCTTCGTGATGTTCGCGCCCGATGCCGGTGCCGTGAAGTCCGAGACCACGCGCCAGCTCTTGTCCTGCCGCGTCAGCGTGAACGCGGGCCCCGCGCCGCCCGGTGCGGTGACTTCGATCCTCGTCACGTCGTCCGCCTTGAACTCGCGCACGGCGAGCGCCGTGAGCGCCGCCTCGTCGGAGAGGCTGCGCGTCGTGCCGCGAGTCGCCTCACGCCACGCGACGAGACCGGCGAGCACCGCGAACGCCACGGCGAGCGGGGTGATCTCCTTCATCAGCGCCACCTTCCGTGCGACTCGTTCCAACGCTCGCGGCGGCGGAAGCGGAAGACCGCGATCAGCACGCCTATGCCGATGACGGCGAGCGGCACGAGGCCGAGCGGAGTCAGAGTCCAGACGAGCGCCGCCGTCTCGGACGGCTTGTCGAAGCTCCTGTCCGTGGGCTGCTTGCTGCGGACCAGCAGCAGGTTCTCGTCGAGCGTCAGCGCATCGACACAGTTGAGGAGCAGGTCGCCGTTGCCGAGTTGCCCGGTGCCGATGAACCCGTCGGACCACATGCGCGCGCAACCGGCGAGGATCAGCTTGCCCTTCGCGGGCGCGGCCGGACGCTCCGGCGGATCGGGCATCGCGGGGATGGGTCGTCCGTCGGGGCCCCGTTCGAGTTTCGGCGCCCACTTCGGACGGGGCGTGCCCGAGAGCGGGTCCTTGAACTGCCCCTCGATCATCACCGCGAGCGGATACGCCTTCAGCTCCTTGCCGTCGGACACGAGATCGACCTGCTTGAGCGGGCGCGTGGAGGGCACGAGCCACGACTTCTCGCTGGAGGAGAGGAGCACCGTGGGCTTCAGGTCCTGCGACGCGATCTTCGCGCTGTCGAGATCGAGCGTCGTGCCCCAGAGGTAGAGGATCGAGCTGAGCCGCTGCGTGAGGGTCGACTTGTCGTTCATCTGGCCCTTGGTGACGAACACGTGCGTCGGCATGTCGACCGTCGTCGGGAAGATGCCGCCGGTCTGCACCGTCAGCGGGCGCTTGTTCAGGTCCATGAGGAAGTCGCGCGAGAGCGTGATCCCGTTCGCGGCGAGCAGGTCGTCGAGGCCAGGGTCGGCGTCCTGGTGATGCACGGTGATCTGACGGCCCTGCGTGCGGTAGTCCCACGTGTAGCGCTGGAGCGCGAGCAGCGTCGGCTTGCCCTCGGCGATCGCGCGGCCGATCTCCCACTTCTGGCGTTCGTCGAGGCCCGCCGGGCCGACGACGACGAGCGCGTCGTAGTCCTCCGGAATCGGCTGCTGCGCCGTGAGCTTCACGCTCTGCACGTCGTACTTCTCGCGACGCAGCAGATCGTCGATGCGCGAGAAGGGGTCGGGAATCTCCATGCCGCGCTGCTCGTAGATCATCCGGAGCTGCGGGTCCATCGGCTCCTCGCCGGTGACGAGCGCGATCTTCGGCGGCCGCGGACGGATGATCTTCGCGACGGTGTTCGCGAGCAGGTACTCGAGCTCGGCGAGCCGCTGCGGCACGACCGGCGTGATGAAGTCCTCATCCTTCTCGCGATAGGCGACGCCGATCGTGGAGTAGACGAGCTTGCTGGAGGTCTGCGTCGCCTCGTACGACTCGACGGTGAAGGGCTTGACGCCCTTCTCGAGGAGACGCCGCTCGATGCTCTTCGCCTTCTCGGCCGCACGCTTCTTCGCAAGGTCGAGCTTCGCCGCGTCCTTCGGGTCCTTCTTGCCGTCGTCCTTCTCGTCGCCGTCGAGCGACAGCCCGGCCGCCTGCTCCTCGTCGGAGGCCTCCTCCTCCTCGGGCGTGACGACGAGGTTCTCGAGGTTGAGGTGCAGCACCGTGAACTCGAGCTTCCCGTGCGACGCGACCTCGAGTTCGTTCAGCCGATCGACGACGTCGCGCTCCAGCGACTTGTACTGCGAGGGGAGCTGGTCCGTCGGCGAGACGTAGTACTTCACCTGCACGGGGACCTTTGCTTCGGAGAGGATCGCGAGCGTGCCGGGCGAGAGCGTGTAGAGCTTGTCCTCGGTGAGGTCGGCGCGCGCGATGCTGCCTTCGCTCACGAGCCGCGACGCGAACATGCCGCAGCCGATGCCGAGGCCCGCCGCCGCGAGCATGCGCGGCCACGAATCGGCCTGGCGCCGCAGACTCAGGAACACCGAGTTGAGGTGCAGGAAGACGACCGTCCAGACGCCGAAGAAGAGGACGTCCGCCACCTCCAGCACGCCTCGCGCGAAGACGGCGTAGTGGTTCCACGAACCGGCCAACGTGCGCGCCACGCTCGCCCAGCCGCGCGTGTGCGCGTCGGCGAGCGTCACGACGGTCTCCGTGCCGAGGACGAGGCTCGCGATGCCGACGCAGAGCGAGACGAGCGCGGCGAGGAGTTGCGAGCGCGTGAGACCGGAGAAGAAGACGCCGGCAGCGCAACTCGCGGCGGCGAGGGCGAGGGCTCCGACGTAGCCGCCCACGATCGGACCCGGGTCCGGATGTCCGAGCGAGAACATCATCACCGGCATCGCGAGCGTGCCTGCGATCCCCAGCGAGAGGAACGTGAACGAGGCGACCCACTTGCCGAGCACGAGGTGCCGGTCGCGCATCGGGAACGTCAGCAGCATCTCGTACGTGTTGTCCTGACGCTCCTCCGCCCACGAACGCATCGTGACGAGCGCCGCGAACACGACGACGCACCACGGCATCAGGTCGAAGAAGAGCCGGAGGTCGGCCGCGCCCTGCGCGAAGACGGCGAGCACCGGGAAGACCTGTGCCAGGACGAGGAAGAGGACGAGGAACACGTACGCGAGCGGCGCGCGGAACATGGCGCCGAGTTCGCGGCGGGCGATCGTGAGGACGGCGCTCATGCGGCGCTCCCGGGGACGACGGCCGCGGCCTCGGGTGCGGGCTCGGCGTCTCCTGCGAGCGTCAGCTCGAGGAACATCGATTCGAGACTGCCCGGCTCGCGCGCGAGCTCGAACACCGCCCAGCCCTGCGAGCGCGCGAGCTCTCCGAGGCGGTCCGTGAGACCGGGCGCGTCCTCCTGCATGCGGAAGGTCACGTCGTCCGCGGTCGCGACGTCGAAGGCGCCCGGCACGAGCGAGATGCGGCCGAGCGCATCCGGCGTCGCGGACGCGAGACGCAGCACGACCCTCGCCCGCACCCCGGCCTGACGGCGGAGTTCGTCCGCCGTGCCCATCCCGGCGATGCGCCCGTGGCTCATCACGATCATGCGGTCGGCGAGCGCGTTCGCCTCCTGGAGGATGTGCGTGGAGAGGACGACGCAGCGCGTCTTCGCGAGTTCGCGGATCAGAACGCGGATCTCCACGATCTGGTGCGGGTCGAGGCCGGTCGTCGGCTCGTCGAGGATGACGACCTCGGGGTCGTGGATGAGCGCCTGTGCCAACGCCGTGCGCTGGCGGTAGCCCTTCGAGAGCTGGAGCACGGGAGAGCGGAACATCTCGTCGAGGCCGCACTTCTCGACGACCCAGCGCACGCGCTCCTTCAGCGCGGCGCCGCGCAGGCCGCGCGCGCGGCCGACGAACTCGAGGCACTCGCAGACTTCCATCTGCAGGTAGAGCGGCAGCGACTCCGGGAGATAACCGATGCGGCGGCGCACTTCGAGCGGGTCCTTCACGACGTCGAACCCCGCGACCGTGGCCGAGCCGGCGGTGGGGACGAGGAACGTGGTGAGGATGCGCATCGTCGTCGTCTTCCCGGCGCCGTTGCTGCCGAGGAGACCGAGGACCTCGCCCTTCTCCGCGCGGAACGTGGCGTCCGCGAGGGCGTGGACCTGACCGTAGCTCATCGTGAGACCGCGTGCGTCGATCACGTCTGTCCTACGCCTTCCAGCAGTCCCGCTCGTGGGGCAACCCCTCGACCGTGCCCACGAGTTCCATGAGGTTCGCCGCGTCCGACTTCGTGAAGCCGGGGAAGCGCGCCGTCATGTCGGCGAACTGCTCCTCGGCCGGGAGGAACCTGACGGCGAGGAAGTAGTCGCGGATCTGGTCTTTGTACTCCTTCGCGGTGGCGACGATGGCCCTGGCCACGTCGCGCATCCACGCGAGCCTCGTCTTGTCGGCGAGGACGCCGCCGCTCAAGGACGTCGCGGCGACCCAGGCGTCGTCGAGGGCGTCGAGCGCCTTCCCGTCGTAGCCCTGGAAGGCGGCCCACATCGCGTCGCGGTGGGCGAGGGCGTCCACGAGCGGCATGTCGCGCTGGAGGCAGGCGAGGAACACCCGCTCGCGGGCGAGGTCGTCGGTGTCGGGGACCATCCCGAACTCGGCGTCGTGGAAGAAGTACTGCTCGGGGTGCCCTACGACCCAGTTGCAGCGCGTGCGGCCGTCGTCCCGGGGATCCGCCGCCGCAGTCGTCTCGTCGAGTGCCGTCGTCACGCCATCCTCCTCGGGAAGGGGGGGAAGATAGCGTCTCGGCCGCGCGGCGGCGAGGTCCTGGGGGGTGGGTCTAGGCGCGGAGCGGAACCAGGCGCCACGTGACGCGACCGACCTCGTCGCCCCGCCACAACTGCCGGACGTGGAGTTCGTAGGCGTTGCGCCGCAACTCGGCCGGGATCCGCACGCGCAGTTGCATCGGGATACGGAGTCCCGGCTGGATCGGGGCGGGTCCGAGGGTGAACGATCCGTGGATCGGCAGCGGGATCGCCGCGCGGTTGCTGACCCGATCGAGCTCGATGTGGGGCGGCGAGCCGAGGACCGACTGAACGAAGTCGAGCGGCGCGACCAGCGAGATCTCTGCCCCGTCCGGGAGGCCGGACCAGAACACGAACTGCATCGGTTCCGGCTCCCGCGGGGCGCCACCCACCCTGAACTGGAGGATCACGACGCCCGCCTCGCCGGCCGCGTTGCCCGTGTTCTCCACCACGTTGAAGTTCCGCCAAGTGACGTCGTTGTTGTTCCGGATCATGGCCCGGAACCTGGCCATCGTGACCAGCGAGTCCGGCGGCGGCGGCGGCCTCTGCCCGACGCGCGCGACCGCCACGAAGCAATAGTGACCCTTCGGCGGAAGCTGGGTGGCCGGCCACTCGATCGCGGGCGAGACGGTCAGCACGTCGCCCGAGGGGACCTCGTCGATCTGCGTCATGCCGATCTCGGTCCACTGCTCCGGCGTCACCAGGGTCGAGACCGGCGCCCAGTACACGACGACGAAGACGTTGGCCGCGGTCCCGCCGCCGCGGTTGCGCACACGGACGTAGACGTAGTTCGTCCGCCCCCGGACCGCCGCAGTGCTCAGCGCCTGACTGTCCTCCTGACCGCTGCCCGCCCCGAACGCGGCCTGCGGGTCGGCGACCTCCTGGGAGCGCAGGATGACGTCCGGACTCGACGAGATGTCGCCCGTGTGCGGCAGGCCGGCGTCCCCGACGAAGTCCCGCATGTAGACGAGCGGCAGGAGTCCGAGCGCGACGTCGATGATCTTCCTGAGGTCGGGCATCACCCCGATGTGCTTCGGCTCGCTCGGGTCGGGCGGCGTGCCGTACTCGGGATCGCTGAGGAGGGCTCGCATCTGCACGGGACCGAGCCGGTGGCCGTACCTCGCGAAGAAGAGGCCCTGCACCGAGAGAGCCGCGCCCGCGATGATCGCCGAGGCGCCCGAGGTGCTCGTCAGGAGGGCGTCGGAGTGGAGGAGCCCGCTCGCGCTCGACCACGGCGACCAGATGCGCTCGCCCCAGGCATAGCAGTCGATCCGCCTGCCGAACGGCATTAGCGGCAGGCGGGTATTGGGCGCAGGATCTTCGGTGCGGGCGGAGAACGCCGCGGTCACGAGGATCGCGCACGAATCGCGGAAGAACGGGTTCCCGTCGTCCCGGAAGAGCACCGGACGGCTGCTCGCGTCCTTGTAGCCGTCGAGATCGAACGGCATGTCCACGGCGAGGCCGTCCTTCACCTTCTGCCGCCCGTTCCCGCCCGCCTCGACGACGACGATCCCCGCGGCGGTCGCGAGACGGACGACGTCGTAGACCACGTCCTCGATCTCGACTGGCGAGAGCACCGCGTCCGGTCCCCACGCGACCTGCGCCTCGATGAGCAGGACCTCGCCGTACGCGAGGTTCGCCGCGGCGACCGCGATCGAATCCGCGATGTTGTGGGCGCGCCCGAACTTCGTGTCGTCGGTCGCGTTGCCGCGGAGGTACGAGACCACCCGCACTCCCGTGCCGGCGGGAAGACCCTTGCCGAGATTCGGCACGATCCCAAGTCCCGGCCTCGCGTCGTCGGTGGCGCAGATCACGCCGAGCACCGCAGTCCCGTGGCCGGCGTGCGTCGAATCGTTCAAGCCGGCGAGCGGCAGCGGGATCGCGTGACCGGCGAGGTCGTCGTGGACCAGGTTCCAGCCCGCTTCGATGTCGATGAGCCGCTGGCCCTCGCCGTCGCCGCCGGCGACCGTCCATGCGTACTCGGAGTCGATCCCGTCACGCGCGGCGCGCAGGTACCGCTGCCCCTCTCGCGGCCAGCCGGTGTTCTGTTCCGGATCGACCGCCGGCGGCGGACCGGGCCGGCTCACGTAGGCCGCCGCGACCGAGTCCCACGTCAGGAGCCGCGCGGCGATCCCGTCGAGATCCGTTCCGTGCGGGGCGTCCACGAAGTAGGCGCCGCGCAGGTCGGGACCGCGGTAGCGATCGCCGTTCCTCTCCGACGGCGCCGTGTCCTGCGCGCGCGCGATCAGATCGTCGAGATCCTGAGGCGAGAGGCTCGTGAACACGCGGGAGAGCGTGATCCCGGCGAAGTCGTGGGCGAGTTGGTTCCAGGGTCCGATTCCGAGCGCGTCGAGTCTCGACTCGGCGCCGTCGGCGTAGTCGAGTCCCTCGTGGCGCGCGAACTTCACGACCAGTTGCGGCCGCGCGAACGTGGGTTCGGGCTCGCTCCCGCGTCCGGGGCCGCCCGGCGGCGGCTTCGGCCCCCCGACGGTCCCATCCCGCTTCGGCATGCTTCTCCTTCACCTCGGCGCGGCGCAGGGCTCCGTCGACTCGTCGCCGGATGCGGCGCGCCCGGTCGTCACGGACACAGCATGGGCGACCCGCGCGTGACCTTCCAGAGCCGCGGATTCTCGAGGTAGCCCTTGTAGTTCGAGCAGAGCTGCGTGCCGTTCATCCGGGTCTGGTTGATGAGCTGCCAGATGACCTTGTTGCCCGGCGAACCCGTCGACGACGGGATCACCGGCGGTTCCTCGCCGTAGCTGAGCAGCCACCACGAGACGTTGGCCATTTCGGGATCGGTGCTCACGTAGCCGACGAGCGTGCTGCCGCCGTCACGATAGATCTCCACGACTCCTGGGTAAGTGGACGGAGGATCGACGCTGATGCCGGTTCCACCGCCGTCCTCGCCGGCGCACGGATGGCACCACGAGCAGCAACCGGACGTGACGAGCGCCCCGATGACGAGACACGCCCCCAACAACACCGTTGCGATGCGCATTGAATTCCCTCCCGTTGCCGTCTCAGCGGAGTGCGGACCATCGCCGCCGCTGCCGTCCGTCCCGTGAACCGGCCCGGCGAGGCTATCGAAAGCCGACGCACGATTTCCACAGTCTTGTCAAGGACCCGGGTCCGCGAGGCCCTCGATCACTTCGCAGAGGGAGAGGATCTGACGTCGCTGCGCGCGGTCGAGGACCGCGCACGAATCGAGCCGGCGTCGAGCCTCGGCTCGAAGCTCGGTCGCGCGCACGGGATCGGCGAGTGCGAGGAGCCCAAGAACCTGCACCGCAACCTCGGTATCCGGGCAGATGGTCGCTGTCCGGGCGAGACTCTCCAGCGTGTCGGCATTTCGTCCTGCTCCGCAGGCGAGCCCCAGCGCGCGCGCCACCAGGACGCCGTCGTCGTTCCCCGCGTCCTGATACGCATGAACCGACCTCGATGCGAGGTCGCGCGCGACCGCCGACAGACCCGCCCGCCATGCAACTGCGGACTCGGTGAGCAGCGCCTGCGCCCACACGTTCGGTTCGCCGACGGCTTCGACGGCTTCGACGAGCTCCATGTCGGGCGTGGAGGCGTCGCCGAGCCGGTAGCGGATGGTGCGGAGCTGGACTTCGGCGTGCGACTCGAAGAACGCGTTGCGGCAGGACGACGCGAGTTCGCGCAGCGCCTCGGCGGCCGAGCGCGCCTCGGCGAGGTGTCCGCCGTCGAGCAGCGCAAGACCTGCGTTGAGATGAGACGCCATCCGCCCGGGTACGCGTTCGGTCCTCTCTGCGGCGGAACGGTGCAGGCGCGCGGCTTCCTCATATCGGCCCTGCTTGTTGAGCAGAAGTCCCTTCCACGAGGCGACGCTTGCGAGCGCGCGGCGATGCCGCGACGTCTCGGCCCACGCCTCGATGTCGTGGAGCACGGCCTCCTCGCGTTCGATCGAGAGACGTCTCGCGGCGCTGAACCGCTGTCCCTGGCGCCAGAGCTCGAGATCGAGATCGGCGAGCGGGCCGGTCTCCGCGAGGAGCGTGAGCGCGCGTTCCGCGTCCCCCGTCGCCGCCGACTTCGCGCCGCGCAGGAGGCGCTCGATCTGCGCGATCTCCGCGTCGTCCGAGGCGGTGCGGCCGAACTCGTAGAGCACGCGGTCGATCGCGTGCGGCGTCGTTCCGCTGAGGCAGGTCTTCGCGAACTCCACGAGGACCAGGAGCTCGCGCGGTCTGTCGCGCACGCGCCGCGCGGCCGAGAGACCTTCTTCCAGCACCACGATCGCGTCGCCCGCGCGACCCTGCCGCGTGAGCTCCGGTGCGAGGAGGATTGCCTCGTCGACCACCTCCTCGGGTTCGCCCGCGGCTGCGAGATGGCGCAGTCGCAGCGGCGTGCCAGGCGGGAGCGCGATCGAGAGGGCGTGGTGCGCCGCGCGGCGCCGCTCGGGCGGCCACGAGTGGAGCGAACGCGGCACGACGAGCGGCTGCACACTGCCGTCGGGAAGGCGGCGGATCATCCCCTCGCCGGCGAGCGCCTCGATCGCCGGATCGAGACTCCAGCGCGGCTGCCCCGTGGCCTTCGCGAGGAGCTCGAGCGTGGCGTGCGGCCAGGCGAACGCGATCCAGGCGAGCAGGTCGTCGAGATGAGCCGAGCCCGCGACGCCGACGCCGGGCCGGAGCAGGAGTTCGTCGCCCACGGACTGGCCGCCGCGCAGGCGGTTCAAGGCGTCGCGGCGGATGACGACGAGATCGTTCTCCCAATGCGCGATCCCCGCGCGGACCCACGCTGCGATCTCGGTCGCGATCCGCGCGGGGAGTCCTCCGGTGCGGCGCCAGAGCTCGTGCGCGCCGTCCTCGCGGAAGTGGAAGATGCGGTCGGGCCCGGCGAAGAGAGGGCGCAGATCCGATTCCGCGAGCTCCGCGAGCCGGACGACATCATCGGTCGGCGAGTCCGTTGCGCGGATCACGGTCCCGGCCGAGCGGCAGGCCTCGAGCGCCGCCGCCGACCATCGATCGGCGCGATCCGAGTCGTCCACCACCACGACGACGCCCGCGCGGAGCTGGACCTCGATCCGCGCGTGGATCTCGGCAACAGCCTCCGCGTGACTCGCGTCGTCGAGCTGGGTGAGTCCGCCGAGAAGACTCGCGAGGCTCGCGTACGGCGCCGATCCGGGAACGACCCAGTGGAGCGCGCGGCCGAGCGCCGCAAGGTGATCGGCCGCGTCGGCGAGGAGCCGCGATCGCCCCGAACCGGCCGGTCCCGACACGTCGATCGAACGTCCCGCTTCGGCCGCAGCGACCAGACGCGCGACCGATGCGATCCCGCCGAGACGCGGGAGGTGCCGCGCGAGCGCGCCCGAGGGCCGCAGTCCGAAGAGGAGCTGCATCGCCTCGCCGGCGGACTGCGGCCGGTCGTCGGGGTCCATGGCGAGGAGCTGATCGAGGACGACGGCGACGTCGCGCGGCACCGACGGCGCCGCGATCCGGATCGGCACGGGCATCTGCGAACGCTTCAGCGCAACGAGCTCCGTGAACTCCGTCGTCTCGTGGGGCTGGTGGCCGGAGAGCGACTCGTAGAGCATCACGCCGAGCGCGTAGAGGTCGGTTCGCGCGTCGCCCGCGGCGCCGACGAACTGCTCGGGCGCCAGGTACTCGGGCGTTCCGACCACGGTGCCCGCCACGGTCACGGCCTCGCCGAGCGACGGGCCCCATGAGATCCCGAAGTCGAGCAGCGTGACGCGTCCGTCGTCGCCGACGAGCACGTTTGACGGCTTGAGATCGCGGTGCACCACGCCGGCCGCGTGGACGCGGCCGAGGATCTCGAGCAGCGCCAGCACGAGCGGGGCGAGGGCGTCCCAGGTCGTCGGCGTCGGGGTGCCGGGGAACGGACGTCCGACGACGAGGTCCATCACGAGGAAACGCGAATCGTCGTGCGTGCCCTCGTCGAGCAGCGCGATGACGCCGGGCAGGCGGAGGAGCCGCAGCGCGGAGATCTCGCGGTGGACGCGGAGCGAAGCGCTCACGCCGGCGCCGAGCAGCTTCACCGCGACGCGCGCGCCGGTGACGAGATCGCGCGCGGAGTGGACGCGGCTGTCGCCACCGGTGCCGATCAGCTCGAGGAGTTGGTAGCGTCCGGCGATCAGCGCAGGCGAACTCGGCGTCTCGGCCTTGGAGCGGTCACGATCGGTCACGCGGACGCTCCGAGGGACAAGTCGCGCTGCGCGCAGACCATCGATCGCCTCCCCGCCGCCGGCCTTCGACCGGGCGCGCATTCTAGCCCGCGAGCCGCGAAGTGGCGCTCCGTCCGGCATTCCCGTTCGGCCCGCGCGCGGATTGGGCGGAGGATCCACCGCACCGGTATGCTCCCGCCCGGTCAGGACGCGGGGCATCGGTCGAGGGGATCGAGAGCGGATGAACGAGGACGAGAGGACATCGCCCGATCGTGTCGCCGCGGAGAACGCGCGTCTCCGGCGGCTCCTCGCACTTCCCGAGTCGGGTCCGCTCGCCGAGCGGGACCTCGCTGCTGCCGAGACGTCGTTCCGCGAACGCGAGGGCCGTTTCCGGGAGGTCGAGCAGGCGCTCCGCGACGAGTCGCGTTTCAGCGCGCTCGTCATCGCGCGGGCCGCCGAGGGGCTCTGCGTCTGCCATCTCGCGCCGGAGTTCCCGCACGTGCGGTTCACGGTCTGGAACGAGCGCATGACCGAGATCACGGGCTACACGATGGAGGAGATCAACCGCGCCGGCTGGTACCAGTCGCTCTACCCCGATCCAGCGACGGCAGAGCGCGCGCAGGAGCGCATGAAGCGCATGCGCGCGGGCGAGGACCTGCGCGGCGAGCAGTGGGAGATCACTCGCCGGGACGGTGCTCATCGGGTGCTCCGCATCTCGTCGACGCTCATCGGCGGCGACGGCGCGCCGGAGCACGTGCTCGGTCTCATGGAAGACGTGACCGAGCGCGTGCGGGCGGAGAACGACCTGCGCGAGAGCCGGCAGTTCATCGATCGGATCGCCGCGGCGGCGCCGCTCGTGATGTACGTGTTCGACCTGCGCGAACGACGCGTCGTGTGGGCGAGCCGCCGCGTCGCGAAGGACCTCGGGTATTCCGCGGAAGAAGTCCAGTCCATGGGAGACGCGTTCTTCGTCCGGCTCGTCCACCCCGAGGACCTCTCCCGCATGGACGGCCTGTTCGCGCGCTGGGACACCGCGCCCGACGGCGTCGTCCTCGAGGCGGAGTACCGCCTGCGCCACGCCGACGGCTCCTGGCGCTGGTGCTCCGGCCACGACATGGTGTTCGCCCGCGACGCGGACGGGAAGGCGCGCCAGCTCGTCGGGGTGGTGCTCGACGTGACCGCGCGCAAGCAGATGGAGGAGCGTCTCATCGTCGCGCAGCGCGTGGAAGGGCTCGGCCGCCTCGCCGGCGGCGTCGCCCACGACTTCAACAACCTCTTGACGACGATCCTCGGGATCGCCGAGGCGCTGCGCGCGGACCGGCCGGCGGGCGACTCCGTGGGCGACGAGCTCGCGCTCGTCGTCGAGGCGGCCGAGCACGGCGCCGCGCTGACGCGGCAACTCCTCGCCTTCGCCCGCAAGCAGACGGTGCAGATGGTCGTCGTGGACCTGAACGACGTGGTGTCGCAGATCGAGACGATGCTCCGCCGGACGCTCGGCACGGACGTCGACGTCTTCGTCGTCCGCTCGCCCGCGCCCCTTCCCGTGCGGATCGACCCGGCGCAGTTCCAGCAGGTGCTCCTCAACCTCGCCGTGAACGCGCGCGACGCGATGCCCGCCGGAGGCACGCTGACCTTCGCGCTCTCGCTCGTCGCGGCGGCGCCAGGTCCCGTCGCCGGATCGGCCGCCGGTGCCGGCGAGCGCCCCGGCCCCGGCCCCGGCGTTGGCGTTGGCGTTGGCCCCGGCGACGTCGCGTCGCCCCGCGTGCTCCTCGAGGTGACCGACACGGGCGTCGGGATGACGCCGGCTGTGCAGCAGCGGATCTTCGAGCCGTTCTTCACGACCAAGCCCGTCGGCCGCGGCACCGGGCTCGGACTCGCGACGTGCTACGGGATCGTGACGCAGAGTGGCGGCACGATCGCGGCGCAGAGCGAGGCCGGGCGCGGGACGACGTTCCGGATCCACCTCCCGCGCGCCGACTCCGCGCCCGCTCCGGCCGTCTCGTCCGACTACCTCCCCGGTGCCGCGGGCGCCGAGTTCGAGGCGCGCAGCACCGGGACGGTCCTCGTCGTCGAGGACGCGGTCGTCATCCGCGCGATCGCGGTGCGCACGCTCACGGCGGCCGGATTCCACGTGCTCTCGGCGGAAGACGGCGACGCGGCGCTCGGGGTGTCGCGCGCGTTCGCCGGGACGATCGACGTGCTCGTCACCGACGTCGTCATGCCGCACATGGGCGGGCACGACCTCGCGCGCCGGATGCGGATCGAACGCCCCGCGACGCGCATCCTCATGACGTCGGGCTACCCCGGCGACTCCGCCGCTCCGGACGTCCCGTTCGAGTTCCTGGAGAAGCCGTACACGCCGTCGGTCCTCCTGCGCCGCGTCAGCGCCCTCGTCGCCCGGCGCTGATGGGCGACCCGCCGCTCCCGCGGTGATGGCGCGCGCGTCGGGCGCGGCAGG
>JANNHP010000208.1:0-1621 GCA_031404455.1 Planctomycetia bacterium | reverse complement strand
CCGCCTCGTCGCGCTGCGGCTCACTCCGCAGGTCGAGGCGGTGGCGAAGATCATCCGCGAGGCGATCGAGTCGCGCCTGCGCTACCTCACCGAGGTCGGCCTCGGCTACCTGACGCTCGACCGCGCCACGCGCACGCTCTCCGGCGGCGAGTTCCAGCGCGTCAACCTCGCGACGGCGCTCGGCGCGGCACTCGTCAACACGCTCTACGTGCTCGACGAGCCCTCGGTCGGTCTGCACCCGCGCGACACCACGCGTCTCCTCGGCATCCTCAAGAAGCTGCGCGACCGCGGCAACACGCTCGTCGTCGTCGAGCACGACCCCGAGACGATCCGCGCAGCCGATCACGTCGTAGACCTCGGCCCCGGCGCGGGCGAGCACGGCGGCACGGTACTCTTCCAGGGACCGCTCGCGGATCTCTCCGCGTCGCCGGATTCGATCACCGCCCGGTTCCTCCGCGGCGAAGAACGCGTCGCCGAACCGCGCGAGGCGCGCCGTCGCGGGCGCGGAGACCTGGTCGTCGAGGGCTCCACCGGGAACAACCTCCGCGGGGTGGACCTGCGAATCCCGATCGGATGCCTCACCGCGGTCTGCGGCGTGTCGGGCGGCGGGAAGTCGTCGCTCGTCACGGGCACGCTCTTCCCGGCGATGGAGCGGCACTTCGGCCGTCCCGCCGACGAACCGCTGCCCCATCGTGCGCTCCACGGCGCCGAGCGGTTCCGCGAGTGCCGTCTCGTGGACCAGACGCCGATCGGCCGCACGCCGCGCTCGAACCCGGCGACGTACACCGGCTCGATGACGCACATCCGCAACCTCCTCGGACGCACCCCCGACGCGCGGCGCATGCGACTCACGCCGAAGTCGTTCTCGTTCAACTCCCGCGGCGGACGCTGCCCCGCATGCGAGGGCGCGGGCCAGGAGCAGCTCGAGATGCAGTTCCTCGCCGACGTGTTCGTGCCGTGCGCCGAGTGCGAGGGCAAGCGGTTCAAGCCCGAAGTGCTGGAGGTCCGGCACCGCGGGCGCAACGTGAACGACATCCTCGACATGACGGTCGACGGTGCCGTCGCCTTCTTCCACACCGACGCGATCCTCGAACGCAAGATGCGCGAGGAGCTCGATCCGCTGCGCGAGGTCGGGCTCGGGTACCTGCGTCTCGGCCAGAGCGCGACCACGCTCTCCGGCGGCGAGGCGCAGCGCATGAAGCTCGCCGGCCACCTCGGCCGCCACGGCGCCCGGGCGCTCTTCCTCTTCGACGAACCGACGACGGGCCTCCATCTCGCCGACGTCCGCACGCTCGTCGCCTGCCTCGACCGTCTCGTCGAGCGCGGACACACCGTCGTCGTCATCGAGCACCACCTCTCGGTGATCGCGGCGGCCGACCACGTGATCGAGGTCGGTCCCGAAGGCGGCGAGCGCGGCGGGAGCATCGTCGCGGCGGGAACTCCCGAGGAAGTGGCGAAGGGCTCGACGCCGACCGCGCCGTACCTCGCGCGGGAGCTGACAGCATGAACGGCGCAGTCCATGCCTCTGTAGGGGCGGCGCATGCGTCGCCCGCCGTCCGCGTTCACGTCGACCAACGCCGCCGAGTCTTGCTTGGAGTTCGGTTCGCGGGCGACGCCTGCG
>JANNHP010000207.1:0-2443 GCA_031404455.1 Planctomycetia bacterium | reverse complement strand
TGGGTCGCCCGCCATCGCCCCGTCGGGAACGGTGGTGTCGCGTCGTTCGGGCGACGGGCGACCCATGGGTCGCCCCTACAACGGCGTAGAGGGTCCGTATGAGCCAGCAGCAGTTCAAGGTCGTCGGCACGCGGCAGCCGCTCGTCGACGCGTGGAAGAAGGTCGCCGGGTCCGCCGTCTACGGCGACGACGTCCGTTTCCCGGGCGCGCTCCAGTGCCGGCTCCTGCGCAGCACCCTGCCGCACGCGAAGATCCTGCGCATCGACACGACGCGCGCCGCGGCGATCCCCGGCGTGCGGGCGATCGTCACGGGCAAGGACGCGAGTGCCAAGTTCGGCGTGCTCCCGATCAGCCAGGACGAGGAGGCGCTCGCCTCCGACAAGGTCCGCTTCATCGGCGACATCGTCGCGGCCGTCGCGGCGGACGACGAGTCGATCGCGAAGGCCGCGTGCGACGCCATCGAGGTCGTCTACGAGAAGCTCCCGGAGCACTTCGACGCCGCGAAGGGGCTCGAACCCGTGCAGCACCCGATCCACGAGTGGACGGTCGGCGGGACGAACGTGCAGAAGGCCGTGGACCAGCACTTCGGCGACGTGGACAAGGCGTTCGCCGAGTCCGCCGTCAAGCCGAAGGGCACGTACTCCTTCATCGGGATCGGCCACGCGTTCACCGAGCCGCACGCGGTCGTCGCCGTGCCGGAGCCCGACGGGCGCATGTCGCTCTACACGCCGACGCAAGTGCCGCATTACGTGCATCGCGCGGCCGCGAAGGTGCTCGAGATGCCGATGCACCGGATCCGCATCTTCCGCACCGCGGTCGGCGGCGGGTTCGGCGGGAAGTCGGACCCGTTTCCGCACGAGATGGTCGCGCTGCTCCTCGCGCGCAAGTGCGGGAAGCCCGTGCGTCTCACGTTCGACCGCGAGGAGATCTTCCTCACGAACCGCGGACGTCACCCCGGCAAGATCGACGTGCAGATCGGCTTCGACGTGCACGGGAAGATCCTCGGCTACGACATCAAGGCGCTCATCGACGGCGGCGCCTTCGCGAGCTTCGGCGTGGTGACGACCTACTACAACGGCGTCCTCTCGCAGGGCCCGTACCGCGTGCCGAACTTCCGCTACTCGGGACGCCGCGTCTACACGAACAAGGCCCCGTGCGGCGCGATGCGCGGCCACGGCGCCGTCAACTGCCGGTACGCGGTCGAGTCGACGATCGACGAGGCGTGCGTCGAGCTCGGCATCGACCCGATCGAACTGCGTCTCCTGAACGCGCTGCCGCCGTACACGACGACCGCGAACAACTTCCGCATCACGAGCAACGGCATCGTCGAGTGCCTCACGCGTTCGCGCGACGAGTCGGGCTGGCGCGAGAAGAAGGGCAAGCTGCCGTTCGGCAAGGGCATCGGCGTCGGCTGCGGCTTCTACATCTCGGGGTCGGCGCTGCCCATCCACAAGACGCGGACGCCGCAGAGCACGGTGCACCTGAAGATCGACGTCGACGGCGGCATCACTGCCCACTCCATGGGCGCCGAGATCGGCCAGGGCTCCGACACGGTCATCGCCATCGCCATCGCCGAGGTGCTCGGCGTGCCGATGGACTTCATCCGCGTGCGCAGCGAGGACACCGATCTCGCGCCGCTCGACCTCGGCGCCTACAGCTCGCGCGGTTGCTTCATGATCGGCAACGCCGCGCGCGAGGCGGCGCTCTCGATCAAGGAACAACTCTCGCGCGCCGCGGAGCGCATCACAGGCCACGCGGCCGCCGACTTCGAGTTCGAGAACGCCACGCTCACCGCGAAGGGCGATCCCGCGGTCAGCGTCACCTACTTCGAGGCGCTGACGGAGGCGCTCGCCGACAACGGTGCGCTGCTCGCGAAGGGCTGGTACCAGACGCCGAAGATGGGCGGCGGCTTCAAGGGCGCGGGCGCGGGGCTCGCCCCGGCGTACTCGATGGGCGCCTACGTCGCCGAGGTGGACGTCGATCTCGAGACCGGCCTCGTCCGCGTCACGAAGGTCACCGCCGCGCACGACTGCGGCCGCGCGCTCAACCGTCTCGCCGTCGAGGGCCAGATCGAGGGCTGCATCCACATGGGTCTCGGTCAGGTGCTGATGGAGGAGATGCGCTACGAACGCGGTCGCATCACCAACCCGAACCTCCTCGACTACAAGGTGCTCGGGCCGCACGAGACGCCCGACATGAACATCCTGATCGTGGAGTCCGAGGACAAGGAGGGCCCCTTCGGCGCGAAGGAGGCCGGCGAGGGACCGCTGCTGCCGATCCTCCCCGCCGTCGGCAACGCCGTGTTCGACGCGATCGGCTACCGCGCGCACTCGCTGCCGATCCGCCCGGAGCAGGTGTTCGAGCACCTGCGCAAGATGACGATGCCAACGGCGCATCAACCTATACACACTTTGAAATTTACAACGCGCGTATTGATGGCTCA
>JANNHP010000206.1:0-1531 GCA_031404455.1 Planctomycetia bacterium | reverse complement strand
GAGGCCCGCGGGCAGGCGGTCGGCCTGTACGAGGTGCCGCAGCACGAACCCGCGCCGCCGCGCGGCGGCGACGTCTCCGCGCGTCACGCCGCGGATGCCCTCCACACGGACCGTCGCCGGGTCGAGGTCGAACCCGAACGCGAGCGCCGTGAGGATCTGGAGTTTCTGCGCGGCGTCGTGTCCGTCGATGTCGAGCGACGGATCGGGCTCCGCGAACCCGCACGCCTGCGCCGCGGAGAGTGCCGCGTCGAACGTCGCGCCGTCCTCCATCGCCGAGAGGATGAAGTTCGACGTGCCGTTGACGATGCCCCAGATGCGGTCGATCCGGTTGGCGACGAGACCCTGCGAGATCGCGCGGAGCACCGGCAGACCGCCGCAGACGCTCGCCTCGAACGCCACGCGCACGCCGCGACTCGCCGCCGCGCGGTGGATCTCGGTGCCGTGCGCGGCAAGCAATGCTTTGTTCGCTGTGACGACGTGACGTCCCGACGCGATCGCGCGCAGCACGAGCGACCTCGCGGGTTCGATGCCTCCCACGAGTTCGACCACGACGCCGATCGACGGATCCGAGAGGAGAGTCTCCGCGTCGCAGAGGAGGTCGCGCTCGACCGTGCGCGGCTTCCCGCGGTCACGCACCGCGATCTTCGCGATCCGGATCGCGAGGCCCGTCCGCGACTCGAGGAGCGGCGCCGAGCGGCGCACGAGTTCGACGAACCCCGTGCCGACGACGCCGCATCCGATGAGTCCCACGTTGACGGTCCTCACAGTGCACCGAGCGCCTGATCGAGGTCCTCGACGAGATCGACGGCGGCTTCGCAGCCGACCGAGAGACGGATGAGTCCGTCCGAGATGCCGTTGCGCCGCCGGACCTCGGGCTCGACCGACGCGTGCGTCATCGTCGGCGGGTGGCAGAGGAGCGAGCGCACCGAGCCGAGACTCTCGGCGAGCGCGAAGAGCTGCGTGCGCTTCGTGAACGCCTTCGCCGCGGCGACGCCGGCGCGCAGTTCGAACGACAGCACCGCGCCGAAGTCCTTCATCTGCCGGCGCGCGACGTCGTGGCCCGGGTGCGTCGCGAGTCCCGGCCAGTGGACCGCCGCGACCGCCGGGTGCTCGATCAGGAACCCGGCCACGGCGCGGGCGTTCGCGCAGTGCCGCTCCATGCGCAGGTCGAGCGTCTTGACGCCGCGCAGCACGAGGAAGCAGTCCTGCGGGCCGGGCACCGCACCCGCCGCGTTCTGGAGGAACCGCAGGCGGTCGAAGAGGTCCTGCGATCGCGTGACGAGCGCGCCGCCGATCACGTCGGCATGGCCATTCAGGTACTTCGTCGTCGAGTGCAGCACGATGTCCGCGCCGAGGTCGAGAGGTCGCTGGAGCCACGGCGTCGCGAACGTGTTGTCCACGAGCACCGGCACGCCGCGCTCCTTCGCGACCGCGCACGCGGCGGCGATGTCGGTGATGGAGAGGAGCGGGTTCGACGGCGTCTCGAGCCAGAGGAGCTTCGCGCTGGCCGAGAGCCTCGGGTCCGTGCGCT
>JANNHP010000205.1:0-5695 GCA_031404455.1 Planctomycetia bacterium | reverse complement strand
CCGCCCGGGCTCAAACTCCCGTCGCTCCGTCCGGCGCGCAGCATCGACGCCGGCGCCGCGCGGGGTTTCTTCACACCCTTTGATCCTCGCCCGGATGCTGCTCGTCGCCGGCGCGCTCGCCGCGGGTTCCTGCGGCGGCGGGCGGTCCACCCCGCGCGAGACGTTCGAATCGATGCGCGCCGCGCTCAACACGAAGGACGGCGCCGCCCTCGACGCCCTGACCGACGCCGAGAGCGTCTCCCATCGCCGCGCGGAGGTGCGCGAGCGCCGGGCGATGCTCGAACGCGGCGACGATCCGGAGTCCGCGATGCGGGAGATGCCGCTCACCGCGGAGGAGATCCGGGCGGGCACCGAGGCCGACGCGTCCGCGATCCTGCTCCTGAAGCGCTCGCCGCTCTTCCCCGACGCGCGGTGGTTCAACGCCGCCACCGTGGTCGCCGAGACCTCGGACGGCCCCGACGCCGCGTGCCTCACGGTGCGAGGCGTGGACGGCGTCGAGCGGAGCGTGTGGTTCGTCCGGCAGAGCGACCGCTGGTGCTACGACCAGTTCCGCACGCGCCGGCAGTGGTGAAGTCGAGGAGACCGCGAGGCACGGGTCGCTCGATTCAACAGCCCTCGATGCTGAGATTCCGCAGGTGACCGCGCCTCGCGGTCACCTGCGGAATCTCACTTCTTCGCGGCCTTGCGCTCCCGCTGCTCCTTGACGATGACCTCCTGGAGGCTCTTCGGCACGGGCGAGTACTCGGACGGTTCCATCGAGAAGACGCCGCGGCCCTGCGTGAAGCTGCGCAGCGTGGTCGAGTACTGGAACATCTCGGCGATCGGCACCTTGCCGCGGATCGTGCGCAGGTTGCCGGCGCCCGAGCCGAGGTCCTCGATCTGCATGCGGCGGCTGTTCAGGTCGCCGATGACCGCGCCGAGGAACTCGTCGGGCACGTTCACCTCGAGCTTCATCAGCGGCTCGAGGACGACCTGGCCCGACTGCTCGAGGGCACCGCGCACGGCGAGGAACCCGGCGATCTTGAACGCCATCTCGTTCGAGTCGACGTCGTGGTACTTGCCGTCGTAGAGAGTCGCCTTCAACCCGACGATCGGCAGTCCGAGGTCGCCGCCCTTGGCGCACGTGTCCATGATCCCGTCCTCGACGGCGCCGATGAACTCCTTCGGGATCGATCCTCCGACGATGTCGTTCTCGAAGACGACCTCGGTGGATCCGAGCACCGGCTCGAACTTCACGTTGACGACGGCGTACTGGCCCTTGCCGCCCGACTGCTTGACGTGCTTGCCTTCCACGTCGACCGCCCTCGAGATCGTCTGCCTGTAGGCGACGCGCGGACGGCCCGTGATGATCTCGACCTTGAACTCGCGCTGCAGGCGGCTCGAGATGATCTCGAGGTGGAGCTCGCCCATGCCGGCGACGATCGTCTCGCCCGTCTCCTCGTCGGTGAAGCGGCGGAACGTCGGGTCCTCCTTCGCGAGGCGGCCGAGCGCCTCGGAGAGCTTGTCGCGCTCGCCGTTGTTCTTCGGCTCGATCGACTGCGAGATGACCGTGTCCGGGAACTTCATCGACTCGAGGAGGATCGGGTGGTCCGGCGAGCAGAGCGTGTCGCCGGTGTACGTCTGCTTCAGGCCGATCACGGCGCAGATGTCGCCGGCGCGGACGCGCTCCATCGGCTCGCGCTGGTTCGCGTGCATGCGCAGCAGGCGGCCGATGCGCTCGTACTTGGTCTTGCCGGTGTTCAGGACCTCGTCGCCGCGGTTCAGGACGCCGGAGTAGACGCGCACGAACGTCAGGTCGCCGTTGGCGTCGTTGATCGTCTTGAACGCGAGGCCCGAGAACGGCTCGTTCTCGTCGTGCTTCCTGAAGACCTCGGTGTGGTCGCGCGCGGCCTTCGTGCCCTTGACGTCGGCGAGGTCGAGCGGCGAGGGGAGGTAGTCGCAGATCGCGTCGAGGAGGAGCTGCACGCCCTTGTTGCGCAGTGCTGCGCCCGCGAGGCAAGGGAACATGTGGCGGATGATCGTGCCCTTGCGGATGGCGAGCTTGATCTCGTCGTTGCTGACGACCTTGCCCTCGAGGTAGTTCTCCATGAGTGCGTCGCTGTACTCCGCGACGTCCTCGATCATCTGCGCCCGCGCGGCCTTGGCCTTCTCGACGAGCTCGGCGGGGATCGGCCCGCGCGTCATGTCGCCCTCGACGCTCCACGAGGCGAAGTCCATCTCCACGAGGTCCACGCAGCCCACGAGCTCCTGCTCGATGACGTGCGGGAGCTGGATCGGGACCGGCTTCGCGCCGAGCCGCGACTTGATGCTCTTGACCGCCGCGACGAAGTCGGCGCCCGCACGGTCCATCTTGTTGATGAAGCAGAGGCGCGGAACGCCGTAGCGCTCCGCCTGGCGCCACACGGTCTCCGACTGCGCCTCCACACCCGAGACGGCGTCGAACACGGCGACCGCGCCGTCGAGGACGCGCAGGCTGCGCTCGACCTCGGCCGTGAAGTCCACGTGGCCGGGCGTGTCGATCAGGACCATCTTCTTGTCCTGCCAGTGGCAGAACGTCGCGGCGGACGTGATCGTGATCCCGCGCTCGCGCTCCTCGGCCATGTAGTCCATCGTCGCGGCGCCCTCGTGGACCTCCTGCACCTTGCGGATGCGGCCGGTGAAGTAGAGGATGCGCTCGCTGACGGTCGTCTTGCCCGCGTCGATGTGCGCCATGATGCCGAAGTTCCGGCGCGCGGCCATGTCGGCGATCTGCTGTGCGTGAAGCTTGGGATCCATGGGAGGGCTCCGCGGGAGATTCCGTGGGGGGACGAGGCGTAAACTCCCGAGGAAATCAGGCTCGGGCGCCGATGCCAAGGTCTTACTACGCGCGCGGCCCGCCCGGGCTCGGGTTCGCCCTGCGGCGGGCGAATCCTCGGCGAGCCCGGACGTCCGCCGCCGGACGGGCCGTCACGCCCGCCGAGCTGCGGCCGCGGACAGTTCGCGCGCTGCGTCGCGCAGGTCGCGCAAGGCGTCGAGCATCGCGGACGGAACGATCGACGCCTCGACGGGCGACGCGGCGCCGGGACCGCGATGCGCCCCGTCGTCGTCGACGTCGCCGAGCCCGGTGCCGCCGCCCCTGAGTCGCAGGTGCGCGAGGATGCGGTCGCGGACGTCGCGCGCGTTCTCGATGCCGGCCATGCGGATCGTGTGACCGCCGGGCAGCGAAGACGACTTCCCGCCCGACCCCGCTCCGCCCCCGCCCGCCGTGTCGATCTCGAGCGTCGCGATCCCGAAGAGCCGTTCGATCGGGCCCTGGACGACGCGGAGGTTCTGAACGTTCGCGTGCGTGATCGTCATCTCCCGCACGGTCCACGCGCCCTGCCGGACGCGCACCGAACGGTCGGTGACGATGTAGTACCGCATGTCGAAGTCGAGGCGGGTGGCGAAGTACTGCATCGCCAGGTGGACGACGATGACGGGCACGAACACCACGGTGAGCAGGTGCAGGCCCGGCTCGTCCGACACCACGGTCGTCACGATGAACACGAGTTCGGCGAGCACGACGAACACCGCGTGCAGGGAGAAGAGGAGCATCCGGTAGGTGAGGAAACGCGGGCTCGCGCGGAAGATCTCCACGCTGCCCGTGCTGCCGGCCGGCGGCGCGGGCGGCTCGGTCGGCGCCTTGAGCAGATGGAGCGCGAGCCGCTTGACGGGTTCGTACACGGTTCAGGCCCCGCGCGGCGTCTCGAGCGCCCGGCGCGCCGCCTGGACGTCGTCGCGGATCTCCTTCAGCAGCGCGACGACCTCTGCTGTCGAGCCTGTCGCCGCGTGCGCCGCATCCGGCGCGCTCGCCGCGACGCCCGGCCGTGCGCCGCCGTCGGTCGCGGCGCCGCGCATCTTCGAGTAGAGGAAATCGCGCACGGCCTCGTACTCGGTCATCCCCTCGAACGTCAGCTCGGCGGAGGAACTGCCCGAAGCGGTCTGGATCTCGACCTTGCCGATCCCGAGCCAGCGCTCGAAGAGGTTGCGGCTGACGTGGATGTCCTGGATGCGCCGGAACGTCACGTAGACCTCGCGGCGGAAGAGGATGCCCCACGACGCGCTCACGCCCTCGTCGTCGATCCGGTAGCGCAGTGTGTGGTAGCGGAAGTAGAGCGGCACGATGACGACCGGAAAGGCGACGGTCGTGAGCAGCGCCTGCAGGAAGTACAGCGTCATCAGCCGCGGGTGCGGCCGTTCGATCGCGCGGACCGTGTCGTGCTCCATCGGGGACGTCCTTTCGGGGCGACATCCCACTCAATCCGGCGACGGCCCGCAAGCTCCGTCTACGGCGCGGTGCTACGCTCGCGCCATGCGCAGGATCGCCGAGGTCGTCGTCGCCGTGGCGCTGCTCGGCCTCGCCGACGCGCGCGGAGAGGGCGAACCGTCGGTCCACCGCATCGACGTCGCGCGGCGGTTCCAGACGATCGACCACTTCGGCGCGTCGGACTGCTGGACGACGAAGCTCCTCGGCACCTGGTCGGACGGCGCTCGCACGCGCGTCGCGGATCTCCTCTTCTCGCGCGAGACGGGGATCGGCCTCTCGAACTGGCGTTTCAACCTGGGCGCCGGCCTCCAGCCGGGGCGCATCTCCGAACCGCTGCGCACGACCGAGTCGTTCGAGGTCGCGCCGGGGAAGTACGACTGGACGCGGATGTCGGCCGAGCGCTGGATCCTCGTGGCGGCGAAGTCGCGCGGAGTCGAGCGCTTCTCCGCCTTCGCGCTCTCCGGGACGCCGCGGATGACGCGCAACGGCTTCGTCAACGCGGACGCGGGCGCGCACACCGTCAACCTGAAGCCCGACGCGGAGGACGACTACGCGCGCTACCTCGCCGACGTCGTCGAGCACTTCGCGCGGGGGTACCCCTCGGCGGAGCGCGTCGCCTTCGACTGGATCAGCCCCTTCAACGAGCCCGAGTGGGAGTGGAACGGCGGGGCGCAGGAGGGGACGCGGGCGTCGAACGCCGACGTGAAGCGGGTCGCGCTGCTCCTCGACCGCGAACTGCGCAAGCGGCGGCTCGCGACGCGCGTCCATCTCGCCGAGTCCGGCTCGATCCCGGACATGACCGCGCCGAACGCCGAGATGACGAAGAGGTACGGCACGCCGTTCGGCGACTACGTCGCGGCGTTCTGCGGCGACGAGTCGCTGCGCGAGCGGCTGGACCGGACGATCGGCTACCACGCGTACTGGAGCGACGGCGGCGACGTGTTCGGCACGCATCGCGCGGCGCTGCGCCGGAGTCTCGACGCGTTCCCCGGCTGGCGCGTCTTCCAGACCGAGTACTGCATCATGCAGGCGGGACGCGACCTCGGGATGGACAGCGCGCTCCACGTCGCGCGCGTCATGCACGGCGACCTCTCCATCGTGAACGTCGCGGGATGGAGTTGGTGGCTCGCTCTCTCGCCGCACGACTACAAGGACGGCCTCCTCTACACCGACTGGAAGAAGCCGGGCGACCCCGAGACCGTCATCGCCTCGAAGATGTTCTGGGCGCTCGGCCACCACAGCCGGTTCGTGCGCCCGGGGATGGTCCGCGTCGCAATCGACGGTGCGCCGCTACAGAACCACGCGGGCCTGCTCGCCACGGCGTATCACGACCCGACGAGCGGCCGGATCGTCGTCGTCTACGTCAACAGCGGTGCCGCGCCGATCGACGTCCGGATCGACGTCGCGGGC
>JANNHP010000204.1:0-4526 GCA_031404455.1 Planctomycetia bacterium | reverse complement strand
CTCGTTCTCACGGACCTCTGGATGACCGCGGCGGTTCGCTGCGCGCCGCCGGACAACAAGCCGACGCCGGCCGAGGTCGCGAACTGCGCGCCGTGGCTCGCGCGCGAACTGGCGCTGCTCCCGCGCGTCCGCGTCGTCGTCTCCCTCGGAAAGCTCGCGTTCGACCGCGTGCTCCTGCACTTCGCCGCGAACGGCGCCGCCGTCCCGCACCCCCGCCCAAAGTTCGCGCACGGCGCGGAGGTGAGCCTCGGCGACGCGTTCCCGCTCGTGATCGCGTCGTACCACCCGAGCCGTCAGAACACGCAGACGGGGTTGCTGTCGCCGTCGATGCTGGAGGCCGTGTTCCGGCGGGCGCGGGACGCTCCGACCGATGCGCCTACTTCGCGGTGAGCGCGCGGACGTGGGAGATGTCCTGGCGTCCCACGGGGCGGATCTGCGTTGCCGACACCGTTGCCACCGCCACCGTCACGCCCGTCATCGTGATGAACTCGACCTCGAACGCCGCCCCGCCCGCGTGCACGTGGACGACGGTGCCTACGTCGCCCGCCACGAGCCTCGCGGCCGGGACGTCGCTCGTCAGGACGACGCAGTCGTGCTCCTGGATCATGATGCCTCCAGAGGATACGCCGTGATGAGCCGCGGGGCCACGTCGCCCACGTCGACTTGCCAGACGCTGCGCACGCGGGGACGTCGGCCGTCCGGAGCCTCGATCTCTCCATCCACCTCGTATCGAGGGCCGAAACCGGTTTCGGTCGTCGTCGCGACTTCTCCCGATCGACCGTGCCGGCGAAGCGCCTCCGCGAACACGCGCCACGACGCGACCGTGAAACCGAACGCCGCGAAGAACCGCGCCTTGCTCGCGCCGAATCGATGCGACGAGCTCAGCAGGTACTCGGTGATCTTCCTCTCCTCGACCACCGCCAAATGCGCGTTCGGCAGTTTCATCTCGACCGGCAGGATAGCAACCGGTCCGGACGACGCCGACCCACCGCGCCGATTGTGCCGTCGGGATGCCGACCGACGAGCGGAGCAGGCGTTGCAGGCGAGGTGTCGCGTGCCTTACGCTCAAGGTCAGACTATCGAACAGCCCCGCGCCATGCCGTGCCAGGAGGTTCATCGATGGACGAAGCCAGTCGGACAGCCACAGAGTTCCTCGAGTCGTTGCAGGACGCCGTCGACCAGTTGGGAGAGGTAGGCAATCACTACACGCGTCGCGGGACGTGGGCGCGCAGATCTCAACTCGTCTTGAGCGGTCGTCCGCTTCACGTGCATGGGGGCTCCGCGGTCCGCCGGTTCGACGTATCCGTGTCGTTGGGGTTGCTAGTCCGCGGCGCTGATCAGAGAGAGTACGAACTGGGAGTGGAAGTGATGTGGGACTCGGAACAATGGACACTGGCGACCGACGCGTGGGTGGAGTCGGATCGCAACCAGGATCTGCTGCGCGAGATGCCGGAGCGAGTCGCGTCCGACTTGCATGCCTGCAAGGAGCACTTGAAGGAGGCGATCGCCGACTTGCTGCGATTCGACGACCTCGTGCCCGCCGGTTCATCTGGAGAGTGACCCGACGCGGCATCGACCGGAGCCGCGGAGCGGAACAGGGCCCGGAAGGGAGCGATCTCCGGCGGCGGGACAATGAACGCCCATTCCGCTTGTCGCACAGGGCGTCGGGCAAGAACACCTCCCACTTGCGCCGTTCGCACCTCCGCGCGCACGTCTACAGGATCGCAATCCAAGAAGGCGCGTGGTCGTAGCGGACCTGATCGTCGCCCCGGCCATCACCCCCGCTGCCACAGCATCGCCGCCGTCACGAACAACCCCACCGCGACGACGGCCCAGCGCGCCTTCTCCTTGCCGATGCGACGCGCGAACTTCGCGCCCGCGAGACCGCCGGCGATCGCGCCGGCCATCATCACGAGCGCGACCGGCCAGTCCACGTAGCCCATCGCGATGAAGTACGCCGCCGCGACGCCGTTGATGCACGCGCCGAAGAAGTTCTTCAGGCCGTTCATCGCGTGGATGTCGGTGAGTCCGAGGAACCCGAGCGCCACGAGCATCAGGATGCCGATCCCCGCGCCGAAGTAGCCGCCGTACACCGCGACGCCGAACTGGAACGTCCACGCGACCGACATCCGCCGCGACGGCGCGAGCCCGTCGCCGAGCGGGGCGGAGCGACGTCCGTTCCAGATCTGGAAGAGGAAGAGAAGCGTGGCGAACAGCACGAGCCACGGTGCGAGTTCCGCGAACACCTTCTCCTCGGTGCGCAAGAGCAGCCACGCGCCGAGCCCCCCGCCGAGGAGGCTGGGGACGACGAGGGTCCTGAGCCACGCGCGGTGCGTCGCGACCTCGCGGCGGTATCCCCAGAAGCTCGACATCGCGCCCGGAACGAGCGCGACCGTGGACGTCGCGTTCGCGTGGATCGACGGCATCCCGAGGAAGAGCAGCGTCGGGAAGGTGAGGATCGTGCCGCCGCCCGCGAGCGCGTTCATGACGCCGGCGGCGAAGCCGGACGCGACGAGAGCGGCGGTCTCGGCGCCGGTCATGCCGTCACTCCTCGCGGATCACGTGGTCGCGCCCGGCTTCGAGCGACCCGACCTTCTGCTGCTTGCCGTTCGGCCAGCGGACGACGACGTCGTCGAGCGATTCGGCGTCGCCGAGGCCGATGTGGAGACGGATGTCGGGCGCGCTGATGTAGCCCGTCGAGCCGGACACCTCGCGGACGACGCGGAGGTCGCCGGCGCGCGCGGTGAGCTTCGCGCCGATGGCCATCGTGTTGCCGGGCTTGCCGGCGAAACGCAGACGCACCCAGCGGCCCGGCTTCTCGGTGACGTTGCGGAAGAGGTGGATCCTTCCGTTCAGCGAGAGGGCGAGCAGGTCCTCGCGGCCGTCGTCGTCGAAATCGGCGGCGACCGCGCCGCGGCCCTCCATCGCAGTCTCGGCGCCCTCGGACTCGGCCCCGATCGGCGGCGGGTTGTACTCGAAGTGCATCGCGCCGGACTTCGTCGCGCCGCGGTTGCTCACGATCTTCGGCCACTGCGGCGCGGACTTGTTCACCTCGCCGTGGATCTTCCAGAGGTCGAGACGCCCGTCGTTCTCCGCGTCGAACGCCACGTCGGTCCAGCCGATCTGCTGGAACGTCATGGCGGCGATCGCCCAGTCGGTCGCGCGGTCGGTGAAGAAACGGCCCTTCGCGACGTAGACCGCGCCGCCTTGCGTGTCGGGCGTGAGGTAGTCCAGGCGGCCGTCGCCGTCGAGGTCGGCCGCGGTCACGCCCATCGACGCGCGAGACTCGCCGTCGAGACCGTACGCGAGACCGAGGCGGCCCGCGGCGTCAGCGAACGTGCCGTCGCCCTGCGCGCGCCAGACGAAGTTCGGCATGCCGTCGTTCGCGACGAACACGTCGATCCACCCGTCGTCGTCGATGTCCGTCGCGAGGACTCCCATGCCCTTGCCCGGCGTCGAGACGCGCGCCTTGTGCGTCACGTCCTCGAACGTGCCGTCGCCGCGGCCGCGCCAGAGTCGCGCAGGCTGTGGCTGGTACGCGGAGGGCGGCGCGAAGTCGCCCGCGCGATTCAGCGCCGGGTCGATGTCGGCGCCGTCCACGTACTGCGACGCGAAGACCCGGCGCGGGGCCGTTTCCAGTGATCATTACCGTTCACGGTGGGCCTGAGAGCCAGTACCGGCCGGGCTTTTCAGGCACCGTACAAATGTGGGTGGCAGAGCTCGGCGCTGCGGTCATTGCACCCAACGTCCGAGGTTCACTGGGTTATGGGATGGACTACCTGTCACTGGATGATGGTTACAAGCGCGAGGATGCGGTAAAGGATATTGGAGCACTGCTGGACTGGATTGCCACGCAGCCGCAGTTCGACGCCAGTCGCGTTGTCGTGCATGGCGCCAGTTATGGCGGGTACATGGCGCTGGCCGCGGCGGCTCGCTATAGCAACCAGCTAAAGGCGGCAGTCGATGTCGTTGGCATCAGCAACTTTGTCACGTTCCTGGAAAGCACCCAGGATTACCGCCGTGAACTGCGCCGGGTTGAATACGGCGATGAACGCGACCCGGCAATGCGGGCCTTCCTGCACAGCATCAGCCCGCTCAGCCAGGTGGACAGGATCACGTTGCCCTTGCTGGTAGTGCAGGGGCAAAACGACCCGCGGGTGCCCGCTACCGAAGCGGAGCAGATTGTCGCGGCCTTGCGCAAACAGGGGAACCCGGTGTGGTACATCAACGCCCTGAACGAAGGGCACGGCTACGATCGCAAAGAAAACCGGGATGTTTACCAGCAAGCTGCAATGATGTTCCTGCAGCGTTACCTGATTGAGTGAATTTAATCCATGGATCAATTTTACAAACTCTGGAATTTCACCCTGTTCAGCTTCGGCGAAGGTGGGGAGATTACCTTTGGCCAAGCCGTAACGGTGGCAGCGTTTTTGGCACTCGCCCTGGGTTTGGCAAAGCTCCTGTCGCGACTGCTCGCGCAGCACCCTTGATGTTCCGGGCCATCTCGGGTGTGAAGTTGCGGAACG
>JANNHP010000203.1:0-1509 GCA_031404455.1 Planctomycetia bacterium | reverse complement strand
CTCGGCGCGGCGACGTTCTCCGGGACGGGGCTCCCGGCGGGACTCGCCGTGGACACGGCGACCGGAGTCGTCTCCGGCACGCCGGCCCTCGCGGGGACGTTCGAGGTCGTGCTCGCCGCGTCCGACGCGAGCGACACCATCACCACGAACCTCACGATGGTCGTCGTGCCGTCTGCGGCGAGTTCCTTCTACTGGGACTTCTTCGGCATCCCGACGGCGCTCGTCGGCGTCACGTACGGACGGCAGCCTCCGATCCTCGTCCCCGCAGTCAACGGGACGACGGTGACGTACTCGGCGCTCGGGCTGCCGAGCGGGATCACCTACAGCACGACCACCGGTGAACTGGCGGGCGTGGCGTCGGAGGTCGGCGAGTTCCCCGTGATCTTCACGGCGACCGACTCCGCGAACGGCGCGGTCCTCACGCTGTCGCTCGATTTCCTCGTGCTGCCGCCGGGCGGCGGCGACGCGGGCGGGCTCGCCGTCAACGCGTGGATCACGAAGGCGAAGGTGAGGACCGGACGGCCCGGCGACGACTCGTGGTCCGGATCGTGCATCTACAACGCGGACCGCCGCACCGGCCGCGCCTTCGATCCCGCGACCCAGGCACTCGCGCTCTCGCTCGGGTCGAGCACGTTCCGCGTGGAGGCGGACACCCTGAGGACGACGAGCGCGGGACAGGCTTACAGGAGCCCGAGGGGCGACGAGCCCGCGACGTCGGTTCTCCTCGCGGCGCCGAAGCAGACGCTCAAGTGGTCGGTGAAGTCCGCGACGCTCACCGAGACGCTGCCCGGCGTCCTCAGGCAGACGCTGCTGATCGGCTCGCGCGGCTACCGCGTGGACGCGTTCATCGACCTGCCGGGCAAGCTCCTCGTTCCCGCGGGCCTGCGCCGTGCGGCGTTCGTCGTGTCGAAGGCGAAGGTGGACGTGCGGGGCAGCGGGAAGGACTCGGCGTCGTTCTCGTTCCTGCTCGCCGATCCGGCGTTCGTCTACGAGCCGGGAGTCTCGACGCTGCGACTGCGCGTGCTCGACGGCGCCGCGACGGTCCTCGACCGCGACTTCACCGCGCTCGGCACGGCCACGATCCGGAACGCCGCGGGATCGACGGCCTACACGCTGAAGACTTCGACCGACGCGGCGGTCGCGGCGCACGTCGCGAAGTTCAAGTTCACCGGTGCGGACGGCAAGGGGACGATCGTCCTCGATTCGCTGACGCTCCCCGCGCTCGCCGACGGCGAGGCGCACCTCGGCGTCGAGCTGACGGTGGGGTCGCGGACCTGGTTCACCAGCGTGACGTCGTTCGAGCGCAAGGCGAACCGCTACTCGGTGCCGTGAGACCGGCGCGACGGGACGCGCGCGTCAGCCCTTCTTGCCGATGGGCGTCCCGTCGAGCCGCGGCGCGAGGCGGTCCTCGGCGGTGAAGAGCGCGCTGATGGCCTCGGCCGAGAGCGGACGGTGGAGCAGGAAGCCCTGCGCGAAGTCGCTGCCGAGCTCCTGCACGGCGGCGAACTG
>JANNHP010000202.1:0-30955 GCA_031404455.1 Planctomycetia bacterium | reverse complement strand
CGGCGGGCGACCCATGGGTCGCCCCTACGAAGGCAGCAGCCCCTCACGACGTCCCCTTCTCGCGGTGCTCCTTCGCGATCTCCCGGGCGAAATACGTGATCACGATGTCCGCCCCCGCCCGGCGGATGGCGCGGACGCTTTCCCACATGGCAAGCCGTCCGTCGATGAGGTCCTTCTCCGCGGCGGCCTGGATCATCGAGTACTCGCCGCTCACCTGGTACGCGGCGAGCGGCTTCGTCGTGGCGGCGCGCACCTTGGCGATCACGTCGAGATACGCGCCCGCGGGCTTCACCATGAGGATGTCGGCGCCCTCGGCGTCGTCGAGGGCCGCCTCGCGGAGTCCCTCGCGGACGTTGCCCGGGTCCATCTGGTAGCCGCGGCGGTCGCCCTCCTGCGGCGTGCTCCCGGCGGCCGCGCGGAACGGTCCGTAGAAGGCGGACGCGTACTTCACGGCGTACGAGAGGATCGCCACGTCGGGGTGCTTCGCCTCGTCGAGCGCGCGGCGCAGTGCCGCGACCGTGCCGTCCATCATGCCACTCGGCGCAACGATGTCGGCGCCGGCACGCGCGTACGACTCCGCCGTCTGCGCGTAGAGCGTGAGCGTCTCGTCGTTCGACACGACGCCGTGGTCGAGCACGCCGCAGTGCCCGTGCGACGTGTACTCGCAGAGGCAGAGGTCGCAGATGACGACGAGCCCCGGGCATCGCTTCTTGATGGCGCGGACGGCCTGCTGCACCACACCGTTCGTCGCCCACGCGGCCTTGCCCGTCTTGTCCTTCTTCGACGGGATGCCGAACAGCAGCACCGCCGGGATGCCGAGTTCCTCGCAGCGGGCCGCCGCGGGGCCGACTGCGTCGGGCGAGTAGCGCGACTGGCCGGGCATCGTCTCGATCGGCCGCGTGACGCCGCGGCCCTCCTCGACGAAGAGGGGCTGGACGAGGTGCCGCGGGAGGACGTCGGTCTCACGGACGAGGCGGCGCAGGGCCTCGGTGCGGCGCAGGCGGCGGGGACGCTCGGTGGGGAATGGCATGGGGTGCCGATTGTGCCCGCCTCGGAGGCCTTCCGGAGAAACCAACGCGGGCGCCGGCGGGGCCGCCCGCCGTAGACTCCCGCGCGTGTCCTGGCGGTGCTTCGGCACAGGGCGATGTTTCGTCGCCCGGGCCGGGTTGAGCTCGGCTCGAGAGCAATCGGCCGCGTCGCCTTCGGAGGCTTCGCCTCCTCGACGACGCGACGCAGGGCACGGCGGGCGCGGGCCGCAAGGCCCGCGTCCGCGCACAGGAGGTACGGATTGGGCGCTGGCGCCTTCTTCGGCGGGCTCTGCCTCGTCGGCGTCGTGGGCGTGATCGGAATCGTCGCCGTCGCGACGTTCCGGGCCCGTGTGCGGGCGCGCCGCCTGCTGCTCGGAGGCGACCCGGCGACGCACCGTCGCGTCGCCCGCGGCGACGGACTCTCCCTCGACGATCTCGCGAAACGCCTCGGCTCCACCCCCGACGACCTCCGCCGCGCGACCCCCGCCTACCGCGAGGCGCGCATCCCCAAGCGCCGCGGCGGGGAGCGACGTCTCCTCGTCCCCGACGACGCGACGAAGGCACTCCAGCGCCGCATCCTCCGCCGCGGGCTGGTCGGCCTCCGCGCGCATCCGGCAGCGACGGGATTCGAGCACGGGAAGTCGATCGTGGACAACGCACTCCCCCACGTCGGGCGCGCGGTCGTCATCAAGATGGACGTCATCGACTTCTTCCCCTCGACGAAGACGGAGCGCGTGCTCCGGTACTTCCAGTGGGTCGGCTGGGACCGCGAGTCGGCCGAGATCCTGACGAAGCTGACGACGTGGGACGGCGGCCTGCCGCAGGGCGCCCCGACGAGTCCGCGTCTCTCTAATCTCGTGAACTACTACCTCGACGTGCAGATCGCGAACCGCGTCGAGTGGCGCGAGGGTGCGTACACGCGCTACGCCGACGACATCACGATCTCGTTCCCGAAACCGAACGGACGCCGCGTCCGCGACGCGATCCAGCACGCGCGCCGCATCCTGCGCAAGCACGGCTACCGCCTCCACACGCGGCGCAAACTCCACGTCGCGCGAGCGCACCAGCGGCAGATCGTGACGGGCCTCGTCGTCAACGAACGCGTCCGCCTCCCCCGCGAGATCCGTCGCCGCCTCCGCGCGACGGCGCACCGCATCGGCAAGGGTCTGCCGCCTCTCCAGGGCGTGGACCAGGCCGCGGGATGGTTCGCGTACGCGCGAATGGTCGATGAGCAGGCGAAGGCGAAGTCGGCGGCATCCGGCGAGAACGAGGCCGCGTGACGACGACTCCCGGACGCCGTCTGCCGCCGTTCGCGAAGAGACTCCTCACGCTCGCCGCGATTGTGGAGATAGGAATTCCGCTCGTGCTGCTGCTCGGCTGCAACCGTCTGCTCTTCTTCCCGGCGGACCGCCCGCTGCCGGAGGAGGAGTTGCGTCGGCTCGGTTCGGTGGACGCGCGGGTCGTCCGCGTCGTCCGGCCCGACGGGCGCAAGCTCGCGGCCTACGACGTCTCGCCGCGCGGCGCCGCGGCCGACGGGACGACGGGGCCGGTCGTGCTCTTCCTGCACGGCAACGCGGGCAACATCGCGCAGCGCGCCTGGCTCGCGGGGTGGTTCGCGCGCACCGCGGACGTCCGCGTGCTCATGCCCGACTACTCGGGCTACGGCGGCAACGAGGGCTCGCCGACCGAGGATGAGATCAACACCGATTCGCTCGCGGCGTACGACCACCTCGTCGAGGACGGCGTCGATCCCTCGCGGATCGTCGTCTTCGGCGAATCGATCGGCGGCGGACCGGCGCTCTTCGTCGCGACGGAGCGCCGCGTCGCGGGCGTCGTCGTCCAGTCGGCGTTCTCGTCGCTGTCGTCGATGGCTTGGAACGTCTACCCGTGGCTGCCGCTCGCGGCGCTCTTCGTCAGCGGCGACTTCCCGAACGCCGATCGCATCGCCGCCCTCGACGTGCCGGTGCTCATCGTCCACGGCATCGAGGACCGCGTCGTCCCGTTCAGCGAGGGCGAACGCCTCGCGGCGGCCCAGCCGCGCGCTGAGTTCCTGCGCTTCGAAGGCGCCGACCACAACGACCTCTTCGACATCGCCGGCGACGACTACCTCCGCGGCCTAGGCGAGCGGTTCCGGCGGTGGACGGCCAGGTGACTGAGCCTCGCGCCGAGCCCGCGGGAACTCCGGCCGCCGGTCCGCATCAGAATGTCCGGTTCCGGGTCGAGGAAGTCATCGGAGGTCCGTGATGCAGGTTCGACGGAGAGAGTTCCTCGGCGCGCTCGTCGCGGGGGCGGCGATCTACGGCCTCGACCGCTTCGCGCTCGGCGGCGACGAGAAGGCCGCGGAACCGCCGCTGTGGTTCAAGGACGCGCTCGCCGAGATGAAGGCGACGAAGAAGCCCGGCATCGCGATCGTGCTGCCCGCCGGGAAGGACGCTCGCGCGGCGCTGCTCACGGAGCTCCAGTCGCTGCTGCGCGAGCCGTCCTTCGAGGCGCAGACGCACCTCGTCGAGGCGGTGTACGTGGTCGTCGACGGCATCCACGCGGGCGCGAAGAAGGACGAGACGCTCGTGCTGCTCGACGGCAAGGACGTGTACGGAACGACGGCGAAGCTCACGGCCGCGACGTTCGCCGGCGCGGTCCGTCCGCTGCTGCGCGACAACGAACGTCTGGCGAAGCGCGCGAAGGCCGCGCGGACAGTCGAGGTCGAGAAGCTCATCGCCGACCTGGGCGCCGACGCGGAGAAGGACTCCGCGAAGATCGACGCCGCCGTCGCCCGTCTCACCGAGAGCTTCGCGTCGGCGGGACCGGCGGTCATCGAGGCGTACGAGGGACTGAAGGACGGAGAGGTGAAATCGCGCCTCTACTGGATCATCGGCGGCGCCTTCGCGCGCCGTCGCGGCGACCAGGGTGAGGAGTTCGAACGTCCGCTGCCGTTCGGCGCGAAGTGGAAGCTCGGCGCGATCCCGATGCCCGAGGTCGATCCGTGTCCGCCCTGCGGCATGATGCGCATCCCGCCGCGCAGCCACGACCTCCTCGAGTTCCTCGCGAAGGACCCCGGCACGACGAAGTGACCCGACCGCTCCTCGGCCTGACGCTGCTCCCCCATCGCGAGCACCTCGCGGCGATGGCGCGCGTGATCGAGGACGACGCGGAGTTCTTCGAGATCACGCCCGAGACGCTCTGGGACGAGCACCTCGAGCCGTCCGCCGCGCACGCGACGATCCTCGACATCGTGGAGCGCAGCGGGCGACCCGTCGTCGGGCACGGGATCAACCTCTCGCCCGGGACGCCCGGCGAGGACGCGCGCGCCGATCGTCACCTCTCGGCGATCACGCGTGAGCACGCGGCGTTCGGCTTCCGCTGGTACTCGGAGCATCTCGGTTTCACGACGGCCGGCGGACTCGTCGCGGCACTGCCACTGCCGCTCCCGCCGACGGAGGAGACGCTGCGGACCGTCGCGGATCGCGTCGCGAGTCTCGCGCGGATCGTCCCGGACGTCGCGCTCGAGAACCAGGCCGCGCTCGTGGCACTCGGCGATCCGTCGAAGGAGCCCGCGTTCCTGAACGACGTCTGCGCCGCCGCGCGCTGCGGGCTCCTCCTCGATCTGCACAACGCCTACACGAACTGCCGCAACTTCGGCCTCCAGCTCGACGACTGGCTCGCGGCGCTCGACCTCTCGCGCGTGATGGAGATCCACGTGTCCGGCGGCAGCGAGTCGAACCCCGCGTGGCTCGCGTCGCGTCGCGTCTTCCGTCTCGACTCGCACGACGGCGACGTTCCCGCGGAGGTGTGGCGCGCGCTCGACTCCGTGCTCCCCCGCTGCGCGAACCTCCGCGGCGTGGTGCTGGAACGCAACGAGGCCACGATCGACGATTCGAACATCGCGGCGTTCGAGTCCGAGGTCCGGCATCTGAGAGCCGCGCTGTGCTGATCGAGTTCGAACGCATTCTCGTCCTCGCGCTCCACGACGAGCGCCCGGCCGAACGCCTCGCGGAACTCGTCGCCGCAGCTGGCGCGCGTCTCGACGCCGACGAGCGCGCGCGTCTCTCGGCGATCGGCGCCGACGGCCTCCGCGTCGCGTCGCTCGTCGTGCGAAAGCTCCGTCTCGAACGCCTCCTCGCCGGCGACGCCGACCTCCGCGCGCGCTGCGAAGCCGACCCCGCCGCGTTCACGGAGTCCTTCCGCCGCTACGCAGCGTCCGTCCCGCCGACGTTCGACTTCCCGGCGGAGGAAGCGCGCGCGTTCCGGGCGTTCGTCGGGGCGGGGTGAAAGTCGCGCTCAGCGCAGATCGAGAGAAGGCTGGTCGCCGGGGCCAGTTTGCCACTCGCGAACCTCGCCTCCGAAGAACCCCGCGTAGCCGACGTGAAGAGACATCGACGTCCGCAGCGGGCGGAAGTAGTTCACCGCTTCGAGCGAGTAACTGAGGCGGATCGTACCGCGCCTCGGATCGATTCTGAGATCCACTCTCGTGTAGTCCCCCAATCCATGGCCTGTGTTCCCGCGCCAGCGGAATCCGTCGCTTGTCGCCAACCAAGCCGAATCTCCGGACGGGATGCGGCAGTAGAAAGGAAGCGCTGCGTCTCCGGCCATCACTGTGAGGTCGTGACCCGTGGGATCGAATCTCACCGGCGCCACTCCGTGCGGGGATGCGAACGTCCCAAGGAGGTCGGCCGACGCGCGCCAACGATGCGTCCGAACGGATCCCTGAACTTGCTCGACCACGAGCGACTGAGGAAGCCGCACTGGCCTCGACTCGATCCACGGTGAGAATCGGCCCTTTAGCGTTGCGCGGACTCGATAGCAGATGGGCACTCCCGGCGACGCCGCCACGATGTCCGTGAACCGGTACCGACTCTCCCAGGTGATGCGCGATCCTCCGAATGATCGAAATCGATCGTCTCCAATCCGTCTCTCCACCCGGTATTCGGTCGCATTTCCGTTCGTCGCGTCATGCCACGTGACACTGATCGTCGAGTCGTCGTTGAGCGTCGCACCGACACTCGCTACCGCGACGGGCTGCGTGTACGCCGCGATCTTCGGCGTTGCCAGCCGCACGCCCGACTCGTGCAGAGACACGACGCGCAACACGTACCGCGATCCGGGACTCAATCCGGCCACGTGAAGCTCGCGCACGTCGGACGGGAGCGTCGCGACGACCGAGAGCTGATGATATCCCGACCAACAGTCACTCGACTGATCGTCGAATCGCTCGATCTCGTACGCGACAGCACCGACGGCGTCCGTCCACGTCAGATCCACGCTGTCCGTCGTGCTCCTCCTCACTCGGACGTGCGCCGGTGGCGCCGCGCCTTCTCCGGGAACTCGTGCGACGAAGCGACTGCAGTACGTGTACGTCCGGTCGAGGGGGTTGAACGGGACGCCGTAGCCGTCCCCTGCCAGCAACAAGGCGCCGTCGGGAGCGAACGCCAGAGCACGGACGGCCCCCCCGAAGGCCTCGAGACGAGTCGCGTGCCTGAGGTCGGACGTCAGGTCCGTGACCGCCTGGTCGATCAGGTCCGTGTAGAAGTTCGACGTTGTGACGAGAACTCGGCCGGAGGGTGCGACGGCGAGGCAGACGACTCGCAGCGACGAACGTTCCGACCACATCCCCTCGACCGTGGCGCCGTCGGCGCTCAGACGCAGCACGAACGGGCCCGTCTCGGACCCCGTCCTGGTCGTGCCGCCGAGGACAATCGATCCATCCGGAGCCGAAGCCAGCGCAAACGCTCCGCCGACGTCCGAGTGTGGAATCGCAGCGGTGAACTTCCGTGTCCCGTCGATCCCGATCCGTGTGACCTCAAGGGCCGTGAGCGGAAGCGGCCTGGTGGCGTAGTCGAAAAAGTACTCGCCGTTCAACCGGGTCCGGCTGGCCACAACGGCTTCGTCATTCGCGTCCACGGCCAGTGCAGTCACCTCCTCGTACGACTGGCCCCCGAGGTAGCTCGCGTAGGCGAATCCCGATCCGTCGGCACGGATTCGAGCGACGAAGCCGTCGGCTTCGCCGCCACCGAACGTCGGTTGGAGCGCCTGCACGGTCGGGAAGTCATGGGACATGGTGATGCCCGCGAGAATGGCGTCGCCGCTCGATGTCGTGGCGATTCCGTTGGCCATGTCGAGGTTCGAACCTCCGACCTTCGTCGCAAGAACGAGCTTCCCTTCAGGGCTGAACCGGGCCACCCACGCGTCGATGCCTCCGCCGACACCATGCGCGCCATCGACAGCGTTGACTCGAACCGTAGCGCTGGCCGTCCCGGCGAGCCAGACGGAGCCATCCCGCGCCACCGACATACCGCAGAGACGCGACCATCCGTCGATGCTGCCGAGGTGCTGGATGTATGCGACCCAGCGTGGTCGTCCATCCGGCGTCATCGCGGACACGAAGTAGAAGTGGGTGCGGTCGTCGTCCGGGGGCGGATCGGCCGTGCCCGGCAGGTTCGGCTGCTCGGTGTGACCGGCGGCGTAGACGGTTCCATCGGCGCCGGATCCGACGTACTGAATGGGGAAATCGATCGGAGTCGAGAAGTAGGGCGGGGGCTCGTCCCCACTCAGAGACGAGGCGCCCATCGCGACAAGCGTCGCGACCCAAGCCCAGCGGACGAGACGCGGCACGAACGAGCGGACGGCCATCGGAGCCCCTCGGGACCTACGCTCTACATCGGGCCTCGGGACGCTCGACGTGAGGCGGCGGGCTACTTCCGTCCCAGCGCCCGCTTCAGCGCGGCGGCGACGTCGTCGGGCGTCGGCGTCGCCGCGACGGCGGCGGACGGCCAGCCGAGGTCGCGCATCGCGGCGGCGGTCGTGCGGCCGATGGCGACGGCGGGCGGGCGGGCGGGGAAGAGGTCCATCGCGCGTCGCGCGAGGTTCGGGCTGCCGACGACGACGGCAGCGAACTCGCCGAGGGCCGCGCGTTCGCCGACAGGGTCGGGCACCATCTCGTAGACGACGACGGGACGGTACACGCCGCCCGCGGCCTCGATCACGCGGCGCAGTTCGGAGCGCGCGTCCTCGCCGCACGCGTGAACCACGACCTGCCCCGGCGCGAGACCCGCCGCGACGATCTTCCGTCCGAGCGACTCCGCGCCGCCGTCGCCGACGAGATGGACCTCGTAGCCGAGCGCCTGCAGCGCCGACGCCGTGCCCTGTCCGACCGCCGCGACTTGGAAGTGCTCCATGCAGAACATCTCGAGCACGTCGACCGCGGCGTGCGGAGACGTGACCGCGAACCACGCGACGGGGCCCGTCAGCGCGGAGACGAGTCCCAGGTGCGCGTCCTCGTGCTCCTCGACGCGGAACGGCGACACGAGCACCGGAGTGAGCGCCAGTTCGCGCACGGCCTGCGCGAAGGCATCGGCGCGGCCGGCGCTCTTCACGATGGCGACGCGGTCGCTCATCTCACGCGCCCGGGATCAGCTCGCGCGCTCCGGCGGCGACGAGGCGCGCGCCGAGACGCCGTCCGATCGCCTCGGCGTCGAGGACGGCACCCTCGTCGCGGTCCTCGACCATGCGCTTGCCGTCCGCGGAGACGACGCGGGCCACGAGCGTCATGCGCGCACCGTTCACGCGCCCGAGCACGCCGAGCGGCAGGTGGCATCCGCCGCCGAGCGCCGCGAGCACCTCGCGTTCGGCGAGGACCTCGGCGCGCGTCGCGGCGTGATCGAGCGAGCGCAGTGCCTCGATCGCCGCAGGCGACGACTCGCTTGCGACGAGCGCGAGGGCGCCCTGCCCCGCCGCCGGGACCATGCGTTCGACGTCGAGGACCTCGGCGATCTCGTGCGTCAGCGAGAGGCGTGTGAGCCCCGCGCGGGCGAGGAACGTCGCCGCGGCCGCGCCCTCGCGGACCTTGCGGATGCGCGTGTCCACGTTGCCGCGGAGGCCCGTCAGCGTGAGGTCGGGACGCAGACGCAGGAGTTGCGCCGTCCGCCGCGCGCTGCCGCTCGCGACCGCGGCGCCGCGCGGCAGGGCGTCGAGCTTCTCGTTGTGCTGCGACACGAGGCAGTCCTCGACGGGCGCGCGCTCGGGGATCGCGGCGAGCACGAGCCCCTCGCGGCCCTTCGTCGGCAGGTCCTTCAGGCTGTGCACGCTGATCTCGAACCGACCCGCGCGCTGCTCCGCGTCGATCTCCATCGTGAAGGCGCCGGCACCGCCGAACGATGCGAGCGCCTGCGCCTGGAAGCGGTCGCCGGACGTCTTCACGATGACGATCTCCGGCTCCTCGCCCGTGATCCGCGCGAGTTGCGCGGCCGTCCAGCGCGACTGCACGAGAGCGAGGGCGCTCCCGCGGCTGCCGATGCGGAGCTTGGTCACGGCTTGTCGTCCGGCGCGTCGATCCCGAAGGCGTCGAGGATGTCGCGGGGCTGTACGGTGCCGTCCTTCATGCGCGGCGCGAGGCGGCGCAGGAGTTTGTCGACGAGCTTCCCCGTGACGCGCTCCGCGGCGGCGCGCTCCGACTCGGTCATGCCCTTCTCGCCGGTCAGCGCGGACTGGCGGACGTCGAGCATGCCGTCGAGGAGCGCCTTGATCGCGGGCTCCGAGTCGATCTCGCGGCGGCGGCGCTTGAAGTCGTTGAGGGCGAGGGCCACGATCGCCTCGGCCTTCGGGATCTCGGCGGCGCGCTCGGCGCGTCCGCGCTCGGCGATGACGTTCAGATCGTCGATCGAGTGCAGGTACACGCCCGGCAGGTCGCCGACCTTCGGGTCCACGTCGCGCGGCACGCCGAGGTCGAGGACGAGGAGCGGACGCGCGCCGCGGCGGGCGACGAGCGGGCCGAGTTCCGAGGCGACGAGGATCGGCTCCGACGCCGACGTCGCCGCGATGACGATGTCGGACTCCGACGCGACGCGCGCGGCGTCGGCGAGCGGGGCCGCGACGCCGCCGAACTGCGCCGCGAGGCGCTCGGCGCGCGCGGGCGAACGGTTCGTCACGACGAGGCGTCCCATCGCCTTCGGACGCAGGACCCTCAGCGCGGTCTCGATCGTGTCGCCCGCGCCGATCGTGGCGATCGAGCACGTCGAGAGGTCGCGGAAGACGCGGTCGGCGAGTCCGACCGACGCGCCGGCGACGCTCGCGATGCCGCGCGCGAGGCCCGTCTCGGTGCGGACGCGTTTGCCGACCTGGAGCGCGCGCGGAACGGCGCGATGGATGACCGGACCGGCCGTCCCCGCGGAGCAGGCGAGGCCGTACGCTTCGCTCATCTGCCGCACGATCTCGGGCTCGCCGAGCACGAGCGACTCGAGCCCCGCCGCCACGCGGAAGAGATGCGCGACGGCGGCCTCGCCGACGTGGACGAACACGTGCTCGCGCAGTTCGGGCCAGGCGCCTGGGCGCAGTCCCTCGAAGAAGGAATGCGCCGCGGCGAGCGGGTCGCCGCCCTGCGGACGCACGTAGACCTCGGTGCGGTTGCACGTCGAGAGGATGAGCCCCTCGGCGAAGCCTGCGTCGTGGACGAGGCGGCCGAGCGCGCGCGGCAGCTCCTCGGGCGCGAGCGAGAGCCGTTCGCGCACGCTGAGCGGCGCGGTGTGGTGCGACAGTCCGGCGACGAGGAGGTCCATCAGATGCCTCGGTGCACCTTGGAGAAGACATCGACGACGAGCAGGTTGGCGAGCGCGAGGACGAAGAGCCCGACCGACGCGAAGGACGACGCGGCGGGCCGGATGCGGTTCACGAGCCGCGCCACGACGACGATCGCGCCGAGGAGCCAGATGAGGTTCGTGGCGACGATCTTCGCGTCCCAGTAGCTCTCGCCGAGCGCGAGATTCCGGCGCACGGCGTGGCCGAAGCCGATCGTCATCGTGAGGAACACGACGCCCGCGACGAGCGAGCGGCGCGAGAACGAGTCGAGCAGTTCGAGCGACGGGAGCCGCTCCCAGAAGAGACCGAACTTGTGCTGCTTCAGCGCGTTCTGCTGCACGAGGTAGAGCACGCCGAAGAGCGCCGCGAGCAGGAGGCCCGCGTAGCCGAGGATCGCGCCGGTCACGTGGATGGCGGTGGACGCGGGCGGCAGCGGTCCGTTCGGGAGATGGAGGGGATCGACCGAAGCGCCCGCGATCGCGAAGACGGCGGCCGTCGCGATCGGGAAGAAGCCGATCGCGCGGTCCTTCACGCGACCCTCCACGAAGAGGTGCACCGCGCCGACCGCGAGGCCGAGTCCGGAGACCATGCTCCCGGGCAGCAGCATCGGGCAGATGCCGCGCGCGCCCGGTGCTCCGAGCGCCAGGAGGTGGATCGCCACGGCCGTCCATCCGAGCCTCGGCGCCCAACGCGCGGCGCCCGCGTCCTGCCGGAGGAAGAGGACGAGGTAGGCCGCCGCCGCCGCGGTCCAGGCTGCGGGCGTCAGGGCGGCGAGCAGTCGGATCAGGGCTTCCATCGGGCTCGATTATGCAACGGCGGAGCCGCGCGCTTCGTGACCTTCGTCACGCTCCACGCTCGCGGACGGCGCTCAGGACGCAATCCCAGCCTCGCCCCCCGCGACTCGCGTCCCGCCGCCCGGCGACCGTTTCGGGGACGGTCCTGGTTGACTTCTCGGGTGGCGCAGGCACGGGTTGCATCGCGGACACGAAGTTGCTGCAGGCCGGGGCGGCCCCCCTCTCCTGCAGACGGGACACCCGGAGCAGCGGCCGGCGAGCCATTCCTCGCGCGGCGCGGGACACCTCTGTCCCCCCCGGCGCGTAGAGTTCGCGCCCGGTTCCGAGACCTCTCGCCGGTCCCGTAGAAAATCTACATGTAGGGGCTGGAAGGTACCGGAGCCACTAGCTATAGTGACGCCCCGCTCCGCCCTGGGCCGCTCCGGCGGCCCCGAACGAAGCGGCGCGAGAGACCGGATGCGAGGGCCCGAACGCCTTCGCATCGACAACTGGCTTTGCGAAGACAACTGTCGTTGCGACGACGACTGCCGTTGGAACGACGACTGCTTTCGCAACGACTTTGGGAGGGCGCGACGCACGAGGCCGTCGGCGAGGGACCGCCCCGCCGCCGATCGGCATTGACGCGGAGGCACACCGTCGCCGCGAACGGCCGCCGGCAGGACCGTCGGCGCGAGTTCGGACGACCTTGGGACCGCCGTGGAGAGAATTGCCGTGCCGAGGACCTCCGCCGGGAGGAGAGCCGTCGAGAAGAGAGCCGTGAAGACAACCGCCGTACCGCAACGAGCCGCCGACGCGACCACCGCCGAGGGGCCCCCGCCGCGGCGATCGAGAGAACTGAGCGATCGAGAGAACTGAGGAGGAGCCGCCGTGAGGATCGAGAGAAAGTTCACCCGGGCCGGACAGGGACCGTTCGCCGGAATCCCGTTCGTCAAGCGCACGTCGGAGATCCGGAACCCCGACGGCTCCTCGGTCTTCAAGGCCGAGGGCATCGACGTCCCCGCGGCGTGGTCGCAGGTGGCCGTCGACATCCTCGCGCAGAAGTACTTCCGGAAAGCGGGCGTGCCCCAGCTCGATTCGGAGGGGAATCCCGTCCTCGACGCGAACGGCAAGCCCGTGCTCGGAGGCGAACGCGACGCGCGCCAGGTCTTCCACCGTCTCGCCGGGTGCTGGACCAGCTGGGGGGCGAAGCACTCCTACTTCGACACCGAGGAGGACGCCGAGGCCTTCCACGACGAGCTCTGCCACATGCTCGCCACGCAGGTCTGCGCGCCGAACTCGCCGCAGTGGTTCAACACCGGCCTCCACCACGCCTACGGCATCACCGGCCCCGCGCAGGGCCACTGGTACTGCGATCCCCAGTCGGGCGAACTGAAGCAGGCGTCGTCGGCCTACGAGCGTCCTCAGCCGCACGCGTGCTTCATCCAGGCGGTCTCCGACGACCTCGTCGCCGACGGCGGGATCATGGACCTCTGGACGCGCGAGGCGCGGCTCTTCAAGTACGGGAGCGGCACCGGCTCGAACTTCTCGCATCTGCGCGCCGAGAACGAGCCGCTCTCGGGCGGCGGCAAATCCTCCGGCCTCATGAGTTTCCTGAGGATCGGCGACCGCGCGGCGGGCGCCATCAAGTCGGGCGGCACCACGCGACGCGCGGCCAAGATGGTCTGCCTCGACCTCGACCACCCCGACATCGAGCGGTTCGTCTCCTGGAAGGTCCACGAGGAGGAGAAGGTCGCGGCGCTCGTCGCCGGCTCCCGCGCGATCAACCTGCGCCTCAACGCCATCCTGAAGGCGGCACAGGTCCTCGACCCCGCGACGGGCACGACCACGCCGGTCGTGGACGCGGCGAAGAACCCGGCGCTCGTCGCCGCGACGCGCGAGGCGCGCCGCGCGTGCGTCCCCGAGCAGTACATCCGCCGCGTGATGCAGCTCGCGCAGCAGGGCTGGTCGTCCTATCCCTTCACCGAGTACGACACCGAGTGGACGGGCGAGGCGTACCAGACCGTCTCGGGCCAGAACTCGAACAACTCCGTGCGCATCCCGAACAGTTTCTTCGAGGTCCTCGACCACGGCGGACGCTGGGACCTCACGCGCCGCACCGACGGCAAGATCGCGAGGTCGATCCCGGCCACGGACCTCTGGGAGAAGGTCGCCTACGCCGCGTGGACCTGCGCCGACCCGGGCCTCCAGTACGACACCACCATCAACGAGTGGCACACGTGCCCGGCCGACGGACGGATCAACGCGTCGAACCCGTGCGTCACCGGCGACACGCTCGTGGCGACTTCCGAGGGCTCCGTGCGAATCGACGAGCTGACCCGGCGCAAGAGCCGCATCGTCGGTGCGGATGGCCGTCTCTACGACATCGATCCCGCGTTCAAGACGGGCGTCAAGCCGGTCTACCGGCTCCGCACGCGCGCCGGCTTCAGTGTGAAGCTCACGGCCGATCACCGCGTGCTGACGCGGAACCGCGGGGATGTGGCTGCGGCGGAGCTCACGAGAGACGACATCGTGCTGCTGGGCCGGACGCGGTTCGGCACGGAGTCGCTCGACGCGCGCCTCGCCGAGTTCATCGGTCTCACCGTCGGCGACGGCTGCCTGATGGGCGAACAGGAGACGGCGCTCGTCACGCTGGCTCCCGGCGAGCAGGCCGTGGCGGCGAGAGCTCATGAACGCTTGTCCGCGTTCCGCCTGGAGAACGCCGAGGACGGCCGCGCCGCCCGCGCATCGAACGTCACGAGACCGCAGGGCACGATCCGCTTCGGCACGAGCGCTCGCTGCGTGATCGACGAAGCGAAGCGCTTCGCTGTGCTCGATCGTGGCAGCGCCGAGAAGTCCCTCACCGACGCGACATTCGGACTCGATCAGGCGTCGGTCTCGGCACTCCTGCGGGGCCTCTTCACCGCCGACGGCACCGTCGCGAACTACGGCGCGAAGAGCCAGTACGTGGCGCTCGACTCCACGTCGCTGCGGCTTCTCGAGCAGGTTCAGCTCCTGCTGCTCGGGTTCGGCATCAAGGCGAAGATCTACCGGGACCGGCGCGTCATGGGCCGGACGATGGCGCTCCTGCCCGACGGCAAAGGTGGTCGTCGCGAGTACCCGGTCGAGCAGGTCCACAGCCTACGGATCAGCCGCGCATCGCGCGTGCTCTTCGAACGCGAGGTCGGCTTCCTTCCGGACAGCGCGAAGACTCGTGCGCTTTCGGATCTGAATGCCGAGGTCGGCACCTACTCCGAGCGCCTCGAGGACCGTGTCGAGTCGATGGAGTTCCTCGGAGAGGAGACCGTCTACGACCTGACCGAACGAGAGACCCACCACTTCGTCGCCAACGGCCTCGTCGTCCACAACTGCTCCGAATACATGTTCCTGGATGACACGGCGTGCAACCTGGCGTCGATCAACCTCGTGAAGTTCCTGAACGACGACGGGAGCTTCGACATCGAGGGCTACCGCCACGCGATCCGTCTCTGGACGATCGTGCTCGAGGTCAGCGTGCTCATGGCGAGCTTCCCGTCGAAGGAGATCGCGCGGAAGAGCTACATCTTCCGCACGCTCGGTCTCGGCTACGCGAACCTCGGCACCGTGCTGATGCGGGCGGGCATCCCGTACGCGAGCGACGAGGCGTACGCCATCTGCGGCGCGCTCACGTCGATCCTCTGCGGCGAGAGTTACGCCACCTCGGCGGAGATGTCGCGCGAGCTCGGTCCCTTCGAGGGCTTCGGGCGCAACCGCGACGCCATGCTCCGCGTCATTCGCAACCACCGCCGCGCGGCGTACGCCGCCTCCGCCGCCGACTACGAGGGCCTCACGATCCGCCCGCACGGCATCGCGGCCGGCCACTGCCCGAAGCCGCTGCTCGACGCGGCGCGCGAGTCGTGGGACCGGGCCCTCGCTCTCGGCGAGAAGTTCGGCTACAGGAACGCGCAGGTCACGGTCATCGCGCCGACCGGCACCATCGGCCTCCTGATGGACTGCGACACGACGGGCATCGAGCCCGACTTCGCGCTCGTGAAGTACAAGAAGCTCGCGGGCGGCGGCTACTTCAAGATCATCAACCAGAGCCTCCCGCCGGCGCTCACGAAGCTCGGCTACTCGGCGTCGCAGATCACCGACGTCGGCCGCTACGTGCTCGGCGGCAAGACGCTCGCCGGGGCACCGGGCATCAACCACGAGACGCTCGCCGCGAAGGGCTTCACGAAGGAGTCGATCGCGAAGGTCGAGGCGCAGCTCGAGCAGGCGTTCGAGATCGGCTTCGTGTTCAACAAGTGGACGCTCGGCGAAGACTTCTGCCGCGACGTCCTGAAGATCACCGACGCCCAGCTCGCGGCGCCGCGGTTCGACCTGCTGCGCGCCATCGGCTTCACGAAGGAGGAGATCGAGGCGGCCAACGACTTCTGCTGCGGCGCCATGACGATCGAGGGCGCGCCGCACGTGAAGGACGCGCACCTGCCGATCTTCGACTGCGCGAACCGCTGCGGGCGCAAGGGCCGCCGCTACATCCCGTACGAGGCCCACATCGAGATGATGGCCGCGGCGCAGCCGTTCCTCTCCGGCGCGATCAGCAAGACCATCAACATGCCGAACGAGGCGTCCGTGGAGGACGTGAAGCGCGCGTACCGCCGCGGGTGGGAGCTGATGCTCAAGGCGGTCGCCCTCTACCGCGACGGGAGCAAGCTCAGCCAGCCGCTCTCCTCCACGAGCGACGGCGAGGGCGACGCTTCGGCCGAGCCGGTCGCGACTCAGTCGAGCACCGTGCGCGCGGCCGCCGAGCGCATCATCGAGCGCGAGGTCATCCGCTACATCCAGGAGCGCCACCGCCTGCCCGACCGGCGCCACGGCTACACGCAGAAGGCCGTCATCTCCGGCCACAAGATCTACGTCCGCACCGGCGAGTACGAGGACGGCCAGCTCGGCGAGATCTTCCTCGACATGGCGAAGGAGGGTGCGGCCTTCCGAAGCCTCATGAACTGCTTCGCGATCGCGGTGTCGCTCGCCCTCCAGTACGGCGTGCCGCTCGAGGAGTTCGTGGACGCGTTCGTGTTCACGCGCTTCGAGCCGAACGGCATGGTCCAGGGCCACGACAAGGTGAAGATGGTCACGTCGGTCATCGACTACGTCTTCCGCGACCTCGCCATCAACTACCTCGATCGCAAGGACCTCTGCCAGGTGGTGGCCGACGACCTGCGCAACGACACGGTCTCGGGCAGCGAGAAGGACGACCTCCCGCTCTTCGAGGAGGTCCCCGACGCGGACGAGGTTCCCCCGGCCGGCCCAGGCGGGACTCACGGCTCGGCGGGACCGTCGGCGATGGCCTCGGCACACGCGCCGATGGCGGTCGCCACGGCGTCGGCAGTCGTCGCTTCCGCCGGCATCTCAGCGGCCGACCCCGCGCTCGTCCGCAAGGCGCTTCACGGCAACGGACACGGTCACGCCAACGGCGGCGGCGGCAACGGACACGCGACCGCGGGCGCTTCGGTCGTCATCCCCCGCGCCATCGCCCAGCGTCAGGCCCGCTTGAAGGGCTACGAGGGCGACCCCTGCCCCGACTGCGGCCAGTTCATGCTCGTGCGCAACGGCACCTGCCTGAAGTGCGACGGCTGCGGGGCGACGACGGGGTGCTCGTAGCGCGGCGCGAGGCGCGCCGCGGACAGGAGCGCAGACCAGTCCATTCACGTCCGGCCCTCGGAGTCCGTCCGCAATGAGCATCAAACCCGACCGCTGGATCCGCCGCATGGCCAAAGAGCACGGCATGATCGAGCCCTTCGTGGACCGTCAGGTCAGGAAGGGCGCGATCAGCTACGGCGTGTCGAGCTATGGCTACGACCTGCGCGTCTCGAACGAGTTCAAGGTGTTCACCGACGTCTACGGCGCGGTCGTCGATCCGAAGAACTTCGACCCGAAGAGCTTCGTCGACGTGAAGACCGACGTCTGCATGGTGCCGCCGCACTCGTTCGCGCTCGCGAGGTCGGTGGAGTTCTTCCGCATCCCGCGCAACGTGCTCACGATCTGCCTCGGGAAGAGCACCTACGCGCGCTGCGGCATCATCGTCAACGTGACGCCGTTCGAGCCGGAGTGGGAAGGTCACGTCACGCTCGAGATCAGCAACACCACGCCGCTGCCCTGCCGGATCTACGCCAACGAGGGACTCGCGCAGGTGCTCTTCTTCGAGAGCGACGAGCCGTGCGAGACGAGCTACAAGGACCGGAAGGGCAAGTACCAGGGCCAGCGAGGGATCACGTTGCCGCGCAAGTAGCGTGGGGTACGCTCCCCCCATGCCGCGGATCACGAAGGTCTACACTCGCAAGGGCGACGATGGCTCGACCGCGCTCGGGATCGGCTCGCGCGTCCGCAAGGACTCGCTCCGGGTCGAGTGCTACGGGACGGTCGACGAGACGAACTCGGCCATCGGCGTGGCGCTCGCCGCCGGGCCGCACGCGAAGCTCGCAGCGATGCTGCAACGCATCCAGAACGAGCTCTTCCATCTCGGCTCCGACCTCTGCGTACCCGAGACGGACAAGACGAAGGTCCCGGTCCCGCGCATCGAGGCGCGTCACGTAACGGGACTCGAACGCGACATCGACGACATGCAGCAGCACCTCCTGCCGCTCGCAAACTTCGTCCTGCCTGGCGGCGCGCCGGCCGCGGCGCATCTGCATCTCGCCCGCACGATCTGCCGCCGGGCAGAGCGCCAACTCGTGGCGCTCGCGCACAAGGAAGCGATCGGCAAGCACGCGCTGCCGTATCTCAACCGCCTGTCGGACTTCCTGTTCGTGGCGTCGCGCGCCGAGAACCTCGCGCGGGACGTCGCCGAGCCGGTCTGGGATTCGCGGGCCTGAGGCGCAGCGTCGACCGGACTCACGCCCCGAAGGGGCAGCGCAACTCCAACCCAGGGCAATCTTCCCGGGCCGTACGAGACCGTCCGGCGGACGGTCTCGCGCCCATAGGCGCGACGACACCCACCCGATCGGCTCCAACCGAAGCGCCTGCACGCGGCAGGCCTGCCCCGCACCCACGCCGACCTCGACCGCGATACACAGGAATCCGTCCGCGAAGACCGCGCGCACTCAGACCAACGAACCGCCGGACGGATTCCTGACGTACTCCCACGCGAACGGGTTGTTGTTGATCCCCTTCGGCGGCGGCGCGATCCAGCCGGCGATCTTGCCGACCTCGTGGACGGGGTGCATGAGGCCCTTCACGAAGTCGAGATCGGCGCGCGTCGGGATCCACGTGTCGTGCTGCGCGGTCCACGCGTGCTCGGTGATGGGACGGCCCTCCACGTCGAACCGGCGCTCGGCGTACTCGCCGACGCGGCGGTTGAAGCGGCGGTGCGGGAGGTAGAGGCGCTCCGCGCGGCCCTCGTTCTCGAGCACCTTGTTCCAGCGAAGGACGGTGTTCTCGCAGTCGCCGACGTAGCCGTCGCGCAGCACCTCGTTCATCGCGAGGCGCAGCGGCACTTCCTCGTCCACGACCTTGTCCTCGCTCATGACCGGCAGGCGGTAGCTGCCTTCCAGGCAGAGGTGGTCCTCATACTTCTCCTCCATGAACCGGCCCTTCAGGCCGTCGGCGAAGAACTGCGACGCGTTGCTCGAGCGCTCGCCGCCGAAGAGGTCGAGCGAACTCGAGTACCACATGTTCAGGTACTTCTGGAGCGTCGGCAGGTCGATGCCGCCGGCCTTGCGAACGGCGGCCGGGTCGTTGCCGACCTCCTTCATCAACTCCGCCGTGCGCTTCGCGACGCGCTGCACGCCGGTCTCGCCCACGAACATGTGGTGCGCTTCCTCGGTGAGCATGAAGCGGCACGTGCGCGAGAGCGGGTCGAAGCCCGACTGCGCCAAGGCGTGGAGCTGGAACTTGCCGTCGCGGTCCGTGAACGTCGTGAACATGAAGAAGGAGAGCCAGTCCTCCACCGGGTCGTTGAACGTGGTGAGGATGCGCGGCTTGTCGGGGTTGCCCGAGCGGCGGAGCAGCAGGTCCTCGGCCTCCTCGCGTCCGTCGCGGCCGAAGTAGGTGTGCAGCAGGTAGACCATCGCCCAGAGATGGCGACCCTCCTCGACGTTCACCTGGAAGAGGTTGCGCAGGTCGTAGAGCGACGGCGCCGTCTTGCCGAGGAGGCGCTGCTGCTCGACGGACGCGGGCTCCGTGTCGCCCTGCGTCACGATCATCCGCCTGAGCGCGTTGCGGTGCTCGCCCGGCACCTCGTGCCAGACCGGCTTGCCGAGGTGGTCACCGAACGGGATCTTCCGGTCGGGCTCCTGGTCGGCGAGGAAGATGCCCCACCGGTACTCGGGCATGCGCACGTGACCGAACTGCGCCCAGCCCTCGCGGTCGACGCTGATCGCCGTGCGCAGGTAGACGTCGTCGGCCTGGAACCCCTCGGGGCCCATCTCCATCCACCATTCGATGAACTTCGGCTGCCAGCTCTCGAGCGCGCGCAAGAGACGCTTGTCGTCGGCGAGGTGGACGTTGTTCGGGATCTTCCCGGAGAGGTCGGCGTTGGACATGGGGGGCTCCGTCGGTTCTGTGGCCTTCGTCTCTGTAGGGGCGACGCAGGCGTCGCCCGCCGTGCGCGTTCAGTTCGGCGATCGCAACCCAGCCGCGTTTCGATTCGCGGGCGACGCATGCGTCGCCCCTACCACGGCAAGGCCCCTGGTCTCGCGTCCTGACCATTGATGGCGGAGAACCTGCATCAGGTTCTCCGCCAGTCGAATTCCGGCCGCATCGGCTTGCCGTAGCTCGTGAGCGCGCCGCGCGGACCGACGGCGTTCGGGCGCTGGAAGATCCAGTTCTGCCACGCCGAGAGCCGCGCGAAGACCTTCGTCTCCATCGTCTCCGGCCCGGCGAAGCGGAGGTTCGCCTCCATGCCCGTCAGCGCGTCGGGCGAGAGGCTGCCGCGCTCTTCGACGGCGAGGCGCACCTCGTCCTCCCAGTCGATGTCGTCGGGGGCGAAGGTGACGAGACCCGTCTCGAGAGCCTCGGCGGCGTCGAAGGCGCCGTCGTGCTCGAGCGACTGCTCCAGGCGCTCCGGCTCGCCGAGGAAGTGCGTCGCGAGACGCGTGAGCCCGTTCGACATGGGATACGGACCCGCGTTCATCTCCGAGAGCTGCAGCGAGTTCGCGGCGTCCCCCGAGTCGAGCATGTAGCTGCGGTCGCTCGCGAGGACGAGTTCGAGCAGCGTGCCGGCGAAGCACGAGCCCGGCTCGACGATCGCGAAAAAGCTCTTCGCGGTCAGGTCCATGCGCTTCAGCACGCGCTTGACGAAGCTCCGCGTCTCGGAGACGAACCAGTCCTCGGCGTGCTCCGCGAGCGCGACGTCGGTGTCGAGGACGACCTGCGCGTCTCCCTCGGTCCGGACGAGCACGAGTCCGATCTCGGGGGCGTTGAACCGGAGGTGGAGGAGTGCCAGGTCGAGCTCGCGGAAGCACTCGAGCGGCCACCACGCGGCGCCGAGCCCGCGGATCGCGGCGAGCGAGACGACGGCCTCCTTCGGCGCCCGCACGAGGAGTTGAGCAAGGCGCTTCGTCGCGTCGATCTCCAGCTTCACGTGCTTCCACTCGAGCGAGCCGTCACCGCGCTTGCACTCGATGCGCGGCAGCTTCACGCCGGGCGCCACGCGCGAGATCCAGTCGCGCTTCGATTCGTCGGCGAGCATCCGCGCGCGGCGGGCGACGGCGTCGGTGAACTGCGACGCGGGCACGACCTCGTCCACGAGACGCCACTCCACGGCGCGGCGTCCCTTGATGCCTTCGGCGAGCGAGCTGAACACGTCGGCGCGGTCGCGGCGGACCTTCCGTTTGTCCACGAGACGCGTCAGGCCGCCCGTGCCCGGCAGGACGCCGAGCAGCGGCACCTCGGGGAAGGAGACGGCCGTATTGCCGTCGTCGGGCATCACGATCCAGTCGCACGCGAGCGCCAGCTCATAGCCGCCGCCCGACGCGGTGCCGTTGACGGCGCAGAGCGACTTCAGGCCCGAGCACTGCGACGCGTCCTCGAGGTAGAGGCGCGTCTCGTTCGTGAACTTGCAGAAGTTCACCTTGAAGCCGTGCGTCGAGCCCGACAGCATCGGGATGTTGGCGCCCGCGCAGAAGATGCGCGGCGTCGCGCTCGTCACCACGAGGCAGCGCACCTCGGGGTGCTCGAAGCGGAGCCGCTGGACGGCGTCCGCGAGTTCGAGGTCGACGCCGAGGTCGTACGAGTTCAGCTTGAGGACGGTCTCCGGGTCGAGCCCCTTGTCCTCCTGCACGTCCATGGTGAGCCGCGCGACGTCGCCCGCGACGTCGAGCTTCCAGTGGACGTAGCTCGACGGATGGCGCTGGAAGTCGATCTCCGGCATCACCTTCGTCGTCTCGGCCATTCGCGGGGTCTCCTCGGCGGGAAAGCGCGTCAAGCTACCCGGACCGGGAACCGCCTGGCCAAGCAATATATTGCCACTCAGGTCTCACGATGGGCACTATAGTTCCCACTGATGGATCCGCACGACGCACAACTCGTCCAGGCGCTCGGGACCCGCGTGCGGTCGAGGCGCCGCGAGAAGGACCTCACTGCGGCGGGACTCGCCGAGCGCTGCGGGCTCTCCCGCCGCTTCCTCGCCGACGTCGAATCGGGCCGCGCCAACATCTCCGTCGTCAACCTCGCGCGGATCGCGCGCGCCCTCGGCACCTCCGCGGCGGCGCTGCTCGCGGAGCCCGGCGTGCCGACGGTGTCGCTCCTCGGCCTGCGCGGCGCGGGGAAGAGCACGGTCGGCGCGGCGCTCGCGAAGCGTCTCGGCGTGCCGTTCGTCGAACTCGACGCGCTCGTCGAGGAGGCCGCCGCGCTGCCGCTCGCGGAGATCTTCGCCGTCCACGGCGAGGCGCACTATCGGCGCCTCGAGGCGAGGGCGCTCGAGGAGTTCCTCGCCCGCGGGCGGCCCTGCGTGCTCGCGACGGGCGGCGGCATCGTCAACTCGCGCGAGACGTTCGACCTCCTGCGCCGCAGCACCGTGACCGTGTGGCTCCGCGCCACGCCCGAGGAGCACATGGAGCGCGTCGTCCGGCAGGGCGACCGGCGCCCGATCGCTTGGAAGGGCGGCCAGAAGAGCGCAATGACGCAGTTGAAGCGCCTCCTTGCGACACGCGAGCCGCTCTACGGCGAGGCGGACGTCACCGTGGACACCTCGGGCCTCGCGCCGCGCGAGGTGGTGGCGCAGATCGAGGAGTCGCTCCGCCGGCGCGGCGCCGCGGCTTAGCCTCTCCGCGATGAGCTCCCACGAGGCCGTGTTCGGCGGCGACCCCATCCCCGACCCGTATCCCGGACGCCGTCAGCTCGACGAGCTCACGGGCGAGGATCTCCGCACGCAGCCCGCGTGGTGGTTCCCCGGCCGCGACGGCTCCCAGCTCGTCGGTCCCGACGAGGCGACGGTGATGCCGATCGACGCGAGCGCCGCCGACGCGGACGGCGCCATCGACTTCCCCGACGGCAAGTACCTGCTGCACGCCGTCTTCGCGCTGGCCGACGGCACACGCCTCGACGGCCACGTCACGTTCGCGCCCGGCGACGGCGGCTCCCTCGCCGTCCGCGAGCCGACGATTTGCACCGCGCGCGGCCAGGTGCCGCTCTGGTTCGGCGTGCTCTCGCCGACTCCGGATCAGCTCGGCGCGCACCTCGCGTCGATCGGGAAGCCGCGCGAGGGCGTGTTCCCGCTGCGGTGGACTTCGACGCTGCATCCGCCGGGCGCCGCGTTGACCGGCGAACTCGCGGGGTTCGCGGTGTGGCGGGACGGCGCGGTGCGGTTCGTCTGACTAGAAAGCGACGAAAACGGGTCGGAGACGGTACCGACGCTTTCTAGCGCTTCAGCTCGACTCGGAGTTCGTGCTCGGTCGAAGTGAAGTCGCGTTCGGCCGTCAGCGACGTCTTGCCGTCGAACGACTCGAACTTCAGGCGGAACGGGCCGGACTCACCCGCGGGGACCTGCACGGCGAAGCGGCCGTCACGATCCGTTCGGGTCAGGTAGGTCGTCGAGCCGCCCCACGAAGCTTCGGCGAGGGCTCCCGCAACCGCCTCGCCGCTCGACCAGACCGCCGTCCCCCTCACCGCGATTGCCTCGGGGCACCTGAGCACGACCTCCTGGCCGCTCGGGACGAACTTCGTCGCACCCGGAAAGAGCGTGTCCGGCCGACCGAACGGGCACGACTGTAGTTCGCGTCCCGGCAGGTCCTCGAACCGCGCGCGTCCCTCGGCGTCGGTCTTCGACTGGCGGAAGAAGTTCGCCCCGCCGCCGGCCACGAAGACGTCGATTCCCTCCATCGGCGAACCGTCGGCCGCCAGGACGCGAACGGTCGCGCTCCGCCCGGTCGCCACGCGACGGCACCGCAGCACGATCTCGCCCGACCTCGCGGTGACGCCGTCCTGGCGCGCCTCGAGGAGGGCATCCTCCATCTTGAACTTGTCGCCGAGACCGTGGAACACCGTGCCGCTGAACACGATCGACACCTCGCCCTCGCGCGCCACGATCGCCTGCGTCCGGCCGTCTCCGTCCGTGCCGCTCCACACGGTGCCTCGTTCCGGCGGCTCGACGTGGAGCCGCGCTCCGACGAGCGGCCGGCCGTCGGCGTCGAGCACCTGGACCGGCACGTACGCGCCGCGCTCGACGACGAGGCGCTGCTCCGCGACGTTGGGATCGATCGGGACCTCGGACGAGATGAGCCACGGTCCGGGGATCGGCGCCCCGACGAGGAGCCGCGCCAGCTTGCCCTTCGACGGCCGCCGCAGCCGCGCGCGCCCGGCGTCGTCCGTCTCCACGCGGCAGAGTTCGTCGTGCTGGGATCCGTACCCCAGGACGATCGTGTGCGGGATCGGCGTGCCGGCGTCGTCGACGACCTGCACGGCGATCGCGTCCCCCGCGTGCTTGGGCGGAAGGACCACGTCCGTGACGTCGCGGTCGGCCGTCAGCGTCACGTTCGCGGTCAGCGGAGATGCGCCTGGAATCCGCGCTTCGACGACGTAGTCCCCGGGCCCGAGATCGCTGTAGCGGAAGCGCCCGAGGTCGTCTGTGCGGCGGTCCTCGCCGCCGCCGAGTCCGCCGGACGGGGCGCCGGGGCCGGCGAGGCGCACGTCCACGCCCGCGGACGGCGTCCCGTCGGGGCGCAGCACGACGCCCTCGATCGCCCGCGCGGCGGGGAGCAGCACGTCGCCGACGTCCATGACGTCCACACCGTCGCGCGGCGGCGCGACGGTGCGCTGGATGCGGCCCCTGCCCGGCGCGAACGCGGAGAGGGCGTGGATCGCGGCGCGGTCGAGATCCTCGACGCGGAACCGTCCCTCGGCGTCGGCGACCGCGGAACCCGTGGAGACCTGTTGCGACGCGCCGTTGCGCGACGACGCCGCGAGTCCGACGAACGCGCCCGCGACGGGTGCGCCGTCGGCGCCGACCACGCGGCCGGTCGCCGCGAACCCGCGGCGCAGCGCGATCTCGATCGGCCCATCCGCCCCGACGGGGACGCACGCGCGACCGTAGCCGGACGCGGTGACGTGGAGGTCCTTCGCCGACTTCCCGGTCCATCCGCGGATCTCGAAGCGGCCGCCGCCGTCGGTCATCACTGCGCATGTCTGCGCGATGCCCGCCCCGACGCTCGCGCCCGTCACCGGCGAAAGCGTCACCGCGTCGAACACCCGGCCGCGAAGCATCCGTCCGGCGGGCGACACGATGTCCACGGTCGTCTTGCCGGAGAGGGGCAGCGTGAGGCGCTCCTGCCCGAAGTCCCCGGAGCCGGAGAGCGGCATGATCGCTGCCTTCGCGCCGCCGGGGAGGCCGTCGAACTCGCACTCCCCCGCGGAGTCGGTCGTGGCGCGCGCGTCGATCCACGGTTCCTCGCCGCGGCCGAACCCGACGAGCCACAGTGCTGCCGACGCCACGGGCGTGCCCGCCTCGTCGCGGACGTTCACGCGGAGCTTCACCGCCGCCGTCAGCGTGATGCGCACGCTCTGCCCAGCCTGATACGGCCCCATGTCGCGCGTCGCGAGTCCGTCGGCAGAGACGCGCAGGATCGTGCTCGCGCCGCGGCGCAGTCGCATGCGGAAGGCGCCCGCGTCGGCGGTGGTCGTCTCGGCGCCGGGGTGCGATTCGAACATCCCGCGGAAGTTGACGAACTGCGCGCGCCGCCACGGATAGTCGACCGCCTGCACCTTCGCGCCGACGACGGGCGTCCCGTCCGCCCGCGCGACGACGCCGTGCAGGTCGAGGTCGCGGTCGGGCGCCGCGGGATCGGCCGTCGATGCGGTCGTCGGCTTTGAATCGCCCGCCACGGACGCACGGTGATCGCGCTTCGGCGCCGCCGGGGGAGCCGCGGACGCCGTCTCCCCTCCGTCGGCGGGCGGCGGCGCGCCGCCGTCGCTCCGGGACCACCAGAAGGCGCCCGCCGCCACGAGCACCGCCGCCGCGATCGTCAGCTTCGTCGCAAGTCCCATCGCCATTCCCCCCGCCGCGCCCGTGAGCGCGGCCTTCGTTCCCCCGACCGTCCCCGTCCCCGTTCCGACCCCCGAACCGTCGCCGCCGCCGAGCGCGAGCAGGCACCACGCGCGGCGGTCGCCGTCGAACCGGGCGTCCATCCGCTCGCGCAGACGATCCACCGCGCGGCGCAGGCGCGTCTTCACCGTGTCCACCGGCACGCCCTGGCGCGCCGCGATCTCCGTCGGCGTGAGGTCCTCGTACCAGCGCAGGAGCACCGTCGAGCGGTACGGTTCGTCGAGGGCGAGCACCTCGCTCACGAGAAGGTGCTGCGTCTCCGCCTCCGCGACGATCTCGGGCGCGCCGGGCTCGGGTTCGCGCAGGCGCGGCGCGGCCTCCCGCCGCTCGCGCCGGACGTCGCCGCGGAGCGAGTTGCGGTGCAGGTTGCGGAGCACCGTCCCCAGCCAGCCGCGGACGGATCGTGGATCGCGCGGCGGATGTTCGACCGCTGCGAGCCACGTCTCCTGCTCGAGGTCGTCCGCGCGCGCCTCGTCGGCCGCGAGACGGCGCGCGAGCGAGCGCACCCACTGGCGGTGCGCCAGGAGGTCGTCCATCCGGACCGCGCGGTCGTCGTTCACGACACCCAGAACACCACGCCGGCGCGCGGGGGTTCAACTCCGTCGGAAAGCGACGAAAACGGGTCGGAGACGGTACCGACGCTTTCTCGTCAGGCGCCGAGCGCTCAGAAGCGAATGTCGAGGCTCGCGGTCGCGGTGAAGCCCGAGGCGTCCATGCGGCTGTGCGCGGCACGGTACTTCTTGTCGAAGAGGTTCTCGATGCCGAGGCGCAGCGTCGTCCCTTCGCAGAGGTTGATGGCCGCGTAGAGGTTGAACAGCGTGTAGCCGGGCGTGCCCCCGTACTCGCGCAGCATCGGCGAGGAGCCGTCCTGCGCGTCTTCGCGCCACGCGAGGTCGGTGCCGACCCGGTCGCTGGGGATGTCGTGGTAGCGGTTGACCATGTCGGCGACGAGCTCCACGTAGAGACCCGACTTCGGATGGTCCACGTCGTCCCAGCGGACGCCGAGGAGGCCCCGCGTCGGCTGCGTGTGCCGCAGCGGCTCCTCCTCGGGGTGCGATTCCGTCCCGTCCACGCGGCCGACGTTGCGCGCCACGCCTCCCCAGAACGACCAGTTCGCCGGGATGTCCTCGCTGAAGAGCGTGTGCGGGTGGAAGCGCGCCGTGAGCTCGGCGCCGTAGACCTCCGCCTTGCCGCCTTCGACCTGCTGGACGTAGCCCTCGTTCGCGTCCTTGACGCCGTCGCCATCGACGTCGAGGAAGGTGTCGCCGTCGAACGTCGTCGACCGGAAGTCGCCCTGCCAGTTGTCGATGAACGACTTGTAGACGAACGCCTCGAACGTGGCGCCCGTGTAGCGGCCCTTCACGCCCACCTCGAAGTTGTCGGACGTGGTCGGGTCGAGGAGCTCGTTCGGGACGAGCACGCCGTCTCCGAGCTGGCGCAGCCCGAAGTTCGGCGGGTTCTGGCGGAAACCGCGCCCCCAGTTCGCGACGAGATGGAGCTCCTCGGTCGCGCGGTAGACGCCGCCGAGCCCGCCCGTCACGGAGCCGACGGACGCGCGGAACTCGTCGTCCTCGGGGTTCCCGAGCGGCGGCTGGTAGGCCGAGTCGACGTCGGTCTCGAACACCATGCGGTCGTAGCGCGCCGAACCGACGACGCTCCACTTCTCGTCGATGCGCCACTCGTCCTGCACGAACACGCCGTAGTCCCACCAGTCGGAGAGCGGGGCGTCGCGGCGCGTCGGGCCGGGGTGCTCGTACGTGAACTGCTCGTCGTCCGGGCTGTTGCCGCGGTCGAGCTCCGTCTGGACTCCGGCCGTCAGCGCGTGGCCGCCGCCGAGATTCCACGTCGCCTGGAGGCCGCCCTGGAGCGTCCGCGTCGTCGCGACGCCGATCTTGTCCACGGCGCCGAGGCCGCCGTCCGGCGCCTGCTCGTAGAACCGGCGACGGTCCTTCTTCTCCTGCCAGTAGAGGCGCGCCTCGAGCTGGTCCCAGAGGTCGCTGCCCGCCTCGTCCCGGAAGAAGAGCGCCACCGCCTCGCGGTCGTTCTCGTTGTCCTGGTACGGACGGTAGTAGCGCTTGACGTGCTCGCGGTGGACGTCCTGCACCGTCAGGCGCAGGGAGCGTCCCTCGTCCACCAGGTACTCGCCCGAGAAGTCCCAGTTCCTCTCGTCGCCGTCGGAGGGATCGAGGAGGCCGAGGTCGCCGCCCCCGTTCACGTGGTCGAAGTTGCGCGCGGATCCGCCGACGAGGAAGCGCATCCGCGGGTCCGCGCCGTAGAACTCGGCGCGGGAGCCGATCGACTCGGCTCCGTCCGCGCGGAAGTTCGTGCTCGCCGTGAGGTTCAGCCGCGATCCCCAGGCCCAGCCCTCCTCGGTGTAGTCGAGCGGGCTGACGCGCGTGATCACGTTGACGATGGCGCCGAGCGCGTTGCTGCCGTAGAGCGCCGATCCGGGCCCGCGCAGGATCTCGATGCGCTCGACGACCTCGGGGTCGATCTTCCCGTACATGTCGTCGGCCCCGAACCCGCCCTCGCCCCAGAGAGTGGAGAGCGTGTTGCCGTCCACGAGCGTGAGCAGGTTGAAGCCCGCGAACCCTCGGATGATCAGGTCCGTCGTCGTCCCCGCGCGCTCGTCGTACCAGATCGCGGGGTGACGCCGCGTAGGCGCGCGCATGGCCACGAACGGCCCGACCTCCAGCACCGTCTCGCGGTCGAACACCGACACCGCCTGCGGCAGCTCGAACGGGTCGCGCCGCGTGCGCGTCGCGGTCACCGTGATCTCGCCCTCGCTCGAGACGAACGGCTCGATCGCGTCCGCCAGCTCGGGTTTCGGCGCCTCGGGCGCGGGCGGCGCGTCCTGGGCAAACGCAGCGGAAGCGGCGGCGACCACCGTGAGTCCGACGAGGTGCTTCTTCATGGGAACCTCCCTCGACGCCGGGGGAAGCGACTGCCGTGCCGACTCACACGAGACCCCGGTCGCAGCGGGCCGAGGCCGCCCCGACTCCGGGGTCCGGGCGACGTCGCGCGGCACGTGTCGGTTCGCCCCGTGCAGCCGTGTTGCGCGCGGCACGTCGCGGTCGCGCGGGAGCCGCCTACCCGAGCGCGAATCGCTCCCGCGTCGTCCAGCGGCCGGTGCGTTCCTCGATGAGCAACGCCTCCGCGAACCGCGAGCGGATCGGCAGGCCGCCCGCGACGGCGAGGTCGACCCGGTCGAGTTGATCGCCGGTCACGGAGTCGGACACCGTGAGGTGAGGCCGCACCCGGTCCGCCGGGATCGTGCCTCCGTACGGCGGGCACTCGGGCCAGCGTTCCCAGATCCGGCGCATCAGGTCGAGCAGCGGCTCGGCCGGCTCGGGCGCCAAGTAGAGGACGCGCGGCTCAAATCGGGCGCAGCGCGCGAACGTCGTGTCGAACGGTCGGACGGACGCGAAGAGCGTCGTCAGCGCAGACACCTCGGACGGGCCGATCGATTCCGGCGCGAGGAACGGGTAGATCAGCGTCACGTGCGCCGGCACGCCGACGGCCGCCGACGAGTCGTACTTCTCCCGGAACCTGCCGACGAGCGGCTCGGCCTCGGGCACCGCGAAGATGAGCGCCGACTCCGGCATGCGGTACCTAGGTCTTACTCGAGGTTTCGGCCTTGAGGAGTAGGCGCGCGCATCGCGCGCCTACTCCTCGAGGATCGAAACCTTCTTGATCGAGTCGCCCTGCTTGATCTTGTCGATGACGTCGAACCCGCTCGTCACCTGGCCGAACACGGTGTACTGGCCGTCGAGGTGCGGAAGTGCCGTCCGCGCGATGTAGAACTGCGAGCCGGCGCTGTTCAGCGAGCTCCCGCGCGCCATCGCGACCGTGCCTTTCAGGTGCTTCAGCTCGCTGAGTTCGGCCTCGATCGTGTATCCGGGGCCGCCCGAGCCGTCGCCCTTCGGGCAGCCGCCCTGGATGACGAAGTTCGGCAGGACGCGGTGCCAGGTCAGGTTCTCGTAGAAGCCCTGCTTCGCGAGCTTCACGAAGTTCTCGCAGGTCTTCGGCGCCTCCTTGGGGGAGAGGCGGAAGTTGATGGTTCCCTTGCTGGTCTCGACGGTCACGTGCATACGGCACCTCTGACGACAATGGGGTTTCGGCCAAGACGAAGCCCGGGAAGGTACGGTCCGGGCAGTCCGTCCCGGCGGAAAGACTGTCGTCAGCGGCCGGATTCGACGCCGCCCCGCTCGCGGGTCCACCACGCGCGGAGGTCCTGCACGGCGGTGCGGTACGCGCTCGACGGGAACGCCGCGAGATCGAGGCGCCCGAGCCCCGGCGCCCGGTCGCCGACGAGCGCGAAGAGCGCCACCTGCGCCGCGCGGCGCACGCCCGCAGCGTCGTCGAGGAGGAGCGGCAGGAGCACGTCGACGAACATCAGGCGCCCGGTGCGCCCCGCGGCGAACGCCGCCGCCGCCATCCCGCGCTGCGGGAGCTTCGTGAGCATGAGATCGCGCAGCCAGACGGGATTTCGGCGGATGACGACCGTCGCCGCGGACTCGAGAAGCTCCGTCTCGGCCGCGGGCTCGGCGAGAACACGCATCGCGACGACCGCGGAGCCCTCGGGCATCGCGGCCGCGAGACGCTGCATGGCCGCGAGCCGGTCCGCTGGCGGCGCGCTCCGGGAGGCCGCGACGGCGAGGTCGCCCGCGAAGTGCGCGGCGAACCGGTCGCGGTCGTCGGCGGCGCAGATCGCGAGGATGTGCGACGTCGGTATCCGCGCGACGCTCACCCCGCGCAGCGCAGATTCGATCCGTGCGTCGAGATCGACGACGGACCTGGCCTCGGGAATCGTCGCGAGCACGCGCTCCGCGTCCTGGCGCAGACGCGGCGAGGGGAGTTGCTCGAGAGCGCCGCCGGAGAGCGCGCGCCGGTAGTCCCACGCCGCGCCGTCCATGTCGTGGAGCGCCGCGCGCGCGTAGGCGCGCTCGGCGAGGGCGTCGATCCCGCGCGGGTAGAGGCGCGTCGCCTCGGTCGCGGCGGCGAGCGCGTCCTCGAACCTCTCCGCGCGCGAGAGCGTCTCGGCGAGCCGCGTCCAGGCGACGTCCGCC
>JANNHP010000201.1:0-3201 GCA_031404455.1 Planctomycetia bacterium | reverse complement strand
GACCTTCGAGCCGGTGTCGAAGAAGCCGGAAGCCTTGAAGACGCTCTGCGCCGGGGCACCGGCGTTCTTCTTGTAGGCCACCTTCTTCGGCAGGAAGAACGAGTCGACGATCTGGACGGCGGGCTTCAAGGCGAGGCGGCGGGGGAACGAGCCGGTGTTCGCGGTGACGCCGATCACGCCCGTCGTCAGGTCGATGACCGACACGCTGCCGATGTTCTCGGAGCCCTCCCGCGAGAAGTAAGCGCACCCGCCGTCCACCGGGACGGCGATCCCGAGAACGCTCGAGCCGAAGCCGAGGTCGAGCGAGTCGACGTACGTCCCGGTCGCCGCCTCGTAGACGTCGATCGACGGGGCGCCGTTCTGCGGAGCGGCCTTCGGGCCGGGCTTCGCGGAGTCGGCGCCATTCTGGGCCGAGAAGGCCTGATTGAGGACGTACGCCCTGGTGCCCGCCACGCCGATGTCGAGCCCGGAGCCGATGCCGACCGGCGTGGGGCCGACGACCGGGTTGAGATCGTCCGTGCGCAGGAACCGGGGTGCCTCCTCGCCGACGAGGATCAGCGACTGCCCGTCCGCCGATACCTTCAGCTCGATCGTTCCCTGCGCGACGAACTCCTGGTCGAACTCCTCGCCGTCGGAGGCGCGGAGCTTGTAGACGGCCGAGTCCGACGTCCCGAGGACGAAGAGGAAGGCGCCGTCCGGGGAGATGTCGATCGCCGTCGGCTGGGGCGAACTGCTCGAGATCGAGTTGAGCGGGAAGGTGTTGACCTTAGTGTTCGTCGCCGCGTCGAACACGATCACGGCGGCGCCGTACTGGGCCGTCGCGTAGACAGTCGAACTGTTCGGCGATACGACGAGGTCGGTGATCGAGTCTGACGCGGAGACCTCGACCGTCGTGATTCGCTCGTTCGTCACGGCGTCGATGACGGTGATGTTCGAATCCTGGTTCGCGGTGTAGACGCGCAGACCGTCGGGCGAAGCGGCCACGGCGAAGGGCGTACCGAGCGTGTCGATGTCCGCGTGCGCGGGCTGGAGCGTGTCCCCGGTCAGCGCCGAGACGCTGTTGCCGAACGTGTTGGCGACGTAGACCGTCGCCGACGAGTTGGTCGCGTCGGCGGAGACGTCGTGCACGAGATTCGTGACCAGGAACCCCGCGGCCGCGGCCGCTGCGACACAGACTGCGATCATGCCCTTCATGCGATTCTCCCTCCGGCGTTCTCGTTTCGGGACGACAGCGTAGCGTCCGCGCGTGCCGGTTGCCGAGTCCATCTCGCTCATCTCGCGACCGGCAACGCCGCGAGAGCCGGATAGGTCGCGGCGAACACCCCCGCGGCGCAGGCGCCGAACGTCCAGAACGCCACGCTCCGCGCATCGTCCCGCGCGCCGCATGCGTCGTCGAGCGCCGCCGCGACGGCGAGCGCCGCGAGCGGCGCCGCGGGCAGCATGTAGTACGAGAAGCCGAATCGCGGGACGAGGGCATAGGCGAGCCAGGTGGAGAGGTATCCCGCGACGATCCAGAGGTCGCCCGGGGCGCGGCGTCGCTCGGGGCGCGGCGTCGCGCGAAGCGCACGAGCGCCCAGACGACGCCGGCGATCGCCGCCCACCAGAGGAGCGGGTTGCCGCGCGCGAGGATCCGCCGCATCAACCCGTCCGGCAGGGCCTCCTCGAAGAGTCGCACCGGCTTCCAGTTGACGGGCCACGTCCACCACGGCGTCGAGGGGCCCATCGCGGCGGGCTGCGCGGCGTGCCATGCGTACATCTGCCGGTGGATGTCGACGAAGTCGGCGGGCGTCTTGTCCCAGCAGACGAAGAACGGAAGCCACGACGCCAGGTAGATGACGCACGGAAGCGCGACGAACGCGAGCCCCCACGCCGCGACGGGCCACGCGCGTGCGCCGGGAGCCGTGCGCGTCCACGTGCGGGCGAACAGCAGCGTGCCGAGGAGCGCCGTCGGGACGACGGCCGTCTCCTTGAAAGCGATCCCGAGCCCGCACAGCGCGCCGGTGACGATCGTGAACCGCGTCCTGCGCGCGTCGTCCTCCCAGGCGACGAGCGCCGCGACGAACGCGGCGGCGCCCGCCGCGGCGACGTAGGAGTGGGGCATGGCGACGCGCGACACGGTGAACCACACGCCGTCGAGGGCGACGAGTGCGGCGGCGAGCGTCGCCACGCGTTCGCCGCGCACGCGGCGGGCGAGGAGCCACGTGCACGCCACGATCACGATCCCGCAGAGGGCGCCCGGCAGTCGCGCCGCGAACGCCGACCATCCGAGCGCCCAGATGGACGCCGTCATCGCGAACGTCGAGAGCGGCGCGTGGTTCCCGGTGAAGTCGGCGTGGGGACCGAGATCCGACGCGTCGAAAGCGCGCAGTTCGTCGTACGTGGCGTCGAGCTTCCACGCGCCGGGGTCGCCCTCCAGGAACCGGTGCGCCTGGAAGGCGTAGAGGCTCTCGTCCCAGACGTAGCGCATCGGCCAATCAGGGTGGGGGCGCGCGGGCGTCCAGTCGGGCTCTCCGAGGCGGAAGAGGAGCACCGCCGACGCGATTGCGATGACGGCGAGGAACGCGACGGGCGGGTGGCGTCTGGTCAACGCGGGGACTCTCGCAGGCGTCGCGCTAGTACTTCAGCAGGTTCCCCTGCCTCGCGACGCGGACGGCGACGCCTCGGTCGTCGGCTCCGACGCCGACGATGATCGTCAGCGGGCTCTGTCCGGCCGGGAAGGTGCCGAGGTCGAGGTTCTTGCCGACGATCGTCACCTGCTCGCGGAGGAAGTCGAGCGTCACGCCGGTGATGCCGCCGATGTCGCCCTTGAAGACGTAGGCGTCGCCCTTGCGCGTGAACGAGGTCCCGGGGATCGTCGCGGTCAGCAGCGAGCCGTACTGGACGCGCACCTCGGGAGCGGTCGCCGGGGTGACGCCGCCCGTCGCGAGCCCGACGATGATCGCGAGCGAGTCCTTGCCGCCGCCGTTGACGAAGGCGTGGGAGCGGATCACGAAGACGTTCGGCTTCGAGAGGGCACCGCGTTTTCGTCCGATGCGGAATCCGCCGTTCTCGAGGAGCACCTCGCAGTTGCCGTCGACCGCGTCGTTCGAGAAGCGCAACTCCACGTTGCCGTTGGTCGGCACGGTCGCGCCGAGGTCGCCGACGAAGGTGAGCCGGAACTTCGCGCGCGACGAGCCGAACGGGTTCTTCACGACGACGAAC
>JANNHP010000200.1:0-7964 GCA_031404455.1 Planctomycetia bacterium | reverse complement strand
AAAACGCCGAAAAAAAGTGATGTCTGTCGACAAAGCGACTCGTACATCCTCGAGTTCGCGAACATGTCGACGAAGCACGCGAGTCTTCGCAGGCAGGTGGAGCTGAAGACCCAGGAGCTCGCCTCGGCGGCCCAGGTGAAGCAGAAAGTCGAAGAGATCGAGTCGGACATAGGTCGCAACGAGGTCAACAAGGATGCGGCGATCCGGCAGCGCGAGATCCTCGAGCAGCACGCGGTCGAGGAGAAGGACGCCATCAGGATCGAGTCGAACGCGAAGGAGCCGGAGTTCCCGTACAGCCCGAACACCGCCACGAACATGACGATGGGCCTCGTGCTCGGCGTCGTCGGCGGCGTGGCGCTCGCCTTCCTGCTCGACTACCTCGACGACACGATCCGCACGAAGGACGAGCTCGCGAAGATCGCCCCGGACGTGCCGCTGCTCGGCATCGTGCCGAACATCGAGGCGCGGAAGTCCGAGGTCGCGAAGAAGGACCTCTTCGCCGCGAACCAGCCGAAGAGCACGATCTCCGAGGCCTACCGCGGCGTGCGCACGGCACTCACGCTCTCGGCGCGGGGACCCCAGCAGAAGGCGATGCTGCTCACGAGCGCAGGTCCGCGCGAAGGCAAGACGACGACGGCGATCAACCTCGCCACCGTGCTCGCGTTCTCCGGCGCCCGGACGCTGATCGTGGACGCGGACCTGCGCAAGCCGCGCGTCCACGCGTCGTTCGGCCTCGAGAACCGGAAGGGGCTGACGAACCTGATCGTCGGCGAGGACGATCCCGCCGACTACTGCCAGCACACGCAGGTGGACCGCGTCGACGTGCTCACGTCGGGCCCGATCCCGCCGAACCCGTCCGAGCTGCTCGGCCGCCCGCGCATGCGCGAGATCCTGCGCAAGCTGCGCGAGCGCTACGACCACATCATCGTCGACACGCCGCCGATCGGCGCCGTCACCGACGCGGCGGTCATCGCGACGATGGTCGACGGCGTCATCCTCGTGGTCCACGCGGGAAAGACGCGACGGCAGATCGTGAGCCGCGGCATCGAACAGCTCCGCTACATCAGCGCGCCGATCATCGGCGTCATCCTGAACAACCTGCACCTCGGACGCGGCCGCTACTACCCGGGCTACTACCACTACTACTACTACTACGCGTCGCACTACGGCGCGGAGGACGGCGACTCGAAGAAGGCGAAGGCCGCGAAGGCGCCGGCTCCTCCGAAAGCCTCCGCACCTCCCGAGGCCCCGGTCGGCGGAGCGCCGCCGCTCTGATCGAAGCCGGCGCGCGGTGACCGGGCGCCTCGCACTCGTCGTCCTCGCGGCGTGCGCCGGAGTCCTCGCCGCCCTCGCGTACGTCACGTTCCGGGCCGAGGAGGCGTTCGAGCGCGGGCTCTCCCTCGCCCCGGGGCCGCCGGCCAATCCGGTGGCAGACGTCCCAGGCCGGCTCGAAGCCTACGAGGAGGCGCTGCGCCGGGATCCGGGCGAGGCGCTCTATGCGCGCCGGGCCGCGCAGGTGCGGCTCCGTCGCGCGCGGCGCGCGGACGGGACGATTGACCGGGACGAGTTGAACGCCGCAATGGCGCTGCTCGTGCGCGCCGCGGAGCTGCGTCCGATCGACGGCACGACGCACGCGCTGCTCGCGCAAGCGCACCGGATGGGCCGCGACGCGGGTTCGGCGGTTCACGCCGCGCGGACCGCGGTCCGGATGGCGCCGCGGAGTTCCTTCACGCTGCGCAACGCCATGACGATCGGACTCTGGGCGTGGAGAGCGGCCGGATCGGTGGATTCGCTCCGGTTCGCGCTCGAGTCCTCGGCCGCGCTCGTGCGGATCGGCGAGTCGCGGGCGACCGCCGAGTTCGCCGTGGCATTCGCAGAACCGGCGCGGCCGCTCACCGCCGATCTCATGGAGGCGACGCTCGGCGACCCCGCGCTCAGGACGTTCGCCGCCGAAGTGACGCGCGCGACCCACCCCGAAGTGGCGGCGACCCTCGACGCGCTGCCCGCGCGGGATCGCTGACGTGGCTGGGATCCCGGCGATCCTCCTCGTCGTCGTCGCGTGCGCGGCGCCGTGGGCGCTCGGCGCCGCGGACCCGCGCTGGTGGTCGCTCGCCGCGTTCTCCTCGCTCGGGGTGACGGCGGCGGCGCTCCTCGCCCGAGCGATCCGCGGCGGCTCCGCGGAGGAGATGCCGCGACGCGTGACGCACCTGACCCTCGCGCTGCCGCTCGTCGCGCTGCTCGGACTCGTGCCCATCCCGATGGCGCTCCGCGCAGTCATTTCGCCCTCCGCCGCGAACCTGCTCGTCGATTCCGGCGCGGAGACGGCGGACGGCGGCTGGCGCACGATCTCTCTCGATCCCCACTCCACGATCGGGGCGGCCGTCGTGGCGGCGGCGTTCGCCGCGGTGTTCTGGTTCACGGCGCGCGCGGCGCGCGACGAGCGGCACGCCCGCGTCCTCACGGGAATTCTCATGGCGGCGGGGACGGGTCTCGCCGTGTACGGACTCGTCCAGCGCCTCTGCGAGTACGACGAGCGCCGCATCTTCTGGCGAGTCGAGCTTCCCGACGTCGCGACGCCGTTCGGGCCGTACGTCAACCGCAACCACTTCGCGGGTGCGATGCTGCTCTTCGCCGGCGTCGCGGCCGGTTCCGCACTCGCGGCGGCCTCTGCGCGCCGGTTCGCGGCGTCGATCGTCCCCGCCGCCGCGGGCGTGTGCGCGGTGGTCGCGCTCGCGGCGACGACGTCTCGCGGCGCGCTCGTCGGGCTCGTCGCGGGCGCGGTGTTCCTATCGGCGGCGGCCCGTCACCGCCGTCCGCTGCGCACTCTCGTCTGGTGCACCGCGGCGCTCGTCGTCGTCGCGGGGGCGCTCGCTGCGCTCGGCCTCCTCGGCGACCTCGTCGAACGGGTCCACGTCGTCCTCGTCGGGCGCGAGTCGAACCGCTTCGCCGTGCAGTGGGACGCGCTCCGAGTTTTCGCGGCGAGTCCCGTCTTCGGAACGGGGGCGGGGACCTTCGCGGTCGCGTACCAGCCCTTCCAGACGATCGACGACATCCGGTACTTCAGCAACGCTCACTCCGACTGGGCGCAGTTCCTGATGGAGACCGGGCTCGTCGGCGCCGCGTTCGCGGCGCTCGCCCTCAGGGAGGCGTCGAGCCGGGTGCGGCCCGCGTGGCTCGAGAGCGGAGCCGGGCGGTGGCTCACGCTCGGTCCGGCGGCGGGCTGCGTGGCGATGTGCGTCCACGGGTTCTTCGAACCCAATCTCCACCTGCCTTCGAATGCGCTCCTTTTCGCCGTGACGCTGTCGCTAGCATGCGCCGCCTCGATGCGGCACGGCGACCGAGCCGCGTGACGCCCGGCCGAAGCCTCAAGGCTCGGACCCGGGCGCGTCGAAATGGAAGGATGCCGGGACCCTGACGGCACCGGCACCGGCGGGAGGATCTCCTTGGGCAGGATCGTCATCACCGGAGGCGCGGGCTTCATCGGCTCGCACCTCGCCGAGCGGGCGCTGGCCGAGGGCAACGACGTCACGATCGTCGACAACCTGATCACCGGCAGCCTCGACAACGTCGGCAAGCTCGTGGACGATCCGCGGTTCACGTTCCTGCGGCACGACGTGTCCATTCCTTTCACCATCGACGGGGCGGTCGACGGCATCTTCCACTTCGCGTCGCCCGCGAGCCCCGAGGACTACCTCCGGCATCCCATCCAGACGCTGAAGGTCGGATCGCTCGGAACCCACAACGTGCTCGGGATCGCCAAGCTGAAGGGAGCCCCGGTGGTCGTCGCGAGCACCTCCGAGGTCTACGGAGACCCCAAGGTCCACCCGCAGACGGAGGACTACTGGGGGAACGTGAACCCGGTCGGGCCGCGAAGTTGCTATGACGAGGCCAAGCGCTTCTCGGAAGCGCTGACCATGGCCTACCACAAAATGCACGGCGTCCGGACTCGCATCGTGAGGATCTTCAACACCTACGGTCCCCGCATGCGACTCGCGGACGGCCGCGTGCTGCCGAACTTCCTCTGCCAGGCCCTGCGAGGGGAGCCGCTGACGATCTACGGCGACGGCTCGCAGACACGGTCGTTCTGCTACGTGGACGACCTCGTCGAAGGCGTGTGGCGCCTCCTCGGGGTCGAGGAGTCGTATCCCGTGAACATCGGGAACCCCGACGAGATGACGATCCGGCAGTTCGCGGACCGCATCCTCGCGGCGACCGGATCGCAGAGCGCGATGGTCGCGAAGCCGCTGCCCGAGGACGATCCGCGGGTACGGCGTCCGGACATCACGCGGGCGCGCAAGCTGCTCGGGTGGGCGCCGAAGGTGTCCCTCGAGGACGGTCTCGCGAAGACTGTGCGCGATTTCCGCGCGCGACTTGAAATCGAAGCGGCGCGCTGAGCACGGACTCGCGGCCGCCTTTCGCCTGGGAGACATCCATTTGAAGAAGAAGAGCAGCAAGCAGAAGCCGGCGCAGAGCCACGTCGCGCGGCTGAGGAGCCGGATCGCGAGCCGCGAGGCGAGGATCGGAGTTCTCGGCCTCGGCTACGTAGGACTCCCGCTCGTCGTGGAGTTCGCGAAGGCGGGCTTCCGCGTGATCGGCTTCGACGTGACCAAGGGCAAGGTCGACCTCATCAACAAGGGCGTCAGCTACATCCCCGACGTCCCGACGTCCGACGTCGCGGCGCTCGTCAAGGCCGGCATGATCGAGGCGACGACGGACATGGACCGGATCGCGGAGCTCGACGCGGTCTCGATCTGCGTGCCGACGCCGCTGTCGAAGACGAAGGACCCCGACATGTCGTTCGTCGAATCGGCGACGCTCGAGATCGAGAAGCGCCTGCACCCGGGGCTCCTCGTGATCCTCGAGAGCACGACCTATCCCGGCACCACGGACGAGTTGATCCTCCCGATGCTGTCGAGGACCGGCCTCGAAGTCGGCGCCGACTTCTTCCTGTCGTTCTCGCCGGAGCGCGTCGATCCGGGCAACCCGAAGTACCACGTCCACAACACGCCGAAAGTCGTCGGCGGCACGACTCCCGCCTGCACGGAGCTGACGGCGATGCTCTACGGCGCCGCGATCGAACACATCCACACGGTGAGCTCGACCGCCGCCGCCGAGATGGTGAAGCTCCTCGAGAACACCTTCCGCAGCGTGAACATCGGACTCGTCAACGAGATCGCGATCATGTCGCAGAAGCTGAAGCTCGACGTGTGGGAGGTCATCGACGCCGCGGCGACGAAGCCCTTCGGCTTCATGCCGTTCTGGCCGGGACCGGGGCTCGGCGGCCACTGCATCCCGATCGACCCGCTCTACCTCTCCTGGAAGCTGCGCACGCTCAACTACAAGGCGCGATTCATCGACCTCGCCTCCGAGGTGAACACCGCGATGCCCGACCACGTCGTGGAACTCGTCGCGAGCGCCCTGAACGACCGGAGCCGTTCGGTCAAGGGCTCGAACATCTTCATCCTCGGCATGGCTTACAAGCGCGACATCGACGACGTGCGCGAGTCGCCGGCGCTCGACGTGATGAAGCTCCTCATCCAGCGTGGCGCGAAGGTCGAGTACCACGACCCGTTCATCCCGGAGATCCGCGACCACGGGCACGGCGAGCCCGCCGGCAAGAGCGTGCCCCTGACCGACGCCCGTATCCGCGCGGCCGACTGCGTGGTCATCACGACCGACCACACCTGCTTCGAGTTCGGACGGATCGTGAAGCTCGCGAAGCTCGTCGTCGACACGCGCAACGCGACGAAGAAGCTCGGGCGCTGCGCCAACGTGGTGAAGCTCTGAGCTCGGTCCTCGTCACCGGTGCGGCGGGCTTCATCGGCTCGCACACGGTCGAGAAACTCGCGGAGTCGGGCCGGCGGATCGTCGGCCTCGACAACCTCGATCCGTACTACGACCCCGGCATCAAGGCCCGCAACCTCGAGCACCTCGCGCGACTGCCGGGCTTCCGGTTCGTCGAGGGGGACATCCGCGACTTCGCCCTCGTGAAGCGGATCTTCGAGTCGGAGGGCGTCGACGAGGTCGTGCACCTCGCGGCGAAGGCGGGGGTCAGGCCGTCGGTGGAGCAGCCCGCCCTCTACAGCGACGTGAACGTGACCGGCACGACGGTGCTCCTCGACGCGGCACAGCGGGCGAAGTGCCGCGCGTTCGTGCTCGCTTCGTCGTCGTCGGTCTACGGCAAGCGCAGCGACGCGCCGTTCAGGGAGACCGACCCGCCCGCTCCGGCGCAGTCGCCGTATGCGGCGACCAAGCAGGCGTGCGAGGTGATCGGGCGCACGTTCCACGAGCTCCACGGCATGGACGTCACGGCGCTGCGCTTCTTCACCGCCTACGGACCGCGGCAGCGCCCCGACCTCGCCGTCCACAAGTTCACGAACCTCCTCCTCGCGGGACGCGAGATCCCCTTCTACGGCGACGGCTCGAGCCGCCGCGACTACACGTTCGTCGGGGACATCGTGCAGGGCGTCGCCCGCGCGCTCGATCGCTGCCCCGGCAGCGGGTGGCGCGTCTACAACCTCGGCAACTGCGCGACGGTGTCGCTCTCCGAGCTGGTCCTCGCACTCGAGGAACTCTGGACGAAGAAGGCGGTGCTCCAGCGCATGCCCGACCAGCCGGGCGACGTGCCCCTCACGTGTGCCGACCTGACGATCGCAGGGCGCGAGCTCGGGTTCGCCCCGGCCACGCCTTTCCGCGAAGGCCTCGGGAAGTTTGCCGAGTGGCACCGGCACGAGGCTCAGACTTCCGCCTAGCTTGAAAAAGGTCCTCCACGTAGCGGGCGCCCGCCCCAATTTCATGAAGGTCGCACCGCTGGTGCGCGCGTTCGAAGAGCGCGGCGCGTCGGCGCCGATCTGCCACACGGGCCAGCACTACGACGAGAAGATGAGCCGTCTCTTCTTCGACGAGCTCGCCATCCCGCGTCCGGCCTTCAACCTCGACGTCGGCTCCGGGTCGCACGCCGCGCAGACCGCCACGGTGATGACGCGGTTCGAGCCGGTCGTGCTCGCGCAGATGCCGGACCTCGTGGTCGTGGTCGGCGACGTGAACAGCACGCTCGCGTGCGCGCTCGTCTGCGCGAAGCTCCGGATCCCGGTCGCGCACGTCGAGGCGGGCCTGCGCTCCTTCGACCGTTCCATGCCCGAGGAAGTCAACCGCGTGGTGACCGACGCGGTGAGCGACCTGCTCTACTGCTCCGAGCGCTCGGGAGTCGAGAACCTCGCGCGCGAAGGGATCTCGGGCGACCGCGTTCAGCTCGTCGGCAACGTGATGATCGACACCCTCCTCGCGCACCGCGACCGGGCGCGCGCGACCGGGGCGCGGGAGCGCCTCGCCCCGGCGGGACCGTACGCCGTCGTCACGCTCCACCGGCCGTCGAACGTCGATTCCGCCGCGGTCGCGGGCCCGCTCGTCGAGGCCCTGACCGGCGTCGCGGCGCGTCTGCCTATCGTGTTCCCGATGCACCCGCGCACGAAGGCCGCGTTCGCGGGACACGGTCTCCTCGAGCGTCTCGGCGCCGGCGGGAGGGTCTCGGTCACCGAACCGCTCGGCTACCTGGAGTTCCTCGACCTGATGTCGGGCGCGCGGCTCGTTCTGACCGACTCGGGCGGTGTCCAGGAGGAGACGACGGTGCTCGGCGTGCCCTGTCTAACCCTTCGCCCAAACACGGAGCGGCCTGTTACGGTGACGCACGGTACGAATCGGGTCGTGGGTGCGGAGCCCGCCGCGGTGCTCCTCGCGGCGGACGAGGCGCTGGCGTCGCCGCCCCGAGGCCGACGACCCGAGTACTGGGACGGGCGGGCCGCGGAGCGCGTGGCCGATCACGTGCTCGGCCGGGCTGAGGAGAGCGAGGTCGCATGAGCAAGTTCCTGGTCACGGGCGGCGCGGGCTTCATCGGTTCGCACCTGACCGAGCGGCTGATCTCGGACGGGCACGAAGTGACCGTCCTCGACGACTTCGCCCATCAC
>JANNHP010000199.1:0-1531 GCA_031404455.1 Planctomycetia bacterium | reverse complement strand
CGACGATCGTCCCGCTGGCGCCGGTGGTGAGGTCGTGCGTCACGGAGCTCAGATTGACGATGACCCGCGCGCCCGCGAGAGGGGCGCCGTCGGCGTCGAGGACGACGATCCGCACGGGCGTGACCGGATCGACGACGATCGACACGTCCGTAGCTCCGGACTCGACCTGCACGGGCACCGCGCTGCGCCATCCGTCCGGGACCTGCGCGCCGACCCAGAACCGGCCGTCGCCGAGTCCGTCGAGGCGGAACCTCCCGTCGGGACCGGACCACGTCCTCGACGCTTCGAGCGGAACGTCGCGCGGCGGATCCGGACCGTGGACGAATCCGGCTCCGACACGCGCGCCGGCAACGCCGCGGCCGTTCGCGCCCACGACGCGGCCCTCGATCGTCCGCCCGGGCACGAGCCGGATGACGAACTCCGTCGCGCGCGGATCCGGCATCTCGACGCTGGCGGACCCGCAAGCGAGCGGGCGCCCCTGACGGTCGCGCAGCAGGTACACGTCGATCGCGATCCGATCGATGCCGTCCGCGAGGCGTAGCGTGGCGACTCCACGCGACAGTTCCGCGCCGGGAGCGAGGAACTCGGTGCCCCGTCGGCACCAGGTGCGGACGTGCCCGGCGAACACGGGTTCGCCGAGGTCGTCCAGGACGCGGACGAGGAGCGTGTGCTCGCCCTTGACCGGCTCCTGCGGCTCCATGACCAGAGAGATGACGACGTCCGACGCCCCGGCGTCCGCGCGGACGTGGCCCGACCACTTCCGCCCGTCGCCGCCGTCGATCGTCGCGCCGACGAAGTGCGGTCCCGGCGCGAGGCGCTCGACGCGGAACTCCGGCGTGTCGGTCTGGAACTCGGCGACACCTTCGTCGGTCGCGACCTCGGCCGCCGAGATCGCGAGCCGGTTCCGCGGCGCGCCGTCCGGGATCTCGACGCGGCCCGAGAAGACGAGCCCCGACGGCACGCGGACTTCGGCGTACGCGCGGCCGTCGGCGTCGGTCGTCAACTCGTCGCCGAAGCCGCGGACCTCGTAGTGCTCGCGCACTTCCCCGCGCACCTTCGCACCGGCGATCGGATGACCGTCCTCCTCGGCGACGACGCGGACGTCCACGAACCACGAGTCGAGGAGACGGAGTTCGAGGTCGCCGGGCGTTCCGGCCACGTGCTCGGCGTGGACCTCCGCCCATCCGTCGGCCGACGCGCGGACCTGATACGTCGCGCCCTGGACGAGTCCCGCGAGCTCGAAGCGTCCCGCTGCGTCGCTGGTCGTCTGCGGATGACGTTCGCCCGTGCCGAACGAACGCGACCACGTCGTCACCCTGGCTCCGGGCACGGGCGCGCCGTTCGCGTCGATCACGCGGCCGACGGCGCGGGCCGATGGCTCGACGCGGACGACGAGCGCGTCGCGTGCGCCCGCTCCGACGAAGAACGGATTCGTCCCGTCCTCCCGCGCCGCGCCGAGTCCGACCGACGTCCACCCGCCGCCGTGGACGAAGACGAACGCATCGCCCGGCGCCGCGGCCTCCAGACGGAA
>JANNHP010000198.1:0-4775 GCA_031404455.1 Planctomycetia bacterium | reverse complement strand
CCCTTTCGACCACCGGCGGCGCTGAACCCCACATCAGCAACCCCGACCCCCGAAAGGGAAACACCATGAAACGCCGCACCCTGATGGCCATCACCACCCTGGCCCTTGCCCTCGGCTTGGGCTTGGTGGGCACCGCCGCCGCCGAGCACCCCGGCCGGCCCCTCGATGGGTGCCTGTGGGATTCATGGCGCTCGTGGCGCTCGTGGGGCTGGGGGTGGTGGGCGCACCGGCCCAGGCCGACCGGCCGGCGAACCCGTTCGCGGGGAGCTGGTCCGGGACGTGGTCCATCGAGGACGGGCCGCTCGGCACCTACGACTGGACGATCTCGGACGCGGGACGGATCTCAGGCACGGTCTACAGCATCACGGCGGACCATAGCGGGGCGGTGGTGGGCCACGTCGGTGCGGACGGGAAGCTCAGTTTCACCGGCATGGCTCCCGGTGACGACCCCAGCGAAGACGGCAACGGCTTTTCCTTCAAGGGCACGGCCTTGATCGACGGCGACAGCAAGCTCGCCGTCTCGGCTGCGCTGCACTTGTCGCAGGGGGGCACCTGGTCGCTCGTCGCGATCCTTGAGAGGAACTAGGCGTCGTCAGGGAGACCTGCGGCACCAGGCTGGCCGGGACCCTGTCCGGTCCGGCGGCCGAATCCTCAATTCGGGATCGCCCGGCGTCATGCGTCGGCCGAACCGGCCGAACGTTCGTCGCCGCCGCGCGAAGTGTCCGCGGCGCAGGGAAGCCCCTGCTCCCTCGCCGCGGCGGCGATCTCGCGGTGGAGGCGGACGTTCGCGAGCATCGACTCGCGGCACTCGGGCGGCGCGTGCTCGACGATGAAGTCGAGCCGGCGCTTGGCTGCCGCGAGGTGGGCGGGGTCGCGGGTCGCCTGCCAAAGGACGAAGCGGGCCTGCATCGCCGATTGCATCTCGGCGCGTCCTCCGTGCGCCGCGAGGGCCGCGAGCGCCAGCGCGACGTCGCCGCCGGGGAGCATCGCGAGCCGCGCCGTCGCGAGGAGCTCGACGCCGGGCAGCGAGAGTTCACGGGTGATCGCGAGCGCCTCGGCGAGCGCGGTGCGGGCCTCCTCCGCACGGCCGAGCTGGGAGAGAAGCGCACCCCGGGCTTCGAGGGCGATTGCCTCGCCGTCGCGCTGGCCCATCGCTCGGTGGAGCTCCAGCGCCTCAGCGAGGAGTCGTTCCGCCGCCATGGCGTCGCCCTCCTCCGCGGCGACGTCGGCGAGGGAGTACAGGGGATAACCCTCCAGCCACCGCATGCCGGTCTCCCGCGCGAGTGCGAGAACCCGCTCATGGTGCTCCCGCGCCTCGGCGAGGCGGCCGAGCGACGAAGAGACGAAGCCCAGATTCCCCGTGGCCATGGTCTCGCCCCGCCGGTCTCCGGTCTCCCTGGCGAGCGCTAGGGACCGTTCCAGGTGCTTCCGCGCCTCCGCGAGGTGTCCCTGAACGTAGAGCATGGCGCCGAGGTGCCCCGTGACGAGGGCCTCGCCGACCCGGTTTCCGATCTCGCAGTGGATCGCGAGCGCCTGATCCAAGCGTTCCCGCGCCTCCGCGAAGTGTCCCTGCATGCGGAAGACGTTGCCCAGGTTGTCCGTGGCGTTGGCCTCGAACTGCCGATGGCCGACTTCTCGGCAGAGTGCGATCCCGCTCTCGAGGTGCTCCCGAGCCTCCGCAAGGCGGTCCTGTTGCAGGAAGACGGTGCCCAGGCACACGGTGGAGCCGGCCTCTTCCTTCCGGTCCGCGGCTGCGCGAGCCATCGCGAGCGCTTGGCCGAGGACTGCCCGCGCCTCGTCGTGGCGGTAGAGCTGCGAGTGGAGAGTGCCGAGGTAGCGCAGCGTCCGCGCGCGCAGCGCCGCGTCGCCGTCCGCGTGGGCGAGGGCGATCGCCTCCTCAAGCGCTGCGCGCTGCGCGTCGCGGCGCCCGAGGAGGTCGAGGCGGCTTGCCTTCCGCAGCAGCAGCTCACAACGCTCTCGCCCCGCGACGAGACCCGGCACGGCGAGCGCGCGGTCGGCGAGGCGCACCGCGGCGTCGTTGAGGTAGGCCTCCTCCAGGTGATCGAGCGCCGCGTCGAGGTAGCGGATCGCCCGCTCGCCCTGCGCGGCCTTCAGGTAGTGCTCCGCGAGATCGAAGCACAGCTCGCCGTCGAGGCCTTTCGGCTCTCTGTTCGCCGCGCTTGCGCGACGTTCGATCGTGTCGCCGATCGCCGCGTGGTACTCCTCGCGCAGGATCTCCGGCAGCGCCGCGTAGAGCACCTCCGCGATCTGGTGGTGGTCGAAGACGAACCGCCGTCCGACCGAACGCACGAGACGGTGAGACTTCTCGACGGCGGCGAGCCGTTGCAGGACGGGGATGCGGCCGACGCGCAGGACCTCGCCGACGAGCAGTGGGTCGAAGTCGAAGCCGGCGCACGCCGCGACGTCGAGAAGGTTGCGCTCTTGCGTGGCAAGAGTGCCGATGCGCGCGAAGATCAGGTCCTTCACCGTGCCCGGCACCTCGATCTCGGCGATGAGCTTCGTCGTCGCCCACGTGCCGTCGGGCCTCTTCGTGAGGAACTGTCCGTCGCGCAGGCCGCGCAGGATCTCGAAGACGAAGAACGGGTTGCCGTCGGACTTGACCGCGATCTTCGCGGCGAGCTCCTCCGCGAGGTGCTCCGAGCGCAGGCTGTCGCGGAGCAGCAGCACGAGGCCCTTCGCGCCGAGACGCGGCAGTCGGAGGCGCGCCACGTGCTCGCCGCGATCAACGTGCGCGACCCACGCGGGGTCGATCTCGGGACGCGCCGTCCCGACGAGCAGGATGCGGTGTCCCCGGATGGCGAGCGCCAGCGCGGCAAAGAGGGAACGACCCTCCTCAGGAGCGAAGTGCAGGTCGTCGATCAGCACGATCGTCGGGCGCTGCGCCGCGACCGACCGCGTCGCGTGGACGAACACCGTCTGGAGCGAGACCTTCGTCAGCGGCTCCGCGCCCGCCGGCGCGACATCGCCTCGCAGGAGCGCCGCGAACGCCGGCACGAGCAGCGGCGTCTGCGGCAGCGCCGCGCGGATCGCGGACTCGTCGTCGCCGAGGTGTTCGCCGTAGGCGGAGGTGAACGCGCCGCTGGCGGTCGCTGCGCCGCCGGGCGGGTAGCTGCCATAGAGGAAGTTCACGTCTTCGCCCGTCTGCGCGAGCCGCCCGACGAACTCGTCGACGAGCCGGCTCTTGCCGATCCCCGCCTCACCTTCTACGAGGACCACGCGCCCCTCGCCCGCCTTCGCCGCGTCGAAGAGCCCGCGCAGCGTCGCGAGCTCCGCGTCCCGTCCGTAGAGGGCCGTCTCGCGCGGGATGCGGATCCGCCGCAGCGGACGGCGCGTGTCGGCGCGGATCGCCTTCGAGCGGTCCTGCCACCACGGGGAACTCTCGCTCTGCTCCAGAACGTCGAGCAGCGCTGCCGCGGACGCGAAGCGCGCGTCGCGGTCCTTCTCGAGCAGGTGGCGGAGCACCTCCTCGAAGAAGGGCGACAGCTGCGGGTTCAGCTCGCCCGCCGGACGCGGCACGTCGTCCATCTGGCGCCGCATGACGACCGCGAAGTCGTCGTCGTCGAACGGGTGCTTTCCCGTCGCGAGCTCGTAGAGCGTCAGGCCGAGCGCGTAGAGGTCGGCGCGGCCGTCGACGCCGCCGTCGCGACTTCGAAACTGCTCCGGCGCTGCGTAGCGCACCGAGCCGACGAAGGCGCCGGTCTGCGACACGCGCAGCGCGTCGCCCTCGACGCGTGCGACGCCGAGGTCCATCACCTTCACCACGTTGTCGGGCGTGACGATGACGTTGTCCGGCTTCACATCGCGGTGCACGGCGCCCGCCGTGTGGATCGCCTCCAGCGCCTTCGCGATCTCGCGGCCGACGTGGCGGCAGAGCTCCTCCGGGACGCGCGTCAGGTCAGCGAGCAGCTCCCGCAGCGTCCGACCTTCGACGTACTCCATGACGAGGAAGCGCGACGTGCCGGACGCGTCGACGACCTCGTCGGCCGCCAGCGTCCGGACGACGTTTTCGTGGCGCACGCGCCCGCCGATCTCGGCCTCACGCAGGAATCGCTGGGACGAGCCCTCGCGCGCGAAAAGGTGCGGGTGGATCACCTTGACCGCGACGCGCGTCCCGACGTCCAGACCGTGCGAGCGAGCCTCGACCGTCGCGACGTAGACGGTCCCCATGCCGCCCGCCCCGATCTTCGACGCGAGCCGGAACGGGCCGAGCGCGCGCCCGGCGAACGACGGCGCGTCGGTCACCCGCGACGCCCCGTCGCGCGCGAACGCTCGTTCGAGCAGACGGAGCGCGACGAACTGCGCGCGCAACGCGTCCGCCATGTCGGGGTGCGCGCGGATCACCGCCTCGGGCTCGACGGTCTCGCCGCGTTCGAGCCGCTCGCGGCAGCGCGCGACGATCTGCTCGGCGAGGTCGTCGGTGCTCACGAGGGCGTGCTCCCGCGGCCGCGCATCTTCGCGGCCATGGCGGCGAGCGCCCGACCGTAGAGCTTGCGCGCCGCATCGGCCGAACGGCCCATGCGGGCGCCGGCATCGACCAGTGTCAGTCCGTCGAGGTAGACGAGCCGTAGCACGGCGGCGTGGTCCGCGGGCAACGACTCGATGACGCGCCGGAGCTCGGCCGCGCTCTCGCCGGCCATCGCGACCTCGCTGGGCGACGGCTGATCCGGCGACGGGATCGAGCGCGCCTCGTCGGTGAGCAGCCGCGCGTCGCGTCGGGCGTCGCGCTTGGCCGCGTCGAGATGGTGGTGGGACTC
>JANNHP010000197.1:0-4419 GCA_031404455.1 Planctomycetia bacterium | reverse complement strand
GGGCGACGAGCGTACGTACGACCGCGTCTGCGCGATCCGCGCGGTGACGAGCGAGGACGCGATGACCGCGGACTGGGCGCAACTCCCCGACGGCCTCCTGCGCCGCGTGAGCAACCGGATCATCAACGAGGTGCGCGGGATCAACCGCGTCGTCCTCGACATCTCGTCGAAACCCCCCGCGACGATCGAATGGGAGTGACGCCGGACACGGGCGCGGGCGGGACGGGCACGGGCGCCGTGCAGGCGCTTCGCTTCCTCGTGGGCGCCTGGCGGGGCGAGGGCCGCGTCCGCGACGCCGACGTGACGACCAGGGTGTCAGCGACGCTCCGCGACGACGGCGCGATCGTGATCGAGCACACCACGATGCGCGCAGGCGCCGCCGACCACCGCGAGCGCATCGTCATCCGCGAGCACCGCGGCCGCACGAGCGCGTTCATCCGCGCGGGAAGCGGTCCGGAGCAGAGGTTCCAGAACGTCCCGGCGGACGCGGGCTTCCGGTTCACACGCGCCGACCCGAAGCTCGGTCTGCTCTCCTGGGAGATCGTTCCCGAGGGCGCCGACGCCTTCTCGGAGCGCTTCGTCATGGATGAGGAGGGCAAGCCGACGACGGTCGTCTCCCTCCGCCACGTGCGCGTCCCGGCATGAGCGACGGAGCCGACTACGACGTGAAGCGCTGCGGCAAGTGCGCCGCGTGGATTCCCAGTTCCGCGACGATGTGCGCGTACTGCGGCACTTCGGAGCCCGACGCGCCGCCCGTGCGTCCGAAGGGATCGGTCATCTCCGTACGCCACGGCTTTTCCGTGACGAACGCGCTCATCCTGGCGAACGCGGTCTACTTCGCCTTCTCGCTCTTCGTGCAGTGGCGAGCGACGCCGAACGGCGCCCCGCTCCAGTGGGCGCTGACGGGCACCGGGCTCCGCGAGGGGCTCTCCTATCCCGGCGCGTACCGTCACGCGGAGGTGATGGAGGGCCACGAGTGGTGGCGAGTGCTCTGCGCGACGTTCCTCCACTACGGCGGCATCCACATCCTGATGAACATGCTCGCGCTGAAGCAACTCGGCGGGCTCGCGGAGTCCCTCTTCGGTCCGGCCAAGTTCCTCACGGTCTACGTGGTCTCGGGGGCGTGCTCGGCGCTCGCGGTCTCGGTGTGGTACGCGGGAGTGCGCGGACTACCCGCGAACGAGATCCCCGGACTCGTCGGCGCGTCGGGCGCGGTCTTCGGCGTCGCAGGACTCCTCATCGCCTACCTGCTGCGCGCGGGGACCGAGCGCGGGCGCGCCATGGGCTTCGCGATCGGGAAGAACATCCTCTTCATGCTCGCGGTGGGACTCGTCGTTCCCTTCATCAGCCAGGTCGGCCACGTGGGCGGACTCCTGCCCGGGCTCCTGTTCGGCATGACGCTCCGCAGCGAGTTCACAGGCCGCGCCCGGCCGGCGACGAAGAGCGCCTGGCCGCGCGCCGCGTTCCTGTGCGCCGCCGCCGTCGTGGCCTCGCTCCTTGCCGGAGCGTGGCACGCACATCTCAGTCTCTCGGGAGGAAACTGATGCGACCGATCATCCTGCCGCTGCTCGTGCTCGCTGCCGCCGGGTGCGCGACGCGCCCGCCGGGGTGGACGGCGATCGAGAGCCGCGCGGACGAGCCGCACCTCCGCAACATCCGCCAGCTCACCTTCGGCGGGGAGAACGCGGAGGCGTACTGGTCGTGGAGCGGCGACGAGCTCGTCTTCCAGATGCGCGGACGGAACGAGTTCCTCTGCGACCAGATCATGACGATCGCCCGCGACGGCAACGACGAGCGCCACGTCTCGGTCCAGCGCGGCCGCACGACCTGCGGCTACTGGATGCCGGGCGACGGGCGCATCATCTTCGCGTCCTCGCACCTGCTCGGGCCCGAGTGCCCCGTGGAGCCGGAGAAGCCGCCGCACGTCTACGCGTGGCCGCTCCTCGACTACGACATCTTCTCCGCGAAGCCCGACGGCTCGGACGTCGTGCGCCTCACCGACACTCCCGGATACGACGCCGAGGCGACGGTCGCGCCCGACGGGACGATCGTCTTCACGTCGGTGCGCGACGGCGACCTCGACATCTACACGATGCAGGCCGACGGCTCCGGCGTGAAGCGCCTGACCGACGCGCCCGGCTACGACGGCGGGCCGTTCTTCTCGTGGGACGGCAAGAAGATCGTCTACCGCTGCTACCACCCCGAGACTCCCGAGGAACTCGCGAAGTACAAGGAACTGCTCGCGAAAGGGCTCGTGACGCCGTCCAGGATGGACATCTGGATCATGGACGCCGACGGCTCGAACAAACGCAAGCTGACGAATCTCGGCAAGGCGAGCTTCGGCCCGTATCTCGCACCCGACGGCCGCCGCGTGATCTTCGCCTCCAACTGGGAGGACCCGAAGGGCCGCGAGTTCGACCTCTACCGGGTGGACGTGGAGACGCTCGCGATCGACCGCATCACCCGCTCGCCGCAGTTCGACGGCTTCCCCATGTTCTCGAAGGACGGGAAGACGCTCGTCTTCTGCAGCAACCGCAACGCCGCGAAGCAGGGCGACACGAACGTGTTCCTCGCGGACTGGGTGGAGTGACGGGCCGCCCGGCGATGAAGACGTTCACGAAGCTGGTGCCGTTCACGCACGAGGTCCGCGTCGAACTCCACCGCCCCGACGACGGCGGCGACGGCTCGCTGGTCGTCGCGCTGCACGGGCAGGGGATGTCGGCCGCGAGCTTCGCGCGGGACGTCCTCCCGTGCCTGCCGGAAGGCGCCTCGGCGCTCGTCCCCGAGGCGCCGCTGCCGTTCGAGCAGCGGTCCGCGAAGGGCATCCGCCAGGGGAACGGCTGGTACATCTACACCGGCGAGACGCAGGAGTTCCTCGCCTCGATGCGGCGCACCGAGGACTGGCTCCTGCGGCAGATCGAGTTCTGCGTCGCCGACCACGGGTTCGACGCGAAGCGCGTGTCGCTCGTCGGCTTCTCGCAGGGCGGCTACCTCGCCGGGTACGTCGGTCTGCGTCACGCCGCGAGGTTCCGTCGTCTCGTCGTCGCGGGCGGACGGATCAAGCACGACGTCCTCGAAGCCGACGTCCGTCGTGCCGCGACGACCCCGCTGCGCGTGCTCGGCGTGCACGGCGCGCAGGACGAGGGCGTGTCGCCGGCGGCGGCCCGCGCGAGCATCGAGGCAGTTGCCGCGTGGGGCGTGCCCTCCGAGTTCAAGACGTATGCCTGCGGTCACGCAGTCCTGCGCGACGAGGCGTGCCGCGCGGACGTTCGCACGTTCCTTGCGTCGCAGTAGGAAACCGACGACAGCCCGCGCTTCGGTGATACTCGTCCGCCCATGCTCCTGCGCCACCTCGCCAAGAACTCGCTCCTGCCCGCCGCCCACGGGCTCGGGCTCGTGCGCGTCGCGGGGGTCCTCTCGGGCGGGCCGCGCCGCGTGGCCCTCAACTACCACAACGTCCGGGCCGACGTCTTCGCGCGCCACGCTGCGTGGCTCGCGGCGAACGCCGACGTCCTCCCGCTCGGTGAGTTCCTCGCGTCCCGTGGCACGCCCGCGAGCCGGCTCACCGTGACGCTGACGGTCGACGACGGCTACGCGTCGTTCGTGACGGCGGCGCTCCCCGCGCTCGTGCGTCATCGCATGACGGCCGCGTGGTTCGTCCCGACCGCACTCGTCGGCGCCGCGGAGCCGTTCTGGTTCGACCGCGTGCAGGCGGCCGTCGTCGCCTCTCCGCACGACCGGCTCGTGTTCCAGAGTCGGACCTGGAGCCTCTCGTCGTGGAACCGCGCGTACGTCGCCATCGAGGCGAAGCAGGTGATCAAGACGGCCGATGCGTCGCGTCGCGACGCGCTCGTCGCCGAACTGATCGCGGCCGCCGGCGATCCGCCCGCGGAGCGGATCGCCGCGCTCCGGATCGTCGATCGCGACGCGCTGCGTGCCATCGATCCGGCCATCGTCGAGATCGGCAGCCACTCGCGCACGCATCCGCAACTCTCGCAACTCGACGACGCCGCGCTCGACGCCGAACTGCGCGGCTCGAAGAACGACCTCGAAGCGTGGCTCGGCCGGCCGGTGCGCTACTTCGCGTATCCGAGCGGCGACCACGATCCGCGCGTCGTCGCCGCCGTGAAGCGCGCGGGCTACGAGTCGGCGTGGACGACCGAGCCGCGCGCGGCTTCGGCGTCCGACGACGCCTTCCGCATGCCGCGCGTCGCCATCGACGACGAGGCGTCCGTCGCCGTGCTCGCGGCGAAGTCGTCGCTCGCGGAGTCCGCGCGATGAGCGATCGCCAGTCGGCCGACACCGAGCACTTCGACCGCTACGAGCGGTGGGGCGAGCTCTACGACGCCGCGAACCCGCGCAGTCACAGCTTCCTCGCGCGGCGCGCCGCGGCGCTGGAGCTCTGCGGAGAGCTCGAGG
>JANNHP010000196.1:0-1847 GCA_031404455.1 Planctomycetia bacterium | reverse complement strand
CTTTTGACATGGCAGATGTACTGAATGGCATTTGCGAAAAACTCATCCGCAGACATCCCCATATTTACAGTGATGTGGTAGTGCAAAATGCGGAAGATGTGAAGAATAACTGGGAGAAAATAAAAATGGAGGAAGGGCATGAATCCGTCTTATCCGGAGTTCCGCTGTCGTTGCCAGCCATGGTAAAAGCTTACAGGATTCAGGAAAAAGTACGTGGTGTTGGATTTGACTGGGAGAACAAGGACCAGGTCTGGGAGAAAGTGGAGGAAGAAATCAGAGAATTTCGTTTCGAAGCACTCCATGGGGGTTCGCCTGAAAAACTGGAGGACGAATTTGGCGACGTCCTTTTCTCTTTATGGAGCACGCGCAGATGATCCACGACGACGACCTCCCGCGGTTCGCCGCGGCGGGGATCGTCGCCTCGATGCAGCCCGTGCACATGGCGCTCGACGCGCCGATCGTCCACCGTCACTGGGGCGCGCGCAGCCGCGAGGCGTTCCCGATGCGACGGCTCCTCGACTCCGGCGCGGTCGTCGCTTTCGGCTCCGACACGCCCATCGAGACGTTCGATGTGATCGCCGCGATGCGCTGCGCGACCTCGCGACGCGGCACCGACGGCACGCCGCTCTCGCCCGAGGAAGCCGTGACGCCCGCCGAGTCGATCGATGCGTACACGCGCGGCGCCGCGTGGGCCGTCTCGCGCGACCACGACCTCGGCGCGCTGCGCGTCGGCGACGCGGCACACCTCACCGTCCTCACCGAGGACGTCGTCGCCCACGCGGAATCGCTCGCGGACTGCGCCGTCGCGGCGACGATCGTCCGCGGCGAAGTCGTGTTCGACGGAGGTTCCGCGTGAGCGATGTCGTCCCTGCGCACCAGGCGCGGCCCAAGGCGCTGCCGAAGAACCTCTACGTGTATGCCGTGCTCTCGCGGCGCGCGGGCGGCGTCTCGATCGGCGTGAACCTCTCGCCGCACAAGGCCTGCAACTTCGACTGCTCGTACTGCCAGGTGGACCGCCGCACGCCGGCCACGGTGAAGACGGTCGACCTCGCGATTCTCCGCGACGAGATGCGCGCTGTCTTCGAGGCGGCGAAGTCGGGCACTCTCTACGATGACCCGCGCTTCGCCGGGACGCCGAAGGAGATGCTCGTCCTCGCCGACGTGGCGTTCGCCGGTGATGGCGAGCCGACGAACGAGCCGTGGTTTCCCGAGTCGGCCCGCGTCGTCGCGGAGGAGCGCACGCGCGCCGGGTTCACGTCGCTGCCCGTCCGGATCATCACCAACGCGACGGTCCTCACCGAGCCGCGCGTCGCCGAGACGTTGCGCTTCCTCGACGCGCACGGACTCGACGTGTGGGCGAAGCTCGACGCGGGCACCGAGGCCTACTACGGCTTCGTCGATCGCACGCGCGTGCCGTTCCAGCGCGTGCTCGACAACCTCCTCGCCTGCGCCCGCGAACGCCCGACGACGATCCAGTCCCTCTTCGCGCGCCACCACGGCGACGCGCCCTCCGCGGCCGAGATCGCCGCGTGGGCCGACCGTCTCCGCGATCTCCGCGCCGGAGGCGCGAAGATCCCGTGGGTGCAGGTCCACACCGTCTCCCGCCCGCCCGCCGAGAGCTGGGTCCAGCCGCTGACGATGCCGGAGTTGGAGACGATCGCCGCCGCCGCGCGCGCGGCGCTGCCGGGGGCGCGGGTCGTCTGCTACCGGGGGTCGGCATGACGAGGCCCGGAGACCTCTTCGCCGAGATCGCCGAGATCCGCGCGCGCGGCGGCGAGGCGGCGCTCGCGACCGTGATCGGCACGCGCGGCTCAGTGCCGGGGCGCGACGCGATGAAGATGCTCGTC
>JANNHP010000195.1:0-6497 GCA_031404455.1 Planctomycetia bacterium | reverse complement strand
GGCGTTCAAGTCGGGCAATCCCGACAATCCGGTCAATGCGATCCCGCCCAGGGCGTGGGCGCGCTGCTCGCTGCGCTTCGTGGTGGGAATCGACGGCCCGCGTACATCACATTCACGTGCTGCGCCGTCTGGGCCACGACGCCGAGGTCGTGCGTGATGAGCAGCACCGACATGCCGAACTGGACCTTCAACTCGCGGATGAGCGTGAGGATCTGGGCCTGGATGGTGACGTCGAGCGCGGTCGTCGGCTCGTCGGCGATGAGCAGTTTCGGGTCGCAGGAGAGGGCCATGGCGATCATCACGCGCTGGCGCATGCCGCCGGACATCTGGTGCGGGTACTCGTCCACGCGCTTCTCGGGGCTCGGGATCTTCACGCGGCGGAGCATCTCGATCGCGCGCGAGCGGCCTTCCTTCTTGCCCACGTTCTGGTGGAGCATCACCGCCTCGGCGATCTGGTCGCCGATCGTGAACACCGGGTTCAGCGACGTCATCGGCTCCTGGAAGATCATGCCGATCTTGTTGCCGCGGACCTTCCGCATCTGATCTTCGGGGAGCTTGGTGAGGTCCACGCCCTCGAGGAGCACCTGCCCCTCGACGATCTTCCCGGGCGGGTCGGGGATGAGCCGCATGATCGAAAGCGCCGTGACGCTCTTGCCGCAGCCCGATTCGCCGACGCACCCGCACGTCTCGCCCGGCTGGATCGTGTAGCTGACGCCGTCCACGGACTTCGCGATGCCCTCGTCGGTGTAGAACCAGGTCTTCAGGTTCTTGAGCTCGAGCAGCGGCTGTTCGGGCATTCGGGGTCTCCGGACGTCGGCCTCCTGAGGCGGCGGGCAAGGATAACGAGGAGCCTCGGCCGTCCACTACACTCCGTCCCGATCGCGCGACCTGATTCACGAAGGAGACCCTCGCCCATGCGACTCCGCCGCATCGCCGCCCTTCTCGCCGTCTACGCGGCCGTCTGCGCCGGGAACCCAAGCGCCGCCAGGGCCGAGGACAAGCCGGACGCGCGGGGCTTCATGCCGCTCACCGTGGAGCCGCCCTACGGACTCGACACGAGCGGGAAGTACGGCGGCACTCTCATCTGGGCCGAGCTCGGCGAGCTCGACACCTTCCACCCGCTCGTCAGCAATTCTGCCACCAGCAGCGAGCTGCGACCGCTCGTCTTCGATCCGCTCGTCTCCTACGACAACGCCAAGTGGGAGCACACCGCGGCGCTCGCGTGGAAGTGGGAGGTCAGCGCCGACGCGAAGACGTGGACGTTCCACCTGCGCAAGGGTGTGAAGTGGGGCGACGGGAAACCCTTCACGTCGGCAGACGTGGTCTTCAGCTTCGCGACGGTCTTCCACCCGAAGATCGAGAACAGCGACGTCGACGGCTTCCGGATCGGCGACGCGCCGCTGCCGACGCTCGAGGCGAAAGACGAGCACACCGTCGTGTTCCACTGTTCCGCGGTCGACGCTCTCTTCCTGATGCACGTGGGGAACGTGGCGATGGTGCCCGCGCACCTGTGGTCGGACACGCTCACAGGCGAGGCCCCCACGTACGCATCCGTCATGGGCTGCGGCGAGCCGTCGAAGGTCGTCGGCACCGGGCCCTTCCGCGTCGTCAGCTACGCGAACGCGGAGAAGGTCGTCTACGAGAGGAACCCCTACTCGTGGCGCGCGGCGAAGGACGGCAGCCGCCTTCCTTTCGTGGACAGCGTGATCGTGAAGCTCGTGAAGGACATGAACACCCGATCGCTCCAGTTCCTGAACGGCGACTTCGACCTGATCAACGACATCCAGGCGTCCGACTACGCGCAGTTCAAGTCGAAGGAGAAGGACGGCGCCTTCACGATGCACCGGCTCGGGCTCTCGCTGAACACGAACTACATCTGCCTGAACCAGCACCCCGGCGTCGATCCGCAGACGAAGCAGCCGTTCGTCGCGCCCCACAAGCTGAAGTGGTTCCAGGACCGCCGCTTCCGCCGCGCGATGAGCCACGCGATCGACCGCGAGAACCTCGTGAAGCTCCTCTTGGACGGCAAGGGCGGAGCGATCTACGGCGAGACGACGAAGGCGAACAAGACCTGGTACGCCGAGACGACGACCTTCCCCTACGACGTCGCGAAGGCCAACGCCCTCCTCGACGAGGCGGGCTTCGCGAAGCGTGACAAGGACGGCATCCGCCTCGACGCGCACGGGCATCGCGTGTCGATCGAGATGATGACGAACGTGGAGAACGACACGCGCGTGAAGGTCATCGCGCAGATCAAGAACGACTGGGCCGCGGTCGGCGTCGAGGGCGTGCTCCACCCCGTCAACTTCAACGAACTCGTCGCGCAGTTGGAAGACGGCCACAAGTGGGAATCGATCGTGCTCGGCTGGGGCTCCGGCGTGCCGCCCGATCCATTGAACGGGAAGAACATCATCCTCTCGAACGCGCGGCTGCACATCTGGTACCCGCAGCAGGAGAAGCCGTGCAACGAGTGGGAAGCCGCGTGCGACGCGGTCGTCAACGAGATGAGCCAGGAGATCGACGAGGGCAAGCGGCGCGTGCTCTGGGCGAAGTTCCTCCAGATGCACGCCGACGAGCAGCCGATCATCTATCTCTACGCGTCGAACGCGTACGCCGCGTCGAAGCCGCGCGTGAAGAACATGCGCGCGAGCGTGCTCAGGCCGTCCACGAACTGGAACGTCGAGGAGCTGTGGCTCGAGGACGGCAAGTAGTCGGGCGGGTCCGATGCTCACGTTCTTCCTGAGGCGGCTCCTCTCGCTGCCGCCGCTCCTCCTCATCATCTCGCTGCTCACTTACCTCTTGCTCCAAGCGGCGCCGGGCGACTTCTTCAGCAAGCTGGAGTCGAACGAGAAGTTCGGGCAGGACTACGTGATGAAGCTGCGCGAGAGCGTGGGCAAAGTCATCGCGGTGGCGCCCGCCGACCGCGCGAAGGAACTCGGCGAGTTCGTGCTCGCCGAACGCCGCTACTCCTTCGACGCCGAGGGCCGCCTGTTCTCGGACGGCCAGCCCGCAGACCCCAAGAACGAGCAGCAGCGGGTGAAGCGGTTCGAGTGGGCGGACGAGTCGTGGACCGTGACGGTCGAGGGCCGCGTCTACCGGCGGATCGGGGCGGTGCACGGCTACTTCCTCTGGCTCGGGCGCGTGGTCCGGCTCGACTTCGGCGAGAGCTACCAGGCGAAGGCGCCGGTCGGCGACGTCATCACCGAGAAGATGGGCAACACGCTGAAGCTCGAGATCGTGGCGCTGATGATCGCGTGGGGGCTCGCGATCCCGCTCGGCGTGTGGAGCGGCGTCAAGCCGAACAGCCTGATCGACCACGTCTGCGGCGCCGTCAGCTACATGAGCCTCTCCGTGCCGACGGTGTTCCTGGCACTCCTGGCACTCCTCTTCGCCTACACGACCAAGCTCTTCCCCGTCGGCGACATGCACGACGTCCAGGCCGGGAACCTCTCGTGGTGGGGACAGACGATGGACACGGCCCACCACCTCGCGCTGCCCGCGATGGTCATCGGGCTGACGACGATCGCCATCTACATGCGGCAGATGCGCGGGCAGATGGTCGAGACGATGTCGTCGGACTACGTGCGCACGGCGCGGGCGAAGGGCCTCTCCCACAACAAGGTGATCTTCAAGCACGCGTTGCGCAACGCGATCAACCCGCTCGTCACGCTCTTCGGCTTCAGCCTAGCGAGCCTGCTCTCGGGATCCTTCCTCGTCGAGGTCGTCTTCAACTGGCCCGGACTCGCGCGCGTCACGGTCGACGCGGTCTTCGCCAAGGACGAACCGCTCGTCATGGCGTCCGTGATGATGGCCACGATCCTGCTCGTCACCGGCAACCTCGTCGCGGACGTGCTGCTCGCGGTCGTCGACCCGAAGATCAGGCTGGAATAGGCGCGTGACGACCGAGCCCGAGATCCGACGCGAGAGCCCCGGCCCCTGGCGGGTGATGTGGCGGAAGCTCCTCCACAACCGCGTGGCGTGCGCGGGCGGCGTGATCCTGATCGTGCTCTACGTGTGCTCGTGCTTCGCCGGGTTCCTCGCGCCCTACGACTACGCCGACGGCGACAAGAACTCCTCGCGCGCGCCGCCGTCGCTCTTCGGCAGCTACGGGCTCGTCTCGCACGAGCTCGACTCCAAGGAGGAGCCGGGCACGAAGGTGACGATCTACGAGCGCAAGTGGGAGTGGTTCGCGGGCGGCGTCCACTTCCACGACTCCGCGGGCGACTTCACGCTGCGGCCCCACGCGCACCCGCTCGTCGAGAAGGAGTTCGAGGACGAATACGGAGACCGCACCTACGTCCACGCCGTCGCGGACCGCACGGTCAGCCTGCCGATCCGGTTCTTCGTCGAGCGCCCGGAGCGTGAAGTGGCGAGCCTCCTCGGGTTCTTCCCCGTGAAGGGCACGCGCCATCTCTTCGGCGTGGACGCGTCGACCGGCGCGAAGGGCTCGCACCGCGTGTACCTGCTCGGCAGCGACCAGCAGGGCCGCGACATCCTCTCGCGCCTCCTCTACGGCTCGCAGATCAGCCTCTCGATCGGCGTCGTCGCGATCCTCATCACGTCGATCCTCGGAATGACGATCGGCGGCGTGTCGGGCTACTTCGGCGGCTGGATCGACCTCGTCCTCATGCGCGTCACCGAGGTCGTCCTCTCCGTCCCCGACCTCTACCTGATGATCGTGATCGGCGGCCTTCTGCGGGACCTGAAGATCGACGACAAGCCGATGTCGTCGCGGGCCACGTACTTCCTCATCATCGGCATCCTCACGGTCATCGGCTGGGCGGTGCGCGCGCGCGTGGTCCGCGGCATGGTGCTCTCTCTCAAGGAGAACGACTACGTCGTCGCCGCGCGGGCGCTCGGCGTGCCGTCCTTCCGCATCATCACGAACCACATCCTGCCGAACACGTTCAGCTTCGCGATCGTGTCGGCGACGCTCGCGATCCCCGGCTACATCCTCGGCGAGGTCTCGCTCAGCTTCCTCGGCCTCGGCATCCAGGACCCCGAGGCCTCCTGGGGCAACATGCTGCGCGAGGCGCAGCAGCCGAGCTACCTCGTCGAGAACCCGTGGATCGTCGTCCCCGGCGTCTTCATCTTCCTCACCGTCCTCGCCTACAACTTCCTCGGCGACGGACTGCGCGACGCGGCCGACCCGAAGGCTGTCGTCGCGCGGGCGATGAAGAAGCAGTTGAAGGACGCGAAGTCGGACGACGACGCGAAGAAGTAGCCGCTACGCCCCGCGCGACCGCTTCGCCAGCGCGCGCTCGACGTCCTTCGTCACCCACCGCGACGCGTCGCCGCCGCTCGCGACGACTTCCTTGATGAGCGAGCTCGAGAGGAACGCGAACTCCTCCGACGGCATGAGGAACACCGTCTCGACGCCGGGCGCCAGCGAGCGGTTCGTCAGCGCCATCTGGTACTCGAACTCGAAATCGCTCGTGGTGCGCGCGCCGCGGAGGAGGACGCCGAGATCGCGGCTCCGCGCGAAGTCGACCGCGAGGCCGGTGAACGAGGCGACCTCCACGTTGCGGTGCCTCTTCGTGTGGCGCCGCAGCATCGCGACGCGTTCGTCCACCGTGAACGCGGGCTTCTTCCGCGGGTTGTCCGCGACCGCGACGACGAGACGGCCGAAGAGCGCCGCGCCGCGGGCGATGAGGTCCAGGTGCCCGCGGGTCACCGGGTCGAAGCTGCCGGGATAGAGCGCCTTCCTCATCGGTACCACTTCAGCGCGTCGTAGTCGAGCGGGCGGCGCAGACTGAACGGGTCGTTGCGCGAGCTCGACCAGTCGTTCGGGTAGATGGCGAGACCGACCGCGGTCGAGTTGCCCTGCTTGTCGGACTCAATCTCGACGGCGATCGTGTAGTCGTGGGCGCGGCGGTGGAGCGAGACCATCGTGCGCAGTCCGCGGCCGGCCTTCGTGTCCTCCTGGTACTCGAGCGCGACACCCCAGCGGTTCGAGAGGCGGTACTCGAAGCGCTCGGTCCAGATGGTCGAGTCGGAGTGGATCGTGCGGCGGCCGACGTAGATCGAGAGCCGGTCGTCGGCGAACCAGCGCACGCCCGCGGCGCTCGTCTCCATGGCGTTCGCCTGCATGTCGTAGTCGGCCTCGCCGACCAGCCACACCTTGCGCAGGAGCTGGAGACGCGCGCGGTGCTGCCAGTAGGCCGAACCCTCGCGGGAGACGTGCGAGTACTTCGATTCGCCGGGGAAGTCGATCGTCTGCAGCGGCGCGGGGAAGTCCTCGCGCACACCGAACGGCGACTCCGGCACGGCCTCGTTCCTGTCGAAGAAGTAGAGCCAGCGCGCCTCCCAGTCGAGCCAGTCCTCGACCTCGCCGTCGCGCTTGGTCTGGAGACGGTTGCGCAGGCGCAGGCTCGCGATGCGCTGCTCGGCGAGCTGGTCGATGAGGTCGTTGTCCTGGAAGGTCTGCGCGTCGTCCGAGACCTTGAAGCGGTCGAAGTACTGCGCGTCCACCGACGCGATGTGGCGCAGGCCGTCCA
>JANNHP010000194.1:0-12258 GCA_031404455.1 Planctomycetia bacterium | reverse complement strand
TGCCTGTGCTCGGGCCTCACCTGCCAGACGTGGAGCATGAAAGGCGTCGCCCCCGCCATGTCGAAGTACTTCGGCGACGCCTCGAGCGTGCAGCTCGGCGCGAACGGGCGGAAGGGCTCGCGGTGCTTCACCTCGCGGTTGACGACGTCCTTCATCGCAGGGTTCATCGGATTGGCGAGGATGCTCCGGTTGCCGAGGGCGCGGGGCCCCACCTCGGCGCGGCCCTGGTACCAGCCGACGATCCGGTTCGCCGCGATGAGGCGCGCGGCCTCGTCGGCGGGGTCGGCGACCTCGCGCCAGCTCGTCTTCGAGATCTTCAGCGCGCTGAGCACCTCGGCGGTCTTCGTGCCGGGGCCCCAGTACGGATTCGTGAAGACGAACTTCCGGGCGCCGCCCGAGGCGCTCCACGCCGCGAGTGCCGCTCCGAGCGAGAGGCCCGCGTCGTACGCCGCGGGCTGCACCCACACCTCGTCGAACACGCCCGCGTGGGCGAGCTTCCCGTTGGCGACGCTGTTGAGCGCGACGCCTCCCGCAAGGCAGAGCTTCGACATCCCGGTCAGCTCGCGCGCCTCCCGCGCCAGCGACTGGACCGCCTCCTCGACGACCGCCTGCACGCCCGCCGCCACGTTCGCGAACCTCGGGCCGGTCGGATCCTCGTCCGGGCCGCGGGGAGGACCGAACAGGCTCTCGAACCGCGGCGACGCGCGGCGTCGCTTCTCCGTCTTCAGGTAGTCGAGGTCGATGCGGATCTCGCCGCCCTTCTCGATCGAGACGAACCGCGCGAACTGCGCGCGCGTCGCCTTGGCGTCGCCGTACGGCGCGAGGCCCATCGTCTTCCCGGCGTCCTTCACCGGCTTGAAGCCGAGCCACTCCCCCACGCAGTCGTAGAGGTGTCCGAGGGAGTGCTCGGGAAACCTCCAGGAGCGCAGGAGCTCGAGACTCGAGCCGCGCCCCGCGTAGATCGCGGTCGCGAGGCCGTCGCCCTGGGCGTCCACGGTGAGGACGGCCGCCTCGTCGAAGGCCGAGCAGAGGAAGGCGCTTGCCGCGTGACAGCGATGGTGGTCGACGAACCCCATCTCGCCGGCGTAGCCGTGCCGGCCGCGCATCCGGCGCCCCTGGCTCGCTCCCTTCCACATCCCCGTCACGAGCGCCTGGTCGCGGAGCCACCCGCGGTACCACGGACGTCCGGCGAGCCTGAGCGCACCCCACGCCGAGTGCAGGATCTCGGACGACGGCTTGCCGGCGAACACCACGAGGCCGACGTCCGCTGCCTTCGCCCCCGCGTGATCGAGGCAGAAGTTCACGGTGCCGTCCGGGAACGCCATGGTGTAGCGCTCGCGGTTGAACCGCTCCTCTTCCGCGAACGCCACGAGTTCGCCGTCCGCGAGGAGCGCGGCCGAGGTGTTGTGGCTGGCGGCGTTGACGCCCAGGACGAGCATTGGGGAGCGCGATCCTCTTTGAGAGCGGCGTAGTAGACGCGCGGCCCTCCCCGAGGCAAAGCATTCGAGCGCTCGCCGGGCATTCGGCCGTCCGCCGCGCCCGGTGTATGTTCCTGCGCTCCGCCATCCGTCGCGGAAGAGGAGTTCCGAGAGGTCGTGAAGAGCCCCGTCGCCAAGGTCCGCTGCTACGGCTGCGGACGTGTCCAGCGCCGCGATTCGAGCTGCTGCGCGCGGTGCGGCGCCACGTTCGACGCGCTCTGCATGTGCGGCGCGGCGATGAGCGTCTACGACGACGAGTGCCCCGCGTGCCACGCGCCGCACGCGCCCAATCGCGTGCCGACGTCGAAGCTCCCCTGGGTGCGAGCGGCGAAGTGGACGGCGATCGTCCTCGTCCTTGCGGTCCTCGGGGAGGTCGCCCGGCGCAAGTACCTCGAAGTCGACAGGCCCGCCTGGAAGCTGAAGGCCGAGACGATGTCGGCCCTCAGGGCCCGCGATCTGGACGCCGCCGCGCTCCTCGCCCGCGAGTACACCGAACAGAACCAGTCCGACGCAGACGGCTGGTATCTCCTCGCCGTCTGTTACCGCGAGCTCGAGTTCCCCGTGGACACCTACAGGGACATCGCCGAGAAGGCTCTCGTCTGCAACTCCGACCACGCCGAGACGCGGGAGTTCCTGGCGCGCGCGGAGATGGAGCTCGGCCACCTGGACCGGGCGATCGAGCACGCCGCCGCGGCGACGCGCGTCCCGAGTCCGAAGAGCGGCGCGTGGCTGCTCCTCGCGCGACTCGAGCAGAGGCGATCCCCGCCGAACCTCCTCGTCATCAAGGAGGCACTCGACCGGGCGGCAGAGAGCGGACGCGAGACCGACGAGCTGAAGCTGCTCCGCGCGGGCGTGGAGATGCAACTGCTCGGCGGGATCGGCGGCGGACCGGACCGCATGCCGACGCAGGTCGCGGCCTCGCTCCGCACGGCTCTCGCCGTGCTCGAGGCGCAGTCTCCGGGCGACGTCGCGAACCTCTCCGACCGCGCGCGGATCCTGATCGCTCTCGGCGAGGCCGACAAGGCGTACAGCGCCGCGTCGGCGGCACTCTCGCAGTTCCCGGCCGGCTCCCCGCCCGAGGCGACCGCGGACGTCAGGATGCTCGGCGCGATGGCGCTGCACGCCCGCGGCAACCGGGACGAGGCGAAGGCCGAGTTCGCGCGGGTCCTCTTCGACCGGCCCGACTCGGCGACCGCCGGCGCGGCGTCGGAGTTCCTCTCTTCCGCCGACGACGCGCTCTCGGCGCGGGCGCTCCTCGCCGTCGCCGCGGAGAAGAACGATCCGAAGGGCGCGGTCCGCGCCGTGCTCGCCACTCTGCTCCTCGATCAGGGCGAGCTCGACCTCGCCTCGGAGGCGATCGAGGCAGCGCGCCGCGCGTCTCCGTCGGATCCCGCCCTCGCCGAGATCCTCGGGACCGTCCGCGCCGCGCAGTTCCGGATCGACGAGGCCAGGGAGGCGTACGGCGACGCGATCGGTCTCGCGCCCAACCGGATCGGTCCGCGCGTCCGTCTCGCTCTCCTGCCGCTCTCCGGGCGGCCGGACGGCGCAGCGGACGCGGCGCGCTGCGCGCAGGCCGTCCGCGACATGGAGGAGCTGCGCACGCGATTCGGCGACGATCCGTTCCTCCTCGAAGGTCTCGGCAGGCTGCGGCTCGCGTCGGGCGATGCGAAGGGCGCTGTCACGGCGCTCGAGACGGCGTCGCGGCGTTCTCCGTCGAACCCCGACGTGTGGCTGGCTCTCGCCGCGGCGCGACGGGCGTCGGGCGCGGATGCGGCGCTCGACGACGCCGCGACGGCGCTCGCCCGCGCGCGGCGGCTGCGTCCCACCTCGTCGCAGATCGCGCTCGCCGAGGCGGAGACATGGCTCGCCGCGGGCAGGCCCGACGTGGCCGTCGCCACCTGCACCGAGTTCCTGCGGCGCAGGCCCGACGACGCCGGCGCCCTCAGATTGCGGGCGAGGGCCTATCGGGAGCTAGGGATGTGGAGCGTCGTCGCAGCCGATCTTCGCCGCGTCCACGACCTCGGCCTCGCCGACGAGCGGGACGAGATCGACCGGGTGGACGCGCTCCACCGGGCCGGTGACAAGACTTCGGCGCGCGCGCTGACCGAGTCGCTCGCCGCGACCGCCACGCCCGCAGGCCTGCGCCTGCTCGGCGTGATCTCCGCCCTGAACGACGGGGACGCCGAGGTCGCGATGCAGCGCCTGCGCGAGTACGGCCCGTCGCTCCTGCTCGCGGAGATCCAGCTCGGCTCGGGCAGGAGCGAGGACGCCGTCGTCACGCTGCGTGCACTCTGGACGGCGCGCCCCGGCGACCCGTCGACGGCCCGGCTCCTCGTCGCGACCCTGCTCGGACCGGTCCCCGTGCCGCCTGAGCGGATCGAGGAGGCGCGCGCCGTCGCGGCGGACGTGGCGCCCGAGACGCCGCCGGGGTTCCGGGAACTCCTCGAGGGCCGTATCCTCCTCGCGCAGGGCAGGACCGCGGATTCTGTCGCACCTCTCAGGGTGGCGACGCGCGCGCTGCCGACGGATCCGCTTGCGTGGCTCTTCTTCGCGGAGTCGGTCTTCGCGTCCGGAGACCGGGCGGAGAGCCTCGCCGCCTTCAGGAAGGCGAGTGCGTTCCCGGGCGCACACCAGGCGGCGATCGCGCAGATCGCGGCGGCCCGCCTCTTCACCGCCTCCACCCAGACGAGCGATGTGGAACGCGCCGAAGAACTCGCGCTCGAAGCCCTGCGCCTCGACCCGCGCCTCGTCGGCGCCGCGTTCCGCACCGCGAAGCTCCTGCACGCGCGAGGCGAGCACGTGCGGGCGGCGGAGATCCTCGAAGGCGAGTTGAAGCTCCCGGGCATCTCGCCCGGCGACGTCGTCAGCCTGCGCCTCGCGGCGGCCCAGGAGCGTCTGTGGGCCGGCGATTTCACGCTGGCCGAACTGCACGTCGACGCGCTCGCCGCGGACGTCCGCGACCGCCCGGTCGCTCGTCTCGTCCGTGCCTTCGCCGCATCGGGCGCCGGCCGTTTCGACGAGGCGGTCCGTGCGTGCGACGCGATCCTCGCGACCGATCCCTCGAACCCGACGGCCGTGTACGTGCGCTTCCACGCGTCGCTGCGCCGCGCAGGTACTGGCGTCGCCCTCGCCGTCGCACGCGTGGAAGCCTGGTGCGACGAGCACCCGGACGAACGCCGGCTTCCCCTCGCGGCGGCACGACTCCTCGCCGAGAAGGGATTCCCGAACGAAGCCATCCGCCTCGCACAGCGGTGCGCCGAGCGCCACCCGGACGACCTCGCCGTCGCCGTCCATCTCGCGGCGACGCTGAAGAAGGCCGGCCGCAAGGAGGAGGCAGTCCTCTCGCTGCGCCGCTTCGCGTCCGCCGCGAAGGGAGATGCAGCCGATCCATCCCGGCTCATCGAGGCGACGATGGCCGTGCGCTGCGGGATCGACCTCGAGCCGGCGCTCGCGGCCGCCCGCGGGCTCGCGTCCTCGCCCGGCGCCTCCCCGGCGCTGCGCCGGGAGGCCGAGGTGCTCGTCGCCGAGGCGCTCCTCGCGCTCGGCCGCGCGGAGGAGGCGGAGCGCGACGCGAAGGGCGTCCTCGCGAGACTCGCCGAGTCGGCGGTCGGGGGACCGTCCGAGCGCGCACTCGAATCGCGCGCGAACTTCGTCGTCGGCTTCGTCGCAGCCGCCGCCAACCCGCCGCGGCGGGCGGAGGCGCAGGAGGCGTACCTGCGCTGCACGGACCTCGACCGGGACAACCTCGACGCGGCGAACAACCTCGCGTTCGTGATGTCGCACGACGTCTCGACCGCGCCGCGCGCCCTCCAACTGTCCCGGCGGATCGTCGCCGAGGCGCCCCTCGACCCCGGGTACTGGGACACGCTCGCCGAGGCGGCGCGTCGTTCCGGCGAGTACTCGGAGGCCGAGTCGGCGTGGACGAGGTCGCTCGCGCTCCTCGCGGACGCGCGCGACGCCGCGGCGCGACGGCGCGGCCGGATCGCCCTGCGCTACGCCGAGTTCCTGAGGGACCTGAAGAAGGACGACCGCGCGCGAGAGATCGCGTCGGGCGCGCGGACCGGGATCACGGGAACCGAAGAGGACCGCGCACTCGAACGGTTCCTGTCGCAGGGCCCCTGAATCGAACCGGGCCGCCCGCGACTCTCGCGGACGGCCCGTCGTCACCGATCGCGCGGCCCGTCATCGCCGATCGTGCGAACCGTCAGGCCTTCGCGGCGGACTTGCGCTTCTTCTGCGCGCGGCGCCAGAGGCCGAGGCCGCCGAGGCCGAGTCCGAAGAGCAGGAGCGACGCCGGTTCGGGGATCTCGTTCAACTGGACGTCGTCGAGCGCGGGTCCGAAAGCGCTGTTCTCGGTGCTGAGGAAGCTCAGCGTGGTGCTCGTGCCCGTCGCGGTGAACGTCATGACGTTGAACTGCCAGTTCATGTTCGCGGTGGTCGGGCTGAAAACCGACGTGTCGTACGAGGCCTGCTGCGTCGTCGACCCGAACGTCACGTCCATCGTGCGGACCGTGCTGCCGCCGTCGGGGTTCGCCGACATCATGAACGTGAGGCGGTAGGACGCTCCGGACGTCGTCGCGAAGACCTGCGAGATCTGTCCGGGGGTGTTGCCGGACAGGTCCATGCTCTTGCTGCCGGCCGCCGCCTGCCAGTACCCCTCGATCAGTTCCACGTCGTCGACGTCGATCGTCCAGCCCGTCAGCGTGTCGGCAGTGGTCAGCGTCGCATAGCTGCCGTTCGCGACGGTGTCCTGCTCGAAGCTCCCGTTGACGACGAGATCCGCGAACGCAGGTGCGGCGAGGGACAGCGTGAACGCGGCGATCAGCATTCTCATCCGGCGAACTCCCACTCGTGTGCGTCGGGGACGTGACGGGCGAGTGCCCGTTTCGGCCAGCGAAGCTAGCTCCCGTTGCGATCGAGCCCAGCAAACATTTCCATCGGAACGTCGCCCATCCCGCCTGAAGTCGCAGCGTCGCGCTCCGTGCGACGCGGTTGCTCTCATTTCGAGACGACGAACGGACCGAGGACCATCGCGTCGAGCCCGGTCGCCGCGAAGACCTCGAGCGCCTCTGCGACCGTGACGGCGGGAGGCCGTCCCGGCAGGTTGAGACTCGTGTTCACGAGCGCGGGGAGACGGCCGGTGCGGCGGCCGAACGCCGAGATCAGTTCGTGGAACGCCGGCTCCCTCGCTGCGGTCACCCCGTGCCAGCGGGCGATCCCATTCTCCGTGACGACCGCGGCGAGCTCCTTGCGGCGCTCCGCCTTCACTCGGCTCCACCGGAGCATGTAGGGCGATTCCGCGGGTCCCTCGAACACGTCCGCGGCGCGGTCGGCGAGGACCGACACCCCGAACGGGTGGTGTTCCTCGCGTGACTTCACGTCGCGCAGGAGCCGCGCCTTCGTCTCGAGGTTCGCCGAATCCGCGAGGATCGCGCGCTGACCGAGCCCGCGCGGGCCGAACTCGATCCGGCCCTCGAACCAGCCGAGGATCTCGCCGCGCGCGAGCCTCTCCGCAGCCGCGGCGGAGCGGTCGGGCACCCGGTCGAAACGCTGCTTCGTGCGCCGGAGCGTGTCCTCGATCTCGGCGTCGGTCGCGGCCGGACCGAGGGCGACCGAACCCAGCGGCTCGGGGCGCGACTTCGTCTCGGCGGCGTACTGGTGGAGGGCTGCGCCCACCGCGGTTCCCTCGTCGCCGGCCAGCGGGTTGACGTAGAGGTGCTCGAACGGGCCCTCGGCGGCGAGCCGCCCGTTGACCACCCAGTTCAGCGCGACGCCGCCCGCGAAGCAGAGCGCTTTCTGCCCGGTTCGCCGCGCGAGGTGCCGCGCCGCGTGGAGCGCCGCGTCCTCGATGGCGGACTGCAGGGACGACGCGATGTCCCGGTGCCGCTCGAGGACGGGTTCGCCAGCGCGGCGTCCCGCGCCGAAGACGTCGGTGAACTTCGAGGAGAGCGCCGCGAGTCCGTCGCGATACGTGAAGTAGGCCGGGTTCAGCGCGAACGACCCCTCGTCGGTCAGCCGCACGATCTCGCGGAACTCCCCGCGGTAGCGCGGCTCGCCCTGGCTCGAGATCGACATCACGCGGAACTCGTCGTCCTGCCCGGTGAAGCCCAGGTAGTCGCTCACCGCGGCGTAGAGGAGGCCGAGGCTGTTCGGCATGTGGTCGACGTGGAACACCTCGATCTCGTACCCGCGCCCGACGCCCTGCGCCGACGTCGAGAACTCGCCGCGCCCGTCGATGTCGAGCACCGCCGCCTCGGCGTGCGGGGAGGCGAGGAACGACGACGCCATGTGCGACAGGTGGTGCGGGACGGTGTGGAACCTGCCCGACCGGCCCGACCTCAGGTCCTCGATCGCCTTCAGGTACGTCAGCGTGCCGTGGATCTCGTCGTGGAAGATGTGGAACGCGCGGAACTCCGGCGACTCGAAGAAGCTTTCGCCGTACCAGTCGAGGACCTTCGCGCGCAGTGCGAGCCACGGGTTGTTCGCGACCGCGACGTGGTCGATCTGCGCCGCCGTGACGCCGGCCACCCTCAAAGAGGACTCGATCGCCCGGGACGGATACCCGCCCTGGTGCTTGATGCGCGTGAAGCGCTCCTCGGCCGCCGCTGCGACGACGCGGCCGTCCTTCACGAGCGCGGCACTCGAGTCCTTGTAGCCGAGTCCGCCGATTCCCAGGATCAGCATGTCACACGCCTCCAGTGGTTCCGCCGCGCGCGGACCGACGCGCGCGCGAAAGCGCGCGCACGACCCGCTCGCCGGCCGCGGGATCTCCCGCGGCCCCCACGTCGATCACCTGCGCCGCGCACCCCTCGCTCTCGAGGTTCCGCGCCTCCGCAGGACCGTGCACGAGGTGCACCGTCGCGAGACGGTCGATCGCACGGTCCGTGTCCGAGTGCGGACCTTCCCGCCGTCCTGCGCCGCCGCGGACGAGCACCGCGCGGTCCCGGACCGCGATCGTCGCCGCCGCGAGGGCTGGCGCGCCGTCGCCGAAGAGCACCACGACGTCGGGTGTGCCCGACCGGATCGCGAGTGCAACCGCCTCCGCGGATCCGGCCGCGTCCGCGACGTCGAGCACCGTCTCGTCGATCCCGATCGAGAGGAACCGGAGGCGGATGTCGAGCGAGCGGTTGAACTCGACGACCGCCCGTCCGATCACCGCCGCGAGGCCGGCGTGCGTCCCTGGCGCGTGGATGCGCAGGACCCTCACTTCACTCGGCCCGCCGCGAGGAGGCGAGGCGCTCGCCGTACATCGAGTCGTAGTAGGCCCGGTATTCGCCGGACTTCACCCGTCCCCACCACTCGCGGTTCCCGACGTACCAGTCGACCGTCGCGCGGAGTCCCTCCGCGAAGCCGACGCGGGGAGACCACCCGAGCGTCGCCGTGGTGTACGAGTTGTCGATCGCGTAGCGCCGGTCGTGGCCCGGACGGTCCTCGACGTAGCGGATCAGCGAACGCGGCTTGCCGAGGATGTCGAGGAGTTGGTGGAGCACCGAGAGGTTCGTCTGCTCGCCGCCCGCGCCGCCGACGTTGTAGATCCCGCCTGAGACGCCCTTCTCCGCCGCGAGGATCACGGCGCGGTTGTGGTCGTCCGCGTGGATCCAGTCGCGGCGCTGCTGTCCGTCGCCGTACACCGGCAGCGACTGGTCGGCGAGCGCGTTCGTGATCATGAGAGGCAGGAACTTCTCCGGGAACTGGTACGGACCGTAGTTGTTCGAGCAGCGCGTGATCACGCAGTGCTGCCCGTGCGTGTGCACCGCCGCCCTGACCAGCATGTCGGCCGAGCACTTGCTCGCCGCGTACGGGCTGTTCGGCGCGAGCGGGTTCGTCTCCGTGAACGGCGGATCGGTCGGCGAGAGCGTGCCGTAGACCTCGTCGGTCCCGATCTGCACGAAGCGCGGCACGCCCTTGGTCTTCGCCCAGGTCAGCATCGCCTGAGTGCCGATGACGTTCGTCCGGAGGAACGGGTACGCGTCGTGGATCGAGCGGTCGACGTGCGTCTCCGCGGCGAAGTGGACGATCACATCCGGCAGGGCGCCGACGGAGCCCTCCCAGGCGGCAGGATCCGTCACGTCGCCCCGGACGAACGAGTAGCGCGAGTCCTTCTCCACGTCGCTCAGGTTCTCGAGGTTTCCCGCGTACGTGAGCAGGTCGACGTTGACGACCGTCGCGTCCGGACGGTCGGCGAGCAGCAAGCGCACGAAGTTCGAACCGATGAACCCAGCGCCCCCGGTGACGAGCCACCTCATCGGACGACCTCCCGGCCTGCGAGGTACGCGGCGAGCGCGTCCCTCCAGGGCCGCATGCGCACACCCGTCGCCTTCTCGAGCTTCGCGCAGTCGAACGCCGACACCGAAGGCCGCGGCGCCGGCCGCGCGAGCGACGCGGCCGTCGTCGGCTCGATCGGGACCGCGGCGAACCCGGTGAGATCGAGCGCCGCCCTGGCGCACTCGAGCCACGAGCACGTGCCGGAGTTCGAAGCGTGATAGACGCCCGGCGCCGCGCGCGTGAGAACCGCGGCGAGGGCATCGGCGACGTCCTCGCACCAGCTCGGCGAGACGTGCTGGTCGGCTACGACCTTCAACGCCCCGCCGGAAGCCGCGCGCGCGAGGATCGCGTCGACGAACGACTTCCGTCCCGCGCCGTAGATGCTCTGGCAGCGCACGATCCACCAGCTCGGCGCGAGTTCGCGGACGTGGTTCTCACCGAGGAGCTTGGTGCGGCCGTACACCGAGAGCGGCGCGACCGGGTCGTCCTCGAGGTAGGGCTCGCCCTTCGTTCCGTCGAACACGTAGTCCGTCGAGACGTAGAGCATCGGAACCCCCGCCTCGCGGCACGCGAGGGCGACGTTGCGCGCGCCCTGCGCGTTGACCGCCGCGGCGCCCGCCGGGTCCGACTCGGCGCCGTCGACGTCGGTCCACGCCGCGAGGTGCGCGACGCGATCCGGCGCGATGCGCGCGAGAGCTGCGGCGCAGGCCCCGGCGTCGCGCACGTCGAGCTCGGGGAGATCGAGTCCCTCCACCCGGTGCTCTGCCGAGAGACGCCGCACGAGCGGCGTCCCGACGAGTCCCCGGGATCCCGTGACGAGGAACTTCATCGAGCGGTCCGCGACCTCGTCTCGTGAACGAGCTGTCCTGCGTGGAAGAGCGATTCGAACGTGCCGGCGTCGGTCCACCAGCCGTCGACGATCTCGTACTCGAGCTGGCCCCGCTCCAGGTACGCGTTGTTCACGTCGGTGATCTCGAGCTCCCCGCGCGCGGACCGTTTCAGTCCGGCGACGATGTCGAGGACGGCGTTGTCGTACATGTAGACGCCGATCACGGCGAGGTCGGACTTCGGGTCCTTCGGCTTCTCCACGATCTCGACGACCTTGTCGCCGACGACGCGCGCGACGCCGAAGCGCTGCGGGTCCGGCACCTTCTTCAGGAGCACGCGGGCACCCGAACCCTGCTTCCTGTAGCGCTCGACGGCGCCCGCGATCGGCTTCTCGAGGATGTTGTCGCCGAGCACGACGACGACGTCGTCCGTCCCGATGAAGTAGCGCGTCAGGCCGAGCGCCTCCGCGATGCCGCCCGCGCCCTTCTGATACGCGTACTCGAGGTGGTCGAGGCCGAACGCCTCTCCGGTGCCGAGCAGCTTCATGAAGTCGCCGGCGCTCTCGCCGCCCGTCAGCACCATGATGTCTCGGACCCCCGCCTCGACGAGCATGCGGATCGGGTAGTAGACCATCGGCTGGTCGTAGACCGGCAGGAGGTGCTTGTTCGTCACCAGGGTCAGCGGCCTCAGGCGCGACCCGGTCCCTCCTGCGAGGACGACTCCCTTCAGCGCCATCGTTCTTCGCTCCTCGGGATCAGTTGGCCTTGACCTTCTTCTTGCGCTCGCGGTAGTGCTCGATCGTGCGCTCGAGTCCTTCCTGCAGGTTCACGCGCACGCGGAAACCGATCACGTCCTGGGCGCGCGTGATGTCCGCGAGAGAGTGGCGCACGTCGCCCGGCCGGGCCGGCTTCAGCTTCGGCTCGCCGTTGTAGCCCACGATCTCGCCGATCATGTTCGCGAGGCCGCCGATGGTGACGCGGTCGCCGCACGCGATGTTCACGATCTCGCCCGGCGCCTTCGGCGCGGTGCAGGCGGCGAGGTTCGCGTCGACTACGTTCTCGACGTACGTGAAGTCGCGCGTCTGCTTGCCGTCGCCGTAGACGATCGGCCGCTTCTTCTCGAGCAGCATCGTGACGAATTTCGGGACGACCGCCGCGTAGTCGGAGTCCGGGTCCTGCCGCGGTCCGAACACGTTGAAGTACCTGAGGCAGACGGTCTCGAGGCCGTAGTTGAGGAAGAAGACGCGGCAGTAGTTCTCGGCGGCGAGTTTGCTGACCGCGTACGGCGACATCGGCTGCGGAGCCATCGTCTCGGTCTTGGGAAGGGTCGGCGTGTCGCCGTAGGCCGACGAGGAGGCGGCGTACACGACGCGCTTCACCGTCTTCGCCGCCCGGGCCGCGAAGAGGACGTTGAGCGTCCCGTCCACGTTCACCGCGTTCGTCGTGATCGGGTCCTCGACGCTGCGCCCCACCGAGGGGATCGCGGCCTCGTGCAGCACGTACTGCGCGCCGGCGATCGCCTTCTCGACGTGCTTCGGCTGACGCACGTCGCCCTCGACGACCCGGAGCTGGCGCCCCTCGAGGTGCGCGATGTTGTCGAAGCGGCCGGTCGAGAAGTCGTCCAGCACGGTCACTTCGTGGCCGTCTCCGATGAGGCGCTCGACGACGTGGGAGCCGATGAACCCCGC
>JANNHP010000193.1:0-5904 GCA_031404455.1 Planctomycetia bacterium | reverse complement strand
GGCCGATCCTCACGGCGCGGTACGCCTTCACGAGCCGGGCGGTGAACGTCTTCGCGATCTTCCTGTGGAGGAAGAGACGCCGCGTCGTCGTGCAACGCTGGCCCGCGGTGCCGACGGCGCCGAACGCGACGGCGCGCAGCGCGAGATCGAGGTCCGCGTCGTCCATCACGACGATCGCGTTGTTCCCGCCGAGTTCGAGCAGCGAGCGGCCCATGCGCGCCGCGACGCGCGGCCCGACGATGCCGCCCATGCGGCACGAGCCCGTCGCGGAGACGAGCGGCACGCGGTGGTCGTCGAGCATCGGCGCACCGACCTCGTTCACGTCGCCGATGACGCAGTTCATGATCCCGCGCCATCCGGTCGTCTCCAGCACGCGGTCGACGATGCGGCACACGGCGAGCGCCGAGAGCGGCGTCTTCTCGGAGGGCTTCCAGAGGACGACGTCGCCGCAGACCGCCGCGAGGAACGCGTTCCACGCCCACACCGCGACGGGGAAGTTGAAGGCACTGATCACGCCCACGGTGCCGAGCGGGTGCCACTGCTCCATCATGCGGTGGCGCGGGCGCTCGCTGTGCATCGAGAGACCGTAGAGCTGACGCGAGAGGCCGACCGCGAAGTCGGCCATGTCGATCATCTCCTGCACCTCGCCGAGTCCCTCGCTGGCGATCTTGCCGGACTCGAGCGAGACGAGCGCGCCGAGGTCGTCCTTCTCGCGGCGGAGTTCGTCGCCGATGAGGCGGATCACCTCGCCCCGCTTCGGCGCGGGCAGCATGCGCCAGCGCTCGAACGCGGCGAGCCCCGTCGTGACGGCCATCTCGTAGTGCTTGCGCGTGGACTTCGCGACCGACGCGAGCGGCTCGCCGTCGGCGGGGGAGACGACGTCGAAGGCGCCCGTCGCCGACTTCGCACGGTGGAACTTGCCGTCGTAGGCGCCGGGGTTCTGCGCGTCGGGGTCGATGCCGAGCCGGATGAGGAGCGCGCGCGTGTCGGTCATGCGCGCAAGTCTACGGCGGAGGCGGGGGGCGCCGGAGGATCGAGGGGCGCGACGGAACCCTCGATCCCCACGACGAGGCAGGGCTACTTCACGACATACCGTTCCAGGATTCAGTCGTCGGGTTCGCCTTCCGGGACACCGTTGACTTCAGCAATCTTCAGTCGACGTCCGAGGCCATCAGCGTCGTGAGCCGGTCCGCGAGGAGCGGTGCGAAGCGCAGCGGCTGCATGCCGCGGGGATGCAGCCGCTGCGAGAGCGCGGGATCACTTCATGTACGGCGCGAGGACTTCCTTGATCGTCTCGTACGTCTTCTTCAGCTCCTCGTCCTTGCCGCCCAAGGCGAAGTAGCGCTCGAAGTGCTCGAACGACTTCTTCACGCGCGCTCGGTCCTGGTACGAGTTGCTCTGCGCGATGCAGAGGATGGCCAGGTTCTTGTGCGCGTCGAGGAACTTGTCGTCCTTCGCGATCGCCTTCTCGTAGGCCTCGATCGCGTCCCGGTGCTCGCCCTTCCGGTCGAGGACGAGCCCGCGCAGGAAGTGGCCCATGGGGCTCTCGGGCACCGCCTTCGCGAAGCGGTCGGCCTCCTTCGCGGCGAGGTCGGGCTTCTCGGCTTTCAGGTCGACGTCGACGAGCGACCGCGCGGAGAGAGGGTCCTTCGGGTCGAGCTTCACGGCCGATTCGAGATCGGTCTTCGCCTTCTCGAGATCGCCCTTCGCGAAGCGCGCCTCGCCGAGCGAGCGGCGCGCGCCGACGTCCTTCGCGTCGAGCTTGGCGGCCTTCTCCAGCGTGACGATCGCGTCGTCGGCCGAACCCTTCCCCGTCTGCGCTCGGCCGAGGCCGACGAGGGCGGGGACGCTGTCCGTCTTCTTCGCGAGCACCTCGCGGAACAACTTCTCCGCGTCGTCGAAACGGGCGAGGGCGAGGCCCGCCTCGCCGGCGAGATACGCGGCCTTCGGCCGGGCCGCGTCGCCGGCCTTCACCGACGACGCGAGCTCGACCGTCTTCGCGTAGTCGCCCTGCCGGAACGCCTCGATCGCCGCGTCGAGCGGACCGCCAGCCATGGCGAGCGCCGAAGCGACGAAGACCAACGGGACGGCAAGTGCGACCCGCACGGTCAGATCCTCGCCAGGTTGCGCTCGACCTGGGCGGCGAGCGTGGTCCGGAGCGAGGCCGAGACGGACATCGCCTCGCGGCCGTTCGAACGGCGGGTGTTCGCCTGCTGCGCGAGCGGGCACTCGTTGGCGCAGGAGAACCCTTCGCACGTCTCGCCCGCGACGGCGGGCAAGGCGGCCGCGGCGAGCGCGACCCACATCAGCGTCTTCTTCATGCGTCTCCTCCATCGACCTGGTCATCGGGGAAGACAGCGCGAGACGCGGCGGGACTCTGGGATTTTGAAGGACGGGACGCCCCGAGAACGATGGGCTCGGGTTCACGAGGGAGCCGGTCGCGGGTGGTTTCCGCGGGGCTGGACACTGTTCCGTTGGATTGCCTTACCGTCCCCGGACTCCCTCGCTACTTCGAAGTCGCGACACGAGCCTCTATCAGGGCATTGCGGGCCGTGCCGTGCCTCCTACGAACGCTTCTCGTCTGTCGTTGTCTGATGGCCCGTGTCATTACTTCGCCGCCGTCTCCAGCACCGGGAAACGGCCGGTCGCGCGCAGCTCCTGCTCCACCACGGCCAGGTCAAGTCCGTAGGGAGTGCCGCGGAACCTCTCCGCAGCTTCGGACAATCTGCGCGCGCCGGCCTCTTCGTCGGTCGCGGCGAGAGACTTCGCATCCAAGAGCGCCGCCGACGCGTTCGCGGCGATCGCGTCGATCCTCTTCGCGGCGGACGTCTTCATCGCGCCGCCCATCTCCGCGTCGCGGACGGCGGCGAGTTCGCGGAACTCCGCCGCGACGTCGTCCGCGGCCCGCGCCGCGTCCGCGCGCGCCATGCCGGCGGCGATGTCCCACGAGACCGCGGCGCCGAGCTTCGCCTGCGTGGCGAGCGCCTTCGCGAGGTGATCGCGGATCGCGGCGGTTCCCTTCATCCCGGGGAAATCCACGCGCTCCTTCTCGTCGGCGGACATCACGCCGAGGTACGGCCAGTTCGCCATCATGTCGTCGCCGAGGTACTTCTCGAGCCCGGGCGGCGCCTTCATCACGTCCACGCGGACCGGGACGAATTCGGCGGCGGCGGCGCAGACCTCGGGGTCGCGGAACGCCTTCCTGTCCCACTCGATGCAGTAGGGGCATTCGGGGTGGTAGATCCAGAGGAACATGGGACGGTTCGTCGCCCGCGCGACCTCGCGGCCCTCCTCGATCGACGGGATCCAGTTCACCGCGCCGTCGCGCGTGGGACGCCAGTCGGCGAGCAGCGCGGGGACGACGTCGCCGATGGGGGCGGCGTCGTCGATCGCGGCGGCGGCGACGTCGAGAGGGATCGAGCGGAGCACGACCGTGCGCGGCATGTGGTGGTGCCACGCGAAGGCGCCGGCCGCGACGACCAGCAGGGAGGCGGCGGCGGCGAGCCAGGGTCGCATCCGCCGCACGCGGGCGGCGCGGCGCGCGGCATCGATCCGTTCGAACGTCAGCGACGACGCGGCCACGGGGGCGACGGCCGGCGCGGTGAAGGCGTGGACCGCGGCGTATGCGTCGAAGTCGGCGCGCAGTGCCGGGTCGGACTCGATGCGCGCGCGGATCTGCGCCGCCGCGGCGGCGTCGAGCGTGCCCTCGGCGAGGTCGCGGATGTCGTCGAACGGCGTGCGGTCGCTCATCGGCCCGGACTCCCCGGCAGGTGGTCCCGGTACTTCGCGACGCTTTGCGCGAGCAGTTCGGTCGCGCGGCGCAGGCGCGTCTCGACGGTCTTCGCCGGGACGCCGGTGGTCTCCGCGATCTGCGCGCACGTCATGCCCTCGAACCGGAAGAGGACGAACGCCTCGCGGGGTTCGTCGGGGAGGTCGTCGAGCGCCTCCGCGATGCGCGAGAGGAGGAACGACGTGGCCTCGCGGTCGTCCACGGCGTGCTCGCCCGCTGGGACGCTGCCGTCCTTCGCGAGGCTGCGCGCGTCGGCGAGCGACGTGCGCCGCTTCGACTTCGTCCGCTGGTTGAGGTAGAGGCGGAACGCGGTCCGCCGGAGCCACCCTTCCGCGCTGCCCCGGCCGTCGAACTGCCCGCGCTTCTTCCACGCGGTGAGGAACGTCTCCTGGAGGAGGTCGTCCGCGTCGGCCGCGTTCCGGGTGAGACGGTGGAGGAGTCGGTGGATGGCATCTCGGTGTGCGTGGAAGAAGGAGGCGAAGTCGCCGGGACCGGGGGACGGCACCGCCGCTCCCGCCGCGCCGAGCGGCCGGGGACCGGACGTTTCCGCGGAGGTCGCGGACGAGGTCAATCGGCGCCCGGTGTCAGCCACCCTGCCCGCGACATTCTGCGATCCTCCTCGGAAGGGTCTCCGCCCACATGACACTACGACGCGGGGAGTTCCTTGCGCAGGCCCGAAAATACCGCGTCGTCGAGGACGACTGCATCCCGCCCGACCCCTGGAATCGAGGCGCCGGGACACGCGACCGGTCCCGGCGCCTGCTTACTTCACCGACTCAGGATTTCTACTCGGAGCTGCCGGCGTACGCACCGATCGCCGTCAGCGTTCCCCGCGCGACGTTCCTCGCGTCGATCGGGACGTTGGTGAGGGTCTTCGGCACGCGACCGCGCAGCGGTGACGTGGACGTCAGTGAGTAGTCGAACGCGGCAGGGTTCACGAAGCCGGGGTTGCCCGTCGTGACGTCCGAGCCGGGGTACATCCCCTGGTAGTACGTCGGGTCCGTGTAGTGCATGCGCTCCACCACGGAGCCCGCCGGAAGGGCGGTGACCGAGAAGGCCTTGAACACCGATCCGATGACCGACACGTTCTTCAGCGTCGTGCCCATCGTGGACTGGCCCCAGCGGAACACCTGGTCGGGCATCGAGACGTGCCACATGAGCAGGTGGTTCGTGCTGCGGTTCCACCAGCTTCCGGAGGCGTCGTTCGCATCCTTCGACATGTGCACGTTGACCATCGCCACGTTGTCCATCTGGACGTAGGTGCGCTGGCCGGCGTTGCCGTTGTGGACTTCCGCGAAGACGCCCTGGCTGTTGAAGTCGACGGCGCGGATGCCGTACATGATGAAGTTCTCGAGCGAGTTCGAGTCCTGGAACCAGTGGAAGATGTCGCCGTGGAACTGGGTCGAGTTGTAGCGGCGCTCGCAGCGCGAGTTGATGACCATGGGCGACGCGCCGAACGGGCTGCTCGAGATGTCGTGGACGTAGCAGTCACGCGTGAACGTCGCGGAGCGGATGCCGTTGCGGTTCTTCGAGACATCGCAGGCCGTGAAGTACGTCCCGGCCCAGTCGCTCGCGCTGAAGAAGCCCGAGTCGATGTCCGCGCCCGGGCCTTCCAGGACGCAGTTGTTCACCCAGAGGTACGAGTCGGCGAGGTACGGCGGCGCCGTGCTCGAGAGCTGCACCGAGCCGCGGATCGTGACGCCGTCGGCGCAGACGAGACGCGTCCGGTAGCCGCCGCCTTCCCAGGAGTTGAACACCACTTCGCCGCGCAGCACGCCCGGGGCGGGCGTCAGACGGATCCAGCGGTTCGCCGTCGCGGGATACGGATAGGGCGGGGGGCCCCACGAGTAGCTGCCGGCCATCAGGTAGACGGTCAGGCCGTCGGCGGAGCCGGACTGTGACGAGACCCGGCCGATCGCATAGCCCGGAGTCTTGTACGGGTTCGAGGCGCTGCCGTTGCCGGTCGAGTCCGAGCCCGAGGGCGAGCAGTAGATGGTCTGCTGCTGCACGGTGCCGTTCTTGTTCGCCGTCAGGAACATCGAGTGGTTGCCGTTCTGGAAGCCGAGCGAACCGTCGATCGGTCCGCCGAGCACGCGGGGGATGCCGACCTTCGG
>JANNHP010000192.1:0-1866 GCA_031404455.1 Planctomycetia bacterium | reverse complement strand
GAGACGGAGATGAACCCGAGGTCGCTCGCGCTCGCGCTCGCGTTCGGTGCGGCGCTCCTCGCCGCGCGCGCCGCCCCCGCCGACGAGGCGTCGGACGCGCAGATGCGCTTCCGCGACGCGTTCAAACCGCTGAAGCTCCCGGCCGCGGCGAAGGTCGAGAAGGATACGACGCCGCTGCTCCCCGGCGGGATCGTCACCGAGGCCGGTCCCTTCGAGGCGGTGATCCAGAAGCTCCTCGCGCCGTACGACGCGCAGTTGAAGCAGCGCGAGGAGGCGATGTCGAAGCTCGGAGGACTCGCCGACCCAGTCGCGGCGCTCGTCTCCGCGGGCGGCGTGATGGAGACGGAGAACCTCGACCTCGTCATCCGCGTCGCCGGCGTCGAGGCCATGTACGCCGAGGTGTGGGACGCGGGCTACATGGAGTCGGGCGAGAAGCAGCACCGCGCGCGCAAGCTCTCCGCCGTGCTCATCCCCTTCTACCGGACGATCTCCGCGCGCAACGCCGCCGTCGCCGCGAGGGCTCCCGAGGCCCTCGCGCAGGGCGCCGACGCCGCGCGCGTCGCCCGGATCGTCTCGGCGGCGGCGGGCGACGCGTCGCCGGGTGTCCGCGCCGCCGCGATCGCTGCGCTCGGCCGCATCGGCGGGCCGGAGACGCTCGCCGCGCTGACCAGGATCCGCGCGACGGACGCGTCGTCCGCGCTGCGATCGAAGGCCCTCGCGGCGCTCTGCTCGTTCAAGGTCTCCGAGGTGAAGGACGCCGTCGTCGCGTCGCTCGCGGACGCCGCGTGGGAAGTGCGCGCGCTCGCCGTCGCGATCTGCGTGAAGGCGAAGATCGTCGAGGCGGCGGGCGCGCTCGTCCAGGCGATCGAGAAGGAGGACGGGCGCCTGCGCAAGGACTTCGACGACGCTCTGCAGGCGCTCGCCGGCGTGCGCTTCTACGGCGACGCGGCGCTCGCGAAGAAGTGGTGGGCCGAGAACCAGGCGGCCGTCGCCGAGAAGGCGAAGGCGCTCGCCGCGGCGGGGGAGTACGAGAGGCCGGTCGGCGCGGTCGAGACGTGGGACCAGCCCGAGACCGAGGCCGAGGGCGCCGAGAAGGCGAAGGGCGTGACGTCTTCCTTCTACGGCATCTCGACGTCGAGCAAGCGGATACTGATCGTCGCCGACATCTCGTTCAGCATGGCCGACCCGGCGGGTGCGAAGCCCGCGGCGACGACGGGCGTCAGCAAGGACGCGTACCCCGCGCCGGCGGGCGGCGCCAAGATCGACATCGCGCGGTGGCAACTGCACCGCGCGGTCGCCGCGTTCCCGAAGGACGTGGTGTTCGACATCGTCGTCTTCAGCGAGTCGTACAAGCTCTGGCAGGACCAGATGGTCGACGCGACCGACAAGGGCAAGTCGAAGGCGCACGAGTTCATCGACTCGATCAAACCGAACGGCACGACGAACATCTGCGACTCGCTCGACAAGGTGTTCGAACTGGTCGGCGTCGTGCCGTCCGCCGGGAAGGCGAAAGGCGCACGGGAGCCGTTCGTCGCGGACACGGTGTTCCTCATGACCGACGGCAACCCGAACCGCGGGCGCCTCACGGCCGAGGCGGCGCTCCTCGATTCGCTCATCGCCCGCAATCGCACCGCCCGCCTCGTCTTCCACACGATCGGCATCGGCGAGGCCGAGGGCAGTTCGCTGCTGCAGTCGCTCGCGAAACGGACGGGCGGGCAGTACGTCGGGTTCAGGTAGGGCGCGGGGGGCGATCGAGGCGTGACAGATCGAATCCAGTCTCTCGGTAGGGGCGGACCCCCGTGTCCGCCCCGGTCAGCAGGGAACGGTGCCTGCGCCGAGATCGCGTTGGGCGGACACGGGGGTCCG
>JANNHP010000191.1:0-6097 GCA_031404455.1 Planctomycetia bacterium | reverse complement strand
TCCACGTTCGACGCCGCGTTCGTCGTCAACGGCGGGAGTGGAACGAACGGAGTGTTCTTCGTCGGCATCCACATCTCGTCGAACGGCTCCGGCGTTTCCGCGGGCGGCGCCGGCCACAGCGGCAACGTGTGGTGGGCCTTCGTGATCGTCCACGTCTTCCCCTGACGCGGTCCAACCCACCCCGGAGACGGCACCCCATGCGACCTTCCTCGACGTTCGCGTTCGCCTTCGCCCTGATCGCGCCCGCGCTCCTCGCCGCCTGCGGCACCGACAGCGGACAGGCCCACCGCCGGCAGCGCGACCTGCTCGAAGACGCGCCCGCCGACATGGATCCGCGCGTCGTGGTGATCCGGATCTACGACTCGTCGCGCCTCATCGCGAGCGAGATGTCGCTGAACGACCTGCGCCGCGCGCCCGGCGTCATGGAGGCGACCCGCGGCTCGGGCAAGATGGAGCTCTACGCGCTCGTCCCAGGCACCACCGACCCGCAGACGCTCCGCGCCTCGCTCGAGTCGGACGGCCACCGCTGCGAGGTCCTGCGCGTCGTGACGCCGAAGGACCTCGAGTAGAGGAAGTGAACGGTCCGCGGTAGATTTCGCGCATGACGATCAAGGAGAAGCTCCACCGCCTCGTCGATGAACTGCCGAAGCGTGAGCTGCCGGCGGCACGCCGGTTCCTCGAGTACCTGCGCGCCGCAGGGTCGGACCCGCTGATCGAAGCCATGCGCCGTGCGCCCGAGGACGATGAGCCGCTCAGCGCGGCCGATGCGGCGGCGATCACCGCGGCGGAGCGGGCGCTGGCGCGCGGTCAGACACGCAGCCACGCTGCCGTGCGCCGTCGTTCGCGCAGATGAACTGGACGATCCGATGGACGCGACCTGCGGAGAAGAACCTGCGGCGACTCGATGCGCTGACGCAGCGCCGCGTCCACGACGCGGTCACGCGTCTCGCGGAGACGGGTGAAGGCGATCTGCGGCGTCTCGCCGGCAGAGATCGTGAGTGGCGGCTGCGTGTCGGCGACCACCGCGTGCTGCTCAGCCTCGACGCATCGTTGCGGCTCGCCGTGATTCTCGCGGTCCGGCATCGGAGCGACGCGTATCGCGTGTGACGGGAGAGTCCGGTGCCAGTCACCGTCTTGCCGCGGCTACGCTACTTCGGCTCCCGCCGGAGCGATGCCCACCGCCGCCACGCGAGGACGGCCCACGCTCGCTCCTGCCGGTAGCTCCCCCAGTCGTGCCTGCTCGTGAGGGCACGACATCCGAAGCGCTCGCCGCTCATCTCCCGCAACACGCGAAGCGCGTTGACGCGGACGTGCACCTTCTCGTCTGCGAGAAGACCCACCAAGCCATCGAGGTCATCGATGGTCCAGGTCGAACCGCTCCGTCGGACGGAGACCCGACCGTCGAACCCCGCGGTGACCCAGTCCTCGCGCGACTCGCCTTGGTGGAGGTTCCACCATGTGGAGAAGGTGGCGGCATCCATCGGCGGCTGGTTCGTCAGCGCCGAGAGAGCGGGTCCGATCAACTCGTCCGCGGCTCCGGCGTTCGAGCGCAGCTCCAGCAGACGAGGCACGTCATCCGCCTCGCCGAGGACCCCGAGCGCCTCGATGCTCGCTTCCCGGACTTCCTCGTTCCGCGAGCGCAGTCCGCGGACGAACGCCGCGCGCGCGACCTCGACGCCGAGCGCGGCGAGCGCGTCGCCCGCGGCGAGGCGGACCCACTTGTCTCCATCGTCCAGGAAGCGCCGCCCGAGCGCGTCGGCAGTGGCGGGTTCCACCCACGGCCACGACTCGAGGAGCGTCGCCGCGTTCCGTCGCGCACGCGCAGTCGGGCTGTCGAGGCACTTTGCGATGGCGAGTTCGAGTTCCGGCTCGAAGACGAACGCCAGGTCGTTCGTCGCGCGGTCGCTGATCTCCGGGGCACCGAGTTCCTGGGCGGCGGTCCTGACGCCCCGGCTCCACGCCTCCTTCCATCGCGCGGACAGTTCGCCCGCCGCGTCGACGTCGCCGAGCGCGCGCCCGACGACTCGCAGGCCCGACGGCCGGAGTCCGGCGTCGATCGCCCGCGCAGACGCGGCGCGCGCTTCGGTCGGTTGCGCGAGCCGCCGGTGGCACTCGGCGATCCGGAAGGCGGTCGCCGCGGCTTCGTCTCCGGTCACCGAGCCGTCGTCGAGAGCCTTGCCTGCCCATCGGATGTACGAGCGTTGGAATTGCGCCTCGCGGGCGATGACTTCCGAAATCTGTGCCGCCGCTCTCGCAACCGGATCGACAAGGGACCCAGCGCCACCAAGTCCGCGGAGCGAATCGAGCGCGAGACCGCCTTCCCCGTACGCCTGCAGCACGTTCGCCGCGACCAGCCTTCGCCACCTCTCCGATGCCGGCGCACCCGCTTCTGCGGCGAGCGCCCGCGCTGCGACGGTGCCGGCGCGAACGAAGTCCTGTCGGTAGCCGTCCGCAGCGAAGCAGTCGTCGCGGAGGAACTTCCAGCGCGACTCCGCCTCGATCCAATCCGGCTGTTCGGTCAGGGTCTTGGCCAAGCCGGTCCCCGACAGGCGGATCGCCCAGGCGCCGAGCAGGGCGACTTGTGCGACCTCCGCCGCGGGGGCGCCGGCCATCTCCAGCGTCTGCAGGGCCAGGTCGTACTTGACCCCCGGCGCGATCTCGCGCTGACTCGCCGCGGGCTGGATCGGCATCAGCGGCTTGAGCTCGTTGCGACGGATGCGAGCGGCGGTCGCGGTCTTCACGCCGCGAGCGAACTGCCCCTGGACGTTGGAGTACCAGCACGTGGGACAGGTCCAGATGGAGTGGAACAGCGGCTCCTCGCCGGCCGAGTGCGGGCATCCGTCCGTGTCGCGGAAGTTGGTCGTGTAGCTGGTGACCTCGCCGACCCGGATCTGGCGGGAGCAGACCGGGCACGCGACGTCGCGCTCTTCGACCGTCGTTGCGAGAGTGGGGCTCTGGAATCCGAACAGCACGAGCGACGTAGTCCAGACGACCGCGAAGGCCCGCACCGCGCGCTGGGCGGCGGTCCGGCGACTGACGATCGCGTCACCCCTCACGGCACGATCTGCAACTGCGCCCCGGTGTCGCCGCCCTTGACGGTGCCGCACTTGCGGTAGCCCTTGTTCTGCGCGGCGGGGGAGTAGCACTCGACCTCGTAGGTGCCGTCCAAGAGGCCCGTCACCTTGAAGGCGCCGTCGGCGTCGGTCTGCGTCCAGGCGCGCTGGTCGGGGTCGTTCGGGAACTTGAACTGGAGCTGGCCCTGTTTGACGGGGGCGCCCGTCTCGTCGAGCACCTTGCCGGAGGCCTCGAGCCCCTTCGCGAGGAGGATGCGGACGGCGTTGGCACCCGCGGCGACGTCGTCGAGCTTGCCGACCGGACGGCCCTGCACGCGCGCGACGAGCTTGTAGCTCTGGCCCGCGACGAGGCCGGTGATCTCGAACGTGCCGTCGTCCTTCGACTGCGCGTTGCGGCTCTTGCCGCCGGACTTCGGCATCGCCGCGACCTGGGCGCCCTTCAGCGCGGCGCCGGTCTCGTCGGCGACGGAGCCGGTGATCGTGACGCCCTTCGACGCCACGAGCCGCACGTCCTTCGTGCCGGCAGGGACCTTGTCGCCGTTCTGGATGACGAGCCCCGTGGCGCCGCCACCGCCGCCGCCCCAGTCCTGCATGCTGATCGCGCAGTCGCCCGGTTCGAGCCCCGCGATCGTGAAGGCGCCGGCAGCGTCGGTCATCGAGTTGCGGTTGCCGCGCGAGCCCTTCCCGTCGGGGTTCATCGAGTTGCACATGAGGTACGTGTTCGCGACGGGCTTGCCGTCCGCGTCCACCACGGTGCCGGTGATCGAGAGTCCCTCCTCGAGCACGATTTCGATGTTCTTCGTCCCCACAGCCACCGACTTCAGCGTGACGTTCTTGTAGGACACGCCGCCCGCCATGTCCCAGCCCTGGTTCGACTGGACCATGAGCGAGTACGTGGCGCCGTCGGTGAGGCCGCCGGCGAGGAACGTGCCGTCCTCCTTGGTGCGCACGTTGCGGCTCGCGGCGCCCTCGACGGGCTTGCCCTCCTTCGGCTCCGGGTTCGCGTAGACCCAGAGTCCGGAGGCGGGCTTCTTCTGCGGGTCGAGGACGACGCCCGCGATCACGCCGCCCGCCTCCACGACGATCTTCACGTCGTTCGAGCCGGACGCGATCGCGTCCGTCGTCTTCTGGCGGATGTTCAGCTCGCCCTGCCAGTCGGGCGAGATCGTGAGCTTGTAGTTTCCGGGCGCGAGAGCGGTCAGGCGGAAGCGGCCGCCGGTGCCGGACATGCCCCACGACGCCGCGCCGCCCTGGTGTCCGCCTTCCCCCGGCGTCGGCTGCGGATCGCGCGCCGCGTTGATCTGCGCGCTCTCGACCGGGGTGCCGTCGGCGAACTTCACGGTGCCCTCGATCGACATCTCGGGTTCGATCTCGACGGTGACCTGGCTCGCCGTGGCGAGATCGACCGTGGCGCTTGCGAGCACGTAGCCGTCGGCTCGCGCGTTGACCGAGTACTTGCCGGACGCGAGGTGCGCGACCGCGAACTTGCCCTCGGCGTCGGTGACGGCCCAGACGGTCTGCCCGCCCTGATCTCCCATGCCTGTGAAGTTCACGCCGCCGCGGCCGCCGCCGCCGCGGGACTGGATCGAGACCAGCGCCCCTGCGATCCCCGCGCCGCCCTGCTTCGCGATCACGCGGCCCTCGAAGTCCTTGCCGCCGTCGAGCGAGAGGTTGACGACGTACTCCGACTGGCCGTCCACGATCGACTGCGGCTCGGACGTCGCCGCCGGACGGTCGAGCGCGGTGACACTCACGCGGAACTTCCCGGACGGCATCCCGCCGAGTGCGAGCTCGTACGAGCCGTCGGCCCGGACGGGCGCCGCGACGCCCTGCTGGTTGCCGGGGTTGTAGCCCATCGGCATGCCCATCTCCTGGCGGTCCTGCCACGCGGCGAGGCGCACCTGCGCGTCCTTGAGCGGCGAGCCGTCGGCGACGGTGACCGTGCCCTTCACCACTCCGACGCGCACCATGCGCAGCACGATCCCGGTGGTCGGCTGGTCGGCGGCAACGGCGAACGGCTTGTTCGTCGAGGCGGGGGCGAAGCCCTCGAGCACGGCGAAGAGCACCGTCGTCGGCGAGGGCTTGACCCCCTCGATGCGGAAAGCGCCGTCCGCGCCCGTGACGACGCCGCCCTCGTAGTCGGTGGGGGAAGCGACGCGCGCCCCGGCGATCGGACCGTCGGGTCCCTCGACGCGGCCCTCGACCGACGAACCGCGCGCCATCTCGACGTCCTTCGTCGCGGCGCCGCCCTCCACGATGTCGATCTTGAGCGGCGAGGGGCCCGTCTGCTGCAGGAGCATCCAGTAGTTGTCGGGGAAGTCCTTCATGTAGTAGCCCGCCATCTCGGCGCGCACGAGCGCCTTGCCGGGCGCGAGCGACGACATCTCGTAGTGGCCCGCGGCGTCGGTGGCCGTCGCCTTCTGGGACCATCCCTGCATGTTGTTGCCGAGGTGCACCCAGACCTTGGCGCCCGCGAGCGGTCCGTCGGGGCCCTTCACCACGCCCGAGACCTTGGCGCCCGGCCGCATCTTCAGGTCGCGCGTCTGCGTCTCGCCCTCGCGGATGGGGCTCTGCGTCTGCTGCTTCGTCGGATCGTCGGCCGCGACCCAGCCCTCTTTCTCGGTCGAGAAGGAACCGATCGTGCCTTCGATGACCGAGACGACGTACTTGCCCTCGGCGTCGGTCGTCGCCTCGGCCATGTTCGAGCCGCCCGCACCCCAGCTCCACGCGCGGACCATCGCGCCCTCGATGGGTTTCCCGCCCTCTTTCTCCGTCACGCTTCCGTTGACGGTGGCCGTGCCCTTCAGCACGATCTCGAACTGCTTCACGTTCGGGATGCGGACCGTCGCGACCTGGCTCGGGATCCCGCCCGGCCGTCCGACGAGGATCGCGGCGTCGCCCGCGTCGAGGGCGGCGAACTCGAACTTCCCCTGCGCGTCGGTGGTCGTGCGCGTGCGCAGCGGCGACGACGAGAGGTCCCACGCGGTGTTCGGCGGGCCCGTCAGCACCTGCGCGCCGGGGAG
>JANNHP010000190.1:0-23889 GCA_031404455.1 Planctomycetia bacterium | reverse complement strand
CACATCTCTGCGGCGGAGGATTTCGGCGCCGAGGGCAAGGCGCGACCCCGCGGCGCGACCTCGTCAGGTCTCGCAAGGGGTCCAACGCAGCCCTCGGCCCGAAAGCCCCGCCGGACGCGGAGCCCTCGTGAATTGTCCGGGTTAGGTGTGCGCCGTCGGTCCGTCGGGTCCTCGGTCGGCCGATTTACTCGCCTGATCGAGTGCCCACCGCGCACCTGAAGAGCTCGCAGCGACAACTGCGACCCTCGCGTGATTCCGCGCGTTGCATCGGCACAGCGCCGCGGCTGCCTCCAGGACTGCACTGATGTCGCAGTTCGGCGCATCGACGGCAGCTACGCAGCGTGTCAGTTCGACGATGGACTCGTCGTCGAGAGTCCCCAGCGCGCCGAGGGCCGCGGATGCGTACCGGGGGTTCACCCGAAGCGCTGACCTCAGGTGGTTCTCGAGCGGTTTGGCGAGGGGGCCGAGCAACCTGGCCGTCACCAGGCCACACTCCAGTGCCCCGATCTCGCGGTACGAGCGCCCAAAGGCGTTCCTAGCCTCACCTGTGAACAGAGATTCGAGCATCGGGATCGCGTCGGCGCCGCGGCTCGCCAACTCGTGGGTCGCGATCGACCGTCGCGTCGGATGCAGAAACGACTCGAACGCCTCCTCGTCCGCTCCGCCTAGTTGGGTGTCGCTCACGTCGTCACGCTCAGCATCGCGTAGGGCGGTCCGCTGCCGCGCACTGCGCTCCAGACCGCGAGCACTGTGACCGTGCGGTCGGTCGCGACGTAGTAGACGTGGTATCGCGTGGCGCGGAGCAGGAAGCGGCGCAACCCCTTGAACCGCCGACGGCGGACCGGCGTGCCGACACTCGGATACGCGGCGAGCGTCTCGACCGCCGACGCAAACTCCTCCGTGAACAGGCCAGGCGCCGCGAGCCGGTTGCTTCGCCACCAGTCGTCGATGACTCGGAGCTGCGCTCCCGCCGGTTCCGCGACGACGACAGCGCATCTCACGGCCTCCGGCGCAGCTCCGCCAACACGTCCGCGGCCGGACGGACCTTGCCGGCGCGCGCCGCATCGAGGCCCCGGGCGACCGACTCGTCGAGCGCCGCGCGCTCGGCGTCATCCATGTCGTCGCCCTCGTCATCTACGACGAGGTTCAGCACGGTGCCCTCGGGGAGGTCGGTCGGCTCGTCCACGACGAGACGGCCCTTCTCGACGCGCGCACGGAGTCCTGGCATGGCCAGATCCTAGCACGCGCCCTCGCCCCGCTCTGGCGCGTAGCAGCGTCGCGGAGCGCCCCGCGGGGGCGGCCTGGAGGCTCGAAGTCGGGCGTAGCAGATTGGCGACGGAACGGGTCGCGTACGTATCCACCGCCTCCCCGCCGCGCTACCCTCGTCCCCGCCCTCTGCGACACTTCCGCGCATGAGCGCCACCTTCACCACGGGGCCCGACACCATGAGCCCGACACCGACTCCCGAACCCACGGCCGCGGAGCTCGGCATCCGCCCGCGCGACCTCGACCAGCTCTGCGTGGACACGATCCGCATGCTGGCCGTGGACATGACGAACGCCGCCGACTCGGGACATCCCGGCCTCCCGATGGGTGCCGCCGACATGGCGTACGTGCTCTGGACGAAGCACCTGCGCTTCGACCCGAGCGACCCCGCGTGGCGCGACCGCGACCGGTTCGTGCTGTCCGCCGGCCACGGCTGCGCGCTCCAGTACGCGCTGCTCCATCTCTCGGGATACGACCTCGCCCTCGACGAGCTCCGCCGCTTCCGTCAGCTCGGTTCGAAGACGCCGGGCCACCCGGAGGTCCACGTGACGCCGGGAGTCGAAGTGACGACCGGCCCGCTCGGCCAGGGAGTCGCGAACGCCGTCGGGATCGCCGTCGCCGAAGCGATGCTGGGCGCGCGCTTCAACACCGCCGACTTCGCGGTCTCCTCGCACCGCGTCTTCGCGATCGTCGGCGACGGCTGCCTGATGGAGGGCATCTCGTCCGAGGCGGCGTCGATGGCGGGGCACTGGGGTCTCGGCAACCTGAAGGTCCTCTACGACAGCAACCGCATCTCGATCGACGGCTCGACCGACCTCGCCTTCACCGAAGACATCGCGAAGCGCTTCGAGGCCGTCGGCTGGCGCGTGTTCTCCTGCGAAGGCAACGACCGCGAGGACGTGGCGGCGGCGCTCGATCAGGCGGTCGGCGAGACATCGCGGCCCACGCTCGTCATCTGCCGCACGGTCATCGGCAAGGGCTCGCCGAACCGTCAGGGCACCGAGAAGGCGCACGGATCTCCGCTCGGAGGCGACGAGACGAAACTCACGAAGGCGGGTTACGGCTGGCCGCTCGAGCCGACGTTCGTCGTCGCCCGCGAGGTCCGCGACCGCTTCGCCACGCTCGCCGAGGTGAAGAAGGGCCAGCACCGCGCGTGGAGCGCCCGGATCGCCGCGTGGAAGTCGGCCCGGCCCGCCGAGTTCGCCCGATGGGACTCGATGTGGAGGCAGACCGTGCCGTCCGCGCGCGAACTCCTCGACGGCGCGCTCGCCGGATGGAACCCCGGCGCCAAGGCCACGCGTTCGCACTCGGAGGCCGTCATCCAGAAGATGGCAGCCGCGGTCCCGGCGCTCGTCGGCGGATCGGCCGACCTCACCGGCTCGAACAACAACTGGATCGCGGGCGCCGCGGCCATCGGCCCGACGAAGGCAGGGCAGTCGTCCTCGCCCGAGCTCTTCGCCGGCCGGAACTTCTACTTCGGCGTGCGCGAGCACGCGATGGGCGCGGTCGTCAACGGCATCGCGGCGCACGGGGCGTTCGTCCCGTTCTGCGCCACGTTCCTGCAGTTCCTCGACTACATGAAGCCCGCGGTGCGCCTCGCGTCGCTCTCGCGCCACGGCTCCATCTTCCTCTACAGCCACGACTCCATCGGTCTCGGCGAGGACGGCCCCACGCACCAGCCGATCGAGCACCTCTGGAGCGCGAGGATGATCCCCGGGATCACCGTCCACCGCCCGGCCGATTCGATGGAGACGGCCGCCGCGTGGGCCGACGCCATCGCGCGCCGCGACCGTCCGACGCTCATCGCGACGACGCGCCAGAAGCTGCCCGAGATCCCGCGGCCGGCAGGCTTCGACGCAGGCGAACTCCTGCGCGGCGGATACGTCGCCGTCGAGGCGTCGCGCCCGGCCGAGCTCATCCTCATCGCCACCGGCTCCGAGGTCGGCGTCGCCATGGAAGCGAGGAAGCTTCTCGAGGAGAAGGGCGTCGCGACGCGCGTGGTGTCGATGCCGTCGGTCGAGGTCTTCGACCGTCAGGACGCCGCGTGGAAGGCGAAGGTGCTCCCCGAGGGCCCCGCCCGCGTGGCCATCGAGGCGGGCCGTCCCGACGGCTGGTACCGCTTCGTCGGCCGAAATGGTCTCGTCATCGGCATCGAGGACTTCGGCGCTTCGGCCCCCGCGCCGAAGGTGTTCGAAAAGTTTGGGATCACCGGTCCGCAGGTCGCCGCGCGCGTCGCAGGGTGGCTGGCGGCGGGGTAGTCCGCGGGAACGAGGCACCGATGCACCCGACGATGCCGTTCGAACGCCTGCTCGCCTACGACCGGTGGGCGAACGGACAGGTGCTCGCGTCGCTCGAGAAGCTCGCCGCGCCGCCGGGGCTCGCCGTGCAGACACTCGCGCACATCCTCGGCGCCGAACTGTGCTGGCTCACGCGGATGACCGTCGGCCGCGACGCGCCGGGCATCGAGGACTGGGACGAGAAGCAGGATCTCGCGAGCCTCAGGCGCGTGTGGACGGATGAGCTCCCCGCGGCGTGGGCCTCGTTCCTCGCCGACGGGAAGCTGTCGGATCCCGCGCGGGAGTTCACGTTCGTGGACTGGCTGGGCAACACATCGAGGCCCGTGCGGGTCGAGGACGCCCTGATGCAGGTCATGTTCCACTCGCCGCACCACCTCGGTCAGATCGCGACCCTGGTCCGCGCGGCGGGTGGCGAGCCCGCGGCGACGGAGTTCCTGCGCGCCGTGCGCGCATCGGCGATCTAGCGAGACCGGGCGCAGCAGGCGCACGCCGCCCCGGCAATCTCCGCGGGCACCGGCGCGTTCTCTACGGTGGGCCGGCCTCACCGGCCCATCCATCGTCAAGGAGACATCCCGATGAGCATCCTCAAGCGGCTTGCGGTCGTTGCCGCGTTCGCCCCCATGATCCTGTTCGGACTCCCGGGCTGCGGCGGCGACGGACTCGAGGAGGTCGGCGAGGACATCGACGAGGCCCTCGACGATGTCGGCGACTCGTTGAAGAAGTAGACGACCGTTCGGGTCGGTGACGCGGGGAGGACAGGAGTCCTCCCCGCGTCGTTCAGGGGGTTCCGAGTCGAGGCAGACCGGTCCGGCGGGCGCTCGCGAGTTCGTCAGGTCTGCGGCCCGGTCCCGAGCAGACGCTTGATCGCGGGACCGGCCATGAGCGACGTCACGATCGCCATCACGACGAGCGCCACGAGCATCCGCGGTCCGATGAGCCCGGCGTCGAGCGCCAGGAGGCCGAGGACGATCTCCATCGCGCCGCGCGAGTTCATGGCGAACCCCAGCGCCCAGGCGCGGCGCGGCGGCATCCCGGCGAGGCGCGCGCCGATCGAGCAGCCGAGCAGCTTCGCGGCGCACGCGAGCGCGAGCACCACGATGCAGAGCCGCGCGTCGAAGTTGCGGACGAAGTCCACCTTGAGGCCGATGCTTCCGAAGAACAGCGGCGCGAAGACGTTCTCGACCGAGCCGCCGAGGATCGATCTCGCGCGCGCCGGAAGGTTGGCCGAGTCGCCGAGCGCGATCCCGGCGAGGAACGCCCCGAACATCGCGTGGACCCCGATCCAGTGCGCGCAGAGCCCCGTCGCGAGCGCGAGCAGCGCCGCCAGCGCCGCGACGCCGCCGGCGCCGACCCGGAGCGTCGCTCCCGGCAGGGCGCGATCGGCTCCTCGCCGGACGACGGTGAGCATCAGGGCGGCGAGCGCGAGCACGAGCGGGAGCGTCCAGTAGGGCCCCGGTCCCTCGTGGACGTCGCTCGCGACGCGGGAGACGACCAGGGCGAAGAGCACCCAGCCGACGAGGTCGTCGATCACCGCGGCGGCGATCACGGTCATGCCGAACGACGTCCGGTAGAGCCCGAGGTTCATCAGCGTGCGTGCGATGACGGGCAGCGCGGAGATCGACAGCGCGATGCCGAAGAAGATCGCGCCGTTCGCGCGGCCGGCGGACGCGCCGAACTCGAGCGCGCCCGGGGCCAGCCACGCCACCGCGAAGCCGAGCGCGAACGGGAACGCGAGTCCGGAGATCCCCACGGTGAGCGCGGTCCGGCGCTCGCGACGGACGGCCGAGAGGTCGACCTCCATGCCGGCGACGAACAGGAAGAGCCCCGCCGCGAACTTCCCGGCGAGATCGATCGACGGCATCGCCGACACCCAGCCGAAGACCGACGGCCCGAGCAGCACGCCCGCGAGGATCTCTCCCGCGACCGCCGGCTGTCCGAGCCGCTTCGCGACGGCGCCGAGGACGCGCGCGGCCACGATCACGGCGACGAGCGAGATCGCGAGCCGCGGGAGGTCGGCGGTCATGGCGCGGGCGGGAAGGTGGTGCCAGGCACCTTCTTCCCGCGAGAAGTCACATGGCGCCGGGTTCGCCGGGCGGCGCGGGGAAGAGACCGACGCCGAGGCCGGACTTGCGCGGCGGCGCGGGGTTGCGCGGCGTCATCGGTCCCGCGAGTGCCGAACCGAGTCCCGTCGTCGCGCCGCCCATGCCCGTCGGATCGATCCCATCCTCGATCCTCGACGGGACGCTGGACTCCGCCTTGGCGCTCGCCTCGGCGGCGGCCTCGTCGATGCCGCGCTCGACCGCGGCGTTGCAGCGAAGTGCCAGTTCCCAGAGCAGACGCTGCCGGTCCTGGTAGGAGCTCGGCACGACCCGCACCCGCCGATCGGCCGTCGCGATCTCGATCCACGCGGGACGGACGCGGACGGCGTGGACGTCCGCGGTGGGTATCCGCCACTCCGTGGCCGGGAGGACCGGAAGTTCCGCCTCGATCGTCTCGATCACGATCTCCGTCTCGCCGATGGTCAGCTCTGCGCCCCTGCGGGAGCCGCCGAGCGCGAACTCCGCCCCCACGAGATAGGCCTTCCCGAGAGGCCAATGTCCGGTCGCTCGCGCTTCGCGCGCCTCGCGCCGCGAGCGGCGGAACGCGGCGATCCTCGCGAACGCCAACAGGAGGATCGCCATGCCGACGGCGGCGAGGACGGCGATCTCAACCGTCGGGTGCTGACGCCGCCAGCTCGTCGGAACGAGGTAGACGTACACGAAGAACGCGAGCCAGAAGATCCATCCGGCGATGCGCCATCGCCTGCGTGCCTTGCGGTCCTGGTCCTGCGCCACGCGGGGATGGTACCCGGTCAATCGTCGAGCGCCGTCTCCAGGAACTCCGTCAGCCGCGCCGCCGCGCGGTCGGGCGAGATGTTGTCCTGCGCCCACTTCCGGCGCTTCTCGCGGCCCTCGGGACCGAGGCTCCCGGCGCGACCCGCGTCGGCCGAGACGATGCGTGCCGCGTCCGTCGGGCTCGCGATGCCCACGACCACGCCGAGGTCCACCGTCTCGCACAGCTTGCTCTGGTCGCCGATGTGCGGCGTCAGGATCGGCCGCACGCCGCACGCGAGGTACTCGCCGAACTTCACCGGGCAGGCCACGCGGTTGACGATCGCGTCCTGCCGCAGGAGGAGGCCGTAGTCGGCGGCGCAGAGGACCTTCGTCGCCTCGCCGGGCGGGGCGCTGCGCAGCAGCACGTCCTCGGCGCCCGCCTGGGCGAGAGCCTTCGCGGCGGCCTCGGTGTCGGGGGTCAGGAAGAGGAGGCGCGCTTCGGGACGCAGCGAGCGGATCGCCTGGAAGAGCCCGATCGACGCCTCGGGCATCTGCCACGCCGCGAGCGTCCCCGAGTAGGCCACGAGCAGAGCGTCCGGCGCGACTCCGAGCTCCGCGCGGGCCTTCGACCGGAGCGCCTCCGCGCCGGGCACGGGTTCCGCGTGGTTCGGCACGCGGCCGATCTTCTTCGGGTCGATGGCGTAGCGCTGCGAGACGAGCCGGGCCATCGGGTGGCTGACGCAGAGCACCGCGTCGGCGCGGCGGCACGCGATCTCCTCCTGCGCGCGGTACTCGAGGAGCCGGGCCCGCTCGTCCGCCGAGAGCGCCGACTCCGTCTTCCCGAGCGTCATCAGGTACTCGACGTCGCGCGCGCCGCGCAGGTCGAGCACCACGCGCGGCGTGGCTCCGCCGCGGGCGGCGATGGCGTCGCGGGCGGCGATGCCGATGATCGCGGCGCGCGGCTGGCGGCAGAAGAGGATCGATTCGTAGAGTCCCCGCTTCAGGAGCCGCTTCGCGAGCGCGCGGCCCTGCGCCTCCATCCCGCGGTCGCGGGGAAGGTGGGTCTTCCTGAGCGGCTGCACGCCCGTTGCGGCGGCGAACGAAGCGATCGCCCTGAGGTGGGCGCTGCGCGCCGAGCTGACGAAGAGAGCGCGCGGGGACGTGTAGAGGATCGAATCCACGCGGTGGCCGAGCGTCCGGAGCGCGCGCAGGAGCGGCGGCGTCTGGGAACGCACCACCGGCGCCGTGACCTCGGCGTAGATCACGGCGACGAACGGACGTCTTGGGCTCATGGGGTCGGGACCTTCCCGATGAGGAACGCGCGAACGGCCGACGGATCGGTCCCCGGGGCCACACTGTAACCCGCGGCTCGGACGAGTTCCGCGCTCGCCTCCGGCGACACGTCCGAGATCGCGACCTCGATGGGACCCGTCCGCGGCGCTTCGCACGAGACGGTGACGAGCGAGCGCGCCGGATCGAGCCGCCACGACCACGTCTGTCCGCCGGGACCGCGGCGCAGCACCGTGCGCTCGGTCTCGGCCGGAGTCGCGACGGGGAGACGGTCCACGTCGAGGCAGAGCGAGCCTCCGGCGCGGATGGCGCGGCGGAAGCACTCGAGCGCCTGTTCCTGCGCCTCGCGCGTGAGCAGCACCCGCCACGAGAACGACGGGACGAGGGCACCGTCCACACCTTCCGGCACCACGAAGTCGCGCGGGTCGGCCGCGAAGAACGTCACGCGCTCGACGAGCCCCGCGTTCTCGACCGCGTCGCGTGCCGTCCCGAGCGTGAGACGCGACGGATCGAAGACGACCACGTTCGCGCCGCGACGCGCGAGCGACACGATGAGGCTCCAGCGGCCGGCTCCCATCACGGCGATGCGTCCCGGGCCGGCGGCGGCGACGGTCCGCTCGGCGAGAGCGTCGTCCGTGCCCGCGGGATCGAGGTGGAAGCTGAAGGCGGCGAAGTCGGGTGGCAGCACGGGATCGATTCTTGCACCGAGCGCGGCGCGCCGCGCGGGAGTTCGTGGCGCGGCGGGAAGACCCGGCCGGCGTCGCGACGCGCCGGCGTCGATTTCTTCGTGCATCGCGCTCCGGGGGACGAACGTTCCGCCCGCGCCGCCCCGCGGCGACGATCGACCGATCCCCATGACCGACCCGTCTCCCTTCGGCCGCCCGCAGTTCCGCGGCTTCCAGCGTTCGTTCGTCGGCCGTGCGCCCGGGCCGCTCGGGTGCCTCGTCGCGCTCGTGGCGTGCCCGATCGGCATCGTCATCGCGCTCGTGATGTTCGTCGTCTCGCTGTTCGGCACCGGCCGCCGCCGCGGGGCCGCGTCGGCGTGGCGCCCGGCGACTCCCGAGGCGGCGGCGCGCGAGGAGGCCCTGCGGCGGCTCGTCCGGGCGATGGCCCTCGACGACACGTTCAGCGCCGACGACGCGCGCCAGGCCGGGACGCTCGCCACGGGCGGCGCGACCGTGGACGACCTCATCGCCGAGGCGCTCGAACGCCGCTGGATCGAGGTGCGCGGCGAGCGCCTCGCTGTGACGCGCCGCGGGCGGGAGGAGACGCAGACGCCGCCGATCGGGTGAACGCGTCATGGGCCATCAAGGCGTGACGAGTCGAATGCAATCTCTCGGTAGGGGCGGACCCCCGTGTCCGCCCAGGTCAGCAGGGAACGGCGCCCGCGCCGATTCCGCGTCGGGCGGACACGGGGGTCCGCCCCGACCGAGACCTCCCACCGCCCGCGCCCGTGCCGAGTGCTACGACCCGACGAGTCGCTTCACGTACGCGACGCCGCGATCGGTGAGGGCGTACTGGCCGCGGCGGGAGCCCGAGTGGAAGAACTTCTGCGCGCGCTTCATGATGCCCATCGTGTTCGCGAGGCTCTTCGGCGGCGTGACTCCGACGAGGCTGAAGCAGGCGTTCAGGTTCTCGATCCCGAACTCCTCCTTGCCGCGGTACTCGCGCAGGAAGAAGGCGAAGATCAGGATCATCTCCTGCAGGGCGCCGCGGCCCTCGCGGCTCTTCACGCGCTTGTAGAACTCCTCGAGGCTCGGCGCGCCGGCGGGACCGGCGTTGTCCGCCGCCTTCGGAGCGGCTGGGGCCGCGGCAGCGGCCGTCCTGTCCGCCTCGTCGGCGAGGCGCTTCAGTTCGCGCTCGAACGCGGGACGCAGGTGCTCGATCTGCGCGCAGAGGAAGTCCTCGCGGCCCTCGAACTCGACCTCGAGCCCCTTGCTCTTGAACTGGAAGCGGGCGCCCTGAGGTGCAGCGGACGGGCTTGCTTGCGTGGTCATGATCTTGGCTCCGGTCGGGTCAGATGTCGCCGAGGACGCGCGCCGCCGCGACGCCCGAGGCTTCGTCGGCGCGTGCGGCGCCGTCGCTGCTCTCGCCGCCGCGCGACGGGCCGACCGGCATCCCGAGCAGGCGCTTCGCGCGCTCGATGCCCGTCGTGTTCAGCATGTACTCTCCGCGGCGTTCGGTGCCGAGGATCAGGTTGTGGTCGCGCTTCAGCGTGCCGAGGATCTGGAGCAGGCTCTTCGGCTCCGGCATGCCCATCTCGTCGAAGCCGCGGCGGATGTCCTCCGACGTGAAGATGTACTTCTTGAAGGAGCGCATCCAGAGCGCGAAGACGAGGATCGCGTCCTGCATCGAGATGCGCGAGCCGAGCGGGACGTGCTTGTCGTACCAGGCCTTGAGCGTGAGCGGCGCGCCCGCGGTCTCGGCACCGCCCCCGCCGCCCGCGGGCTTCTTCTCGTCGGCCGCCGGCGTCAGTCCCGCGAGCCGGCCCACGAAGGGGAGGAACGAGGGCAGGTTCTTGCGCACGAACTCTTCGGAACCCGAGAGCTCGAAGGAGATCTCGCCCGACTCGAAGCGAAACACAGTGTGGGAGTTCATCGGGTGCAGAGTCTCCGTTGCTTCCAGGGAGCCTCGCCGTGCAGTTGCACCGGCGGATCGAGGAGGGGCGCCAACCTAGCGCGCTTTCCGGAAGTGCCAAGAGGGAACACGGCGTCGCGCTTTCGGGGACGGTCCTGACATTCGGACTTTTCGGGGACCTGTCGCTCGGCGGCGACGTCCGGCCCGAGGCGAACAAGTGCGAAAGTCAGGACCGTCCCTGAGGGAACGGTCCTCGACCGGGCGCCGATGAAGCGCGGACGACCCGGATGCGGCTTAGGAATTGGGACCCCGCCCCGCGACGCGCACAATCGCGGCACTCGGCCCGAGGTCCCACCCGTGGCACGCTCCAACCTGCTCGATCGATTCGACGACGCCTCGCTCTCGCGCATCCTCGGCGCCGCCATGGCGCGCGGCGGCGACTACGCGGACCTCTACTTCGAGCGCCGCGACGAGACCGCTCTCACGCTCGAGGACGGCGTCGTCCGCAGCGCCTCCGCCGGGACGACGGGCGGCGTCGGCGTGCGCGTGCTCGCCGGGGAGAAGACGGGCTACGCCTTCACCGAAGAGGTCTCGCCCGAGTCCGTGATGCGTGCGGCGCGGACGGCCGCCGCGATCGCGGGCGACGGCCGCGCGGTAGCGCCCGTCAGGCTCGCGCCGGGCTCGCGCCGCGACCTTTACGGCGGCGCCCTGCCGCTCATCGACGACGCGCCGTCCGGCAAGGTGCTCTGGCTCGAGCGCGCGGACCGCGCGGCGCGGGCCGTCGATCCGCGGGTGACGAGCGTCATCGTCTCCCTGAACGAGGAGATCCGGCGGATCGCGGTCGTCTCGTCGGCGGGCGTGATCGTGGACGACGTGCAGCCCATGCTGATGTTCCGGGCGCGCGCGATCGCCGAGGACGGCGCCGTACGCACGCAGGGGATGGGCTCGATCGCCGGGCGGCGCGGCGCGGACCTTCTCGACGGCGACGTCCCCGAGCGCGTCGGGCGCGATGCGGCGTCGCAGGCGGTGCTGAACCTCGGCGCGCGCTCGGCGCCCGCCGGAGCGCTGCCGGTCGTCCTCGGCAACGCGCACAGCGGCGTGCTGCTCCACGAGGCCGTCGGCCACGGGCTCGAGGCGGACTTCAACCGGAAGGGCCTGTCGCGCTACTCCGGCGAGGTCGGGAAGCCCGTTGCGTCGCCGCTGGTCACCGTCGTCGACGACGGCACGCTCGCGTCGGAGCGGGGCAGCGTCAACGTGGACGACGAGGGCAACACCTCCGGCGAGACGGTCCTCATCGAGAACGGCGTCCTGCGCGGCTACCTACAGGACCGTCTCTCCGCGCGCCTCATGGGCGTCGCGCCGACGGGCAACGGACGCCGCGAGAGCTACGCGTGCGCGCCGATGCCCCGCATGACGAACACGTTCATCCGCCCCGGGCCGCACGATCCGGAGGAGATCCTGCGTTCGGTGAAGCGCGGCGTCTACGCGGCGCGTTTCGGCGGCGGGCAGGTCGAGATCGGCAAGGGCGACTTCATGTTCGTGACGACGGAGGCGTGGCTCATCGAGGACGGACGCCTCACCGCGCCGCTGCGCGACGTCACCTTGATCGGGAACGGTCCCGAGGTGATGTCGCGGGTGACGATGCTCGGCAACGACGCGAAGCTCTCCGACAACACGTGGGTCTGCGGCAAGGACGGGCAGAGCGTGCCGGTCGGCGTCGGCATGCCCACGGTGAAGATCTCGTCGATGACCGTCGGGGGGACGGACGCGTGAACCGGCTCGAACTCGTCCGCGAAGCCGTCGGGGCAGCGCGCGCGGGCGGCGCGACCGACGCCGACGCCGTCCTCGTCGACCGCTCGGGCCTCGAGGTGCGCGTGCGCAATTCGGAGGTCGAGCACGTCGAGGAATCGCGCTCGCGGAGTCTCGGCGTGCGGGCGTTCCGCGGTCGCCGGCTCGGGGTCTCGTACACGAACGACGTCACGCCGGAGGGTGTGAGGCGCGCGGGCCGTCGCGCGGCGGAACTCGCCACGGTGGCGGCCGAGGACGAGTCCGCCGGCCTGCCCGATGAAGCCGAGACGGGCGTGTACGCGCGGGACCTCGACGTCGTCGATCCCGCGGCCGATTCCTTCGGCGTGGACCACTGGCGCGACGCGGCGCGCGCGGCGGAGAGCGCCGCCCTGTCGCACGCGGGCGTGTCGATGAGCGAGGGCGCCCGCGCCGGCGGCGAGCATGCGTTCGTGGCGCTCGCGACGAGCCGAGGCTTCGCGGCGGAGCGCGAGAAGACGATGAGCGGCGTCTCGGTCTCGGTCATCGCCGCGGGCACCGAGGGCGAACGCCAGCGCGCGCAGTGGGGCTCGTCCGGTCCGCACTGGTCCGACCTCGAACCGCCCGAGGCCGTCGGCCACGAGACGGCGCGCCTCTGCCTCGAGCGCATCGGCTGGAAGAAGCCGCCGACGGGGGCCTATCCGGTCGTCTTCGCGCCCGTCGTCGCGCGCGACTTCGCGCAGACGCTCGCGCAGGCGGCGTCCGCGGCGGCCGTCTTCCGCCGCTCGACCTTCCTCGCCGGCGCGCTCGGCAACGAGATCGCGTCCGCGGCGCTGACGCTCGTCGACGATCCCACGCTCCCGCGCCGCGCGGGCTCTCGTCCCTTCGACGGCGAGGGCGTGCGTTCGCGGCGCACCGCGATCATCGAACGGGGACGGCTCGCGAGCTGGCTCGCGAACTCGTACTCCTCGCGCCGCACCGCCACGCGCACGACGGGGAACGCCGCGCGCGGCATGTCGGGCGACACGTCCGTCGCGCCGTCGAACCTCGTGCTCCTCCCGGGGACGCGGACGCCCGCGGAACTCCTCGCCGACGTCGGCGAGGGGCTCTACGTCACCGACCTGTTCCACTTCGGCGTGAACCTGACGTCGGGAGCGTGGAGCCGGGGCGGGAGCGGGCGCTGGATCGAGGGTGGCAAGCTCGCGCACCCCGTGCAGGAGCTGACGATCGCGGGCGACGTCCCGGGCATGCTCCGCGGCTTCCGCGAGGCGGCGAACGACGTCGTCTGGCAGGGTGCCTGCGCCGCGCCGACGATCTGGATCGACGGACTCACGGTGGCGGGCGGATGAGCGCTCCGGACGGCGCCGTGGATCTCTCGGTCGTGATCCCGGTGTTCAACGAGGAGGGGTCCCTCCGGGAGCTCCTCGCCGAGGTCGAGCCCGTCGCGCGGTCGATGACCGCGGACTACGAGATCGTGTTCGTGGACGACGGATCGAGAGATGGAAGTGCCGCCATCCTCGACGAGATCAGCCGCGCGAACCCGCGCGTCGTCGTGTGGCGTCTCGACCGGAACCACGGGCTCTCCTCCGCGGTCCACTGCGGGTTCAACCGCTCGCGCGGCCGCGTCATCGCAACCCTCGACGCCGATCTGCAGAACGATCCGGCCGATCTGCCGAAGCTCTGGGCGGCGATCGAGGCGGGCGCCGACATGGCTTGCGGCTGGCGGCAGGTGCGGCAGGACCCGTTCGTCAAGCGCGCGTCCTCGAGGATCGCGAACGCGTTCCGGAGCGGCCGCACCGGCGACGGCATCCACGACGTCACGTGCCCGCTGAAGATGTTCCGTCGCGAGGTCGTGTCGATCTTCTACCCGTTCAGCGGCCTCCACCGGTTCCTGCCGACGCTCGCGCAAGCGGCGGGGTTCAAGGTGATCGAGATCCCCGTGAGCCACCGCGCGCGCCGGCACGGCGAATCGAAGTACGGCGTCTGGAACCGTCTCTTCCGCGGACTCGCGGACCTGAAGGCCGTGAAGTGGATGCTCGAGCGGCGGATGACGTACAAGGCGTCGCGCGTCGGCGCCGGCGCTGGGGAGGACGAGTGAACGAGTTCCTGCAGAAGGTCTGGGAGCAGGCGAAGGAGCCGGTCGAGATCCTGGGCTACGTCGGCCAGCTCGTCTTCTTCACGCGATTCGTCGTGCAGTGGATCGCGTCGGAGCGGAGGAAGGAGAGCGTCATCCCCGAGGCGTTCTGGTGGATCTCGATCGTCGGCGGCGCGATCACGCTCGGCTACGCGCTCGCCCACGACCCGCCGCTGCCCGCGATCATCATCGCGCAGCTCAGCGCGAACGTGATCTACGTGCGCAACCTCGTCCTCGTGCGACGGATGAAGCAGCGGCTCGCTTCCGGGGACGCCGGCCCGGTCGCCTGAAACGGCGGCCGCGCCGGTCGCTACCCTGGCTGCGTCGTCGGTCCCCGAACACGAGGTGGAAGATGAAGGCACTGCTCGGACTCGCACTCGCAACCGGTCTCGTCGGGGCCGGCGTGCTCGCGGGGACGCTCCGCCCGGCGCTGTCGCAGGAGGCGCGCAGCCAGGTGGTCGGTCCAGTCGTCGGAGAGGTGACCAGCTTCAAGGAGAAGTCGAAGGGGAACGGCAACCAGATCTACGCCAACCCGACGGGCAGGACCCTGCTCGTCACGATCGTGTTCGAGGCGGGCACGGACACGGCGACCCTCTCGCTCATGGAGGGCTCGGGCAAGTTCACCGCCCAGGCGAAGGCGACCGCGCGGACGATGGACCTGCAGAAAGCGGTCTCCCTCCAGCTCGCGTCGGGCACCTCGCTCTGGCTGAAGTCCGAGGGCGGGACGGCCAGGTGGCAGGTCCTCGGCGCTGTTCCGCTCGACTGACCGGGACCGCCGCTCCCTGGGATCAACTGTCGTTCGCGGCGAGCTCGGCGAGGTCGCGCGGGCGCACGAGGCGGACCATTCGTCCCGTCCGGGCGACGATGCCCTGCGCCTCGAGGAAGCGGAAGCCGCGTCCCACGACCTCGCGCACCGTTCCGAGCTGGGCCGCGATCTGGGTCTGCGTCTCGCGGAGCTCGACGACGCCGGCGACGGCCACCTGCGTCGTCAGGTAGTGCGCGAGGCGCTGGAGCGGCGTGCGAAGAGCCACGTCCTCGCAGCTCGAGAGCGTGCGACGGACCTCACGCGCGAGCGTCACGGCGATGCGCCGCGCGAACACGGGGTCGCGTTCCATCGCCGCGCGGAGCGAGGACTGGGGGACGAGCACGACGCGCGAGCGTTCCATCGGCTCCGCGTTGCAGGAGTACGGTCCGCCGTCGATGCAGGCTGCGAGGCCGCACGTGCCGCCGGGGCGCACGACGGAACTGACCCACTGGCGCTGGTCGTGACCGGGGCTCCAGCACTTCACTCGTCCCTGGGCGACGACCGCGATCGTGGACGACGGCGCGCCGTGAGTCCAGACGCGTTCCCCGCGCCGGACGCTGCGGAGCGTCGAGCGCGCCGCCACTTCCCGCAGGGCGGACTCCGAGAGCGAGGAGAAGAGCTCGCACTTGCGCAGGGCGTCGATGACGCCCGGCGAGGTCTCGATCGTGGGTTGTGTCATGAGGTCGCTCACGGGGGAGACTGTACGTCCCCCGAGGAGGCGCCGACGTGACGCCGATCACGCGACCCGCGATTACTTCCCCGGACGGGGCTTCTTGTCCTCGATCGCTCCCGGGCAGCCTTGCTCGCGGCAGAGGGAGAGGTCGCCGAGGTGCTCGCGGCATCCCTGCGCGTCGTCGGTGGGCTGGTGACGCCGGCGCCGCTCGATCGTGGGGAGGAAGAACCGGGCCGTGCGGAGCTCGGGCGCGGCAGGTGCGGCACCGCGCGCAAGGACGCCGACCTCGTCGGACTCGATCCCGGCCTCGCCGTGGAGCCCGGCCCAGTCCGAGACGTAGATGCCCTGGTCCGTGCGCTCGATGAGCCCGCGCTGCTGGAAGTCCGCGAAGATTCGCGAGACGACCTCGCGCACCGTGCCGAGCCGTGCGGCGAGCTCCGCCTGCGTGGCGTGGATGAGGACGCGCGCGCCGTCGTCCTGCCGCACGCACGAGTGCTGGAGCAGGAACTCCGCGACGCGCTGCGGGACGGGGCGCAGCGCCACGTCCTCGCGCTCCTTCAGGTTGCGCCGGTAGAGCGCGCCGATCATCTCGGTCGTGCGCGACCGGATCTCGGGGAACTCCAGCAGGAACTTGAGGAAGTTGGTGCGCGTGATGGCGAAGAACTCGCCGGCGCGCACGACCTCGGCGTCGGTCGGGTGCGGCATGCCGTCGAGCGCGCTCGCGAGGCCGAGGCACTCGCCCGAGCCGAGGAAGCGGTCGATGAACTCGCGGCCCTCGGCGGAGCGGGTGGCCGTCTTCGCCTCGCCGCTGATCGGGATGACGAGCAGATCGGGCGCGTGCCCGGCCTTCCAGAAGACGTGTCCCTTCGCGAAGTCCGCGGACTTGCCGAGCACCATCAGCCGGAGCACGGTCGCCTCGGAGGCGTTCGCGAGGAAGTCCACGCTGCGCAGGGTGTCGAGAAGCAGTGCCAAGCCGTCTCCTTGTCTGTTCGCAGACGAGAGTCTAGTCGCGCTCTCCCAAGGACAGAACACCTCACCCAGCGAGGCGCTTCCTGCGGACTGCGTGCCAGATGCCCCGCTCGTCCTCGAGGAGGAGCGTGATCTCGCGGACGGACCAGGCCGGGACCCCCCCGGTGACGGTCATCGCTCGCCGCGCGAGTTCCAGCTCCGCGTCGCTCCCGAAGAGTCCCGCGCGGAGCACGATCGGGCCGTCCGGAGCCTCCGTGAGGGGCGGCAGGAGCGCCGCCGCGAGAACCGTGCGGAGCGCGCGCAGCTCCGCCTGGCCGCGCTCGGCCGGGAGGCAGAGCGCCCGTCCGGCCGCGGTCGGCGGACCGAACTCGACGTCGAACCCGGCCCCGCCGCGGAACCCGTCGAACCGCTCGAGCAGCGTCGCGTTCCCGGGCTCGAACGGCGGCAGGAGCGGAAGGTGGGGCCCGATCCGGTGGAACGCGGGGTCGTGGAGCCGGCGGAACTCCTCGATGACGAGGACCGCGTCCGGCGGCGGCAGGACGACGACCTGGAACACGCGCCGGATGGTAGAAGACCGGCCGTGATCTCGTTCGTGATCCCGTCGATGCGCGAGCGGCGCGCGGATCTCCTGCGCTGCCTCGCGGCGCTCCGGCGAGAGACGTCGGGGCTCCCGTCCGAGGCGCTCGTCGTCGTGGAGGACGACGCCGCGGCGGCGGGGCTCTCGATCGAAGGGACGGCCGATCTCGCGGTGATCCCCGTGATCCAGGGGGGCGGCGCCGCGCGGCGCCGCAACGCGGCGTTCCGCGCGGTCCGCGGCGAGGTCGTCGCGCTCCTCGACGACGACGCCGAGCCGCTCGCCGGGCACGCGGCGGGGCTCGCGGCGCACTTCGCGGACGGCGCAGACGTCGTCCTCCAGGGTGCCGTCTGGCCGGCGTTCGACGTCGAGCCGCCGGCCGAGATCGCGCCGGTGCTCTTCTCGGTCGGCGGCTTCTACTGCCACGGTGCCGCGCGGCGGCGCGACGTGTTCATCAGCGCGAACTGCGCCTTTCCGCGGACGGTGCTCGAGCGCGTCGGCCCGATGCGCGAGGACCTCGGTCCGGGGAGCGGCGGCGTGCCGTGGGGCGACGACACCGAGTGGCACCGCCGCGCGACGCGGCTCGGCATCGCGACCGAGTTCGACGAGCGGGTCGCCGTCCGGCACCGCATCCAGGCCGAGCGGATCGGCGTCGAGCCCGTGCTCGAGCGGGCCGAGCGCGTCGGACGGACGCTCGCGCGGCTCGAGTGGGACGGTCGGCGGCCCGGCGGGTTCGTCCTCTTCCGCCAGCGGCTCCTCGCCGCGCGGGCGAGGTCGAAGGGCGACGGGATCGAGGCGCGGTGCCTCGCGCGGCGCCTCGCGGGCTACGCGGACGAACTCTCGAGGATGCGCGCTACCTGACGCCGAGCGCGATGCCGCGCTCGTGGAGCGGCGCGAGGTCGTTCGAGACGAAGAGCACGTAGCGGCCCGAGCCGGCGAATGCGATCGACCGCGCGTCGGGCAAGCCGGTGCGGTTCCCCGCGGCGTCGAGCGACATCGTGAAGCCCGTCGTCCCGCCGGCGAGCGGCGTCGAGGCCGACGTCATCGTCCACGAGATGTTCGGCAGCGGCGGTGCGCCGGTCAGGCGGTACGTGAGCGTCGCCGACGCGTCCTCCGTCAGGTCCGCGGAATCGTCCGCGCGGAAGTCGAGAGAGCCGGCCGAGAGCGTGACGTCGTGCGTCGAGTCGTGGGTCGTCGGCGCGCCGACGGAGGTCCCGACGTCGAGTCCGGCGAAGCGGTAGAGGCCGTGCAGCGCGGTCGGCGTCGCGACCGCGGACTGCGGCACGGCGATCATGAGCGAGACGCGGCGCGTCGTCGCGTCGTACACCGCCGACGTGAGCAGGCCCGCAGCCGGGTCGAACCATCCCGATCGCGCGCCGCCCGCGCCCGAGAGTCGGCCGTTCGCGCCGATCGTCCACGTCTCGGCGCCTGCGTCGGCCAGCGTGCGGACGTCGCGCGAGTGCGCCGGTTCCGCGAGGTCGGTCGCGTAGGTGATGTCGGTCTCGTGGCGGAATCCGCTCGGATCGAACGTGACGGCGCCCGCGGCGTCCACGGTGAAGAAACGCAGCGCGTCGTGCCACCGCGTACGGAAGGGCTCCGCGGCGTCGTCGAGGAACTGCGCGCCGATCTCCACCGCCGCCCAGCGGCCCGCGAGATCCGCGGTCACGGTGCCGGCGTCGGTCTTCACGCCCACGGCGACGAACTCGAACGAGCCGCCGCGGCCGGTCCAAGCGATCACGCGCCCGTCGTCCGACGCGACGCCCGTCACCGTGGCGTCGATGCCCGTTCCGAGCGGAAGCATGAACGAGAAGCGGCCCGCCGTCCCCGCGGTCCACGTGAAGTCGACGGAGCCGAGGAACGGTCCCTGCGAGTCGTCGGTGTGGTGGGGGACGGCCTTCGTGAACGTGCGCGTCGCGACCGGGAAGGCGGGCGGCGACGTGGACGCGGTGTGGTTCGAGCGGAACGTGATGGTCTGGTCGAGGATGCCGACGAGCACCCCGGCGAAGTCCTGGTTCGCCGGATCGAGCGACGTGTTCACGACGAACGACTGCACGTGGTAGGCACCGCCCGGCTGTCCCGGCGGCGGCGCAGCGAGGCCCGCCTGGAACGTGGAGAGCGTGGTCACGGCGGCGCCGAGCGTGCCGTCCGGGCGCGCGTCGACGGGGACGATCGGCAGGGCGGGCGGTCCCGCCGTGAAGAGGGCGAGGTCGTCGGCGTTCGCGCCTTCGGGAACCTGGAACGGGACGTAGACCGTCACCGGCGCCGCGAACACGTGCGCGTCCGGTCCGACGGCGAGGGCGGGACCGGCGGCGACGTCGCGCCCGCCGACGAACGACGTCCCGGGGGCGAGCGTGACGACGACAGTCGCCTGGGCCGGGATCACCTGCGACGCGATGACGACCGACGCGCCCGCGAGCGCCGAGCCCGAATCGAGCGGGATCGCGACGCGCCCGCCGCCGGGACCGATCGCGTCGCCCGAGCGGTACCTCGCCGGGGGGACCTGGCCGTCTTCACGGTCGGCGAGCACGTACTTGTCGGCCTTCGAGAGCGCCTTGGCGACGGCGGTGTCGGCCTTCGCGAGCGCGGCGGCGCGCCTGCCGGGCGTCGTCGCGGTGGCGGCGGCGTTGCGCGCCGTGGTGACGGCGGCGAGGGCCTTCGAGACGGCGGCGCCGTGCTTCGGGTTCGTCGGCGGAAGAAGGTCCTGGTAGTCGCCGATCAGTTCGACGCGCTCCGAGAGCGAGAGGTTCGCGCGAAGGACGGCCTCGTCGAGCGACGGCTGCATCGCGGCGGCGGCGGTCCCGAGCTTGTCGAACGCGGCGCCCGCCGCCGCGAGCTCGCCGAAGTCCTGCTTCAGCGCGAACGCCGTCTTCGCGAGCTTCTTCGCGAGCGCCTGGAGCGACTTCAGTTCCTTCTTCTCCGCCTTCGACGGCGACGGGAGCGCCGCGAGCACGGCGATGCGCGCCGAGGCAAACGACGCGAGGGGCGCCGTGATCTCGTTCAGGTGCGTCTCGCGGAACTCGGCGCGGAGCGTCGTCGCCGCCGCGAAGACCGTGGCGAAGAGGATCGAGACGTTGCGGATGGGGACCTCCGAGGGGCTCATGACGTGGATCGTACTGCGGTCTGCGCGGACGACCGGGACCGCGGCTACTTCGGGGCCGGCTCCGTGGGCGCCGGCTCCGCAGGCGCCGGCTGCGGCGGCGGTTCGGCGGGAGCGGGCGGCGCGAACACGTGGCCGGCGTTCGCCATGTCTTCGACGAAGTACCGGTTGAGGATGTAGGCGGGTTGGATGCGGCGCGCCTCGGTCGCCGCCGCGGCGGCGTCGTCGAAGCGCTTCATCTGCCAGAGCACGTACGCCTTGTTCGCCCAGCCCCTGGCGTACCCGCGGTAGCCCTCGCCGTAGCGCGCGGCGGCCACGGTGATCGCCTTCTCGATGCTCTCGAGGGCCGTCTTCATGTTGCGGTCGCGGTCGTCGGCGCGGCCCTGGTCCTTCGCGAACCTGCCGAGGGCGAGGAGCGCGATCCCGCGGTTGTTGAGCGCCGAGACGTGTTCCGGCGCGAGCTCCAGCGCGCGATCGAGCTCGTCGCGGGCCTTCTCGACGCTCTCGGGACTCGACGGACCGCCGAGGCGTTCCTCGGCGAGGGTGACGAGCACCGGGAGCTGACGCGGCTCGAGCTTCAGCGTGCCTTCGTGCGTCTCGATGATCGCGGCGGTGAGTTTCGCGACGAGCGCCGCGTCTTTCGCCTTCTCTGCCTCTGCGCGCTGGGCCTGCAGCACGAGCGCCAGCGTCTGCCAGGAGCCCGGGATGTCGGACTTCCGTTCGAGGGCCGCGCGGGCGGACTTCTCGGCTTCGTCGAACTGCCGGCGCGCGAGCTGGGCCCTCGCGCGGAGCATCAGGGGCGGGAAGCCCGACGAGTCCATCTCGAGCGACTCCTGGATGCACGCCTCCGCTTCCTCGAGCAGTCCGAGGCGAAGGCACGCCTCGGCCACGGCGTCGAGCGTGCGCGGCGAACGCTGCATCTCGAGCACCTTCTTGAACTCCTCGTACGCGAGCTGGGGACGGCCCTGCGAGAGGTGGCTCATGCCGAGGTTGAGGCTCGTGGAGATCGGGTCCGAGCGGTCGCCGCCGATGTAGCCGAGCGCCTCGAGGCGCTTCATCGCGTCCTCTTCCTCGGGGCTCTTCGCCGTCTGCTCGCCCTGCTCCGACTTGACGCGCGCCATCTCCTCGAGACGCGCCTCGCCGCGGTAAGTCGGCACGCGCTCGAACGCGAGACCCTCGTCGAAGGCGCTCGTGAGCACCTTGCCGTTCATGTCCTCGGGCACCGGGTAGCCCATCGCCGCGAGCACGGTGGGGGCGATGTCGTAGACGCTGGCGCCCGCCACGGTCACGCCGTGCCGGATGCCGCTGCCCCACGCGTAGAAGACGCCGTACGAGCGGTGCCACATGGCGCCCGTCTTCTCGTGGAACTCGCTCCCGTCGGCCATCCGGAAGTCGCCGTTCTTGAAACCGTGGTCGCTGACCACGATCACGGTCGTGTCGTCGTCGGCCTGCTCCATGAAGTGTCCGAGGACGCGGTCGTGCCAGATGTAGTTCGCCTCGATCGCGCTCCTGTACTTCAGGTAGAGATCCGTCGGCACGTACGGCGTCTTCGGCGGCGCGTACGGCATGAACAGGTGGCTGATGGCGTCCATCGCCTCGAAGTAGCAGGCGAAGAAGCGCGGCTTCTCCTCGGCGTAGAGGCGCTCGCCGGCGTTCCTGAACGTGCCCGCCGTCGCGAGGACGAGCCGCAGGTTCCCGACTCGGTTGCGCGGGTCGAACGTCTTGCTGAAGGACGACTCGAACTCCTTCGCGCCGATGTCGAGGAACGGCCGCACCTTCTCGAGCGGCACGTCCTCGGGACCGACGATGTCGTCCTTCATCTGCCTCGCGAGTTCCTCGGGCCACGTGCGCTGCGGGGCGTCCTCGGTGCGCTCCTCGCCGTAGTGGAACGCGAGTTGACCCATGCGGTCCGTGACCATGAACCCGTTGACGGGCTCCGCCGGCCACGACACGAGCCATCCGACGACGCCGACCTTCTCGCCCTGCCGCGAGAGGAGATCCCAGATGGTGTCGGCGTTGCGCATCCTGCTCGTCACCGGCACCATGCCCGCGGGAGTCTCGGTGACGAAGTCGAGGATGCCGTGCCGCTGCGGCGTCATGCCCGTGGCGATCGTCGTCCACACCACCGGCGAGAGGGTCGGCTGCAGCGAATGGAGCGCGCCGTGCGCGCCCTCCCGGCGCAGGCGCGCGAAGTTCGGGAGCTTGCCCTCGCCGACGTACTGGTCCACGAGGTCGGGGTCGCAGGAGTCGAAGCCGAGCAGCACGATCTTGCGGCGGAAGAGCTCGGGGTGCGCGGCGCGGGTCTTCGCAACGGCGACGGCGACGTCGGCGTGGACGCCTTCCTTCGCCGAGGCGCCTCCGCAGCCGGTGGCGACGACCATCGCGAGTGCGAACGTGAGGTTCGTTGAGCGTGTCATGCGCGGCTAGCGGGGGTTCGTCAGGACGATGGTGTTCCTGACCGCGTCGTTCGGTTCGTCCCGCACGATCACGATGTCGAGGTCGCCGTCTCCGTCCACGTCCACGGGCGCCGCGTCGGAGCCCCGGAAATCGTCGCCGGCGAACTGGCTCGGCAGGCCCTTCGACCCGCGCAGCCACGCGCCGCCGACCTGCACGAGGAAGCGGCCCGCGCGTCCCGCGAACTCGGGAGCGCGCTGCGACACGACGAAGAGGTCGGCCTTGCCGTCGCCGGTGAAGTCGGCCGCGAGGACGCGGTCGCCCTGGTGCACGTCGAGGTCGATCGCCGAGGGCAGCGCGCTCGCGCCGAGCGCCGTGAAGGCGCCCGTGCCGTCGTTCGAGAAGAGACGCGTCGCGGACCTCGTCGTCACCTCGTCCGTGACCGGGCTGACGATCGCCGAGTTCGACACGAGGACGAGGTCGAGGTCGCCGTCGCCGTCGAGGTTCGAGAGCTGGACGCGGTCTCCGTGCAGGTACTCGGGGTCGCTCGCCGCGGGGAGCTTCGACGCCGTCACGTCGGTGAAGACCGCGCTGCCGTTGTTCGTGAGGAGCGTGGTCGCGAGGAGGTAGTTCGACGAGTTCTGGGGATCGGTCACCGGCAGGGCGCGGGTGACGACGATGTCCTCCCGGCCCTGCCCGTTCACGTCGCCGACCGCAACGGCCCCGCCCTGGAACTGGTTCGTGCCGGACGGCGTCACGGGGGGCATCGCGTCCGCCTTGCGCGAGAACGTGCCCGAGCCGTTGTTCGCCAGCACGCGCGTCGCGGCGAAGTAGTTGTCGATCACGGTGTCCGGCGGCTGTTCGTCCTGGCCCGGGATCGGAGGCCCGCCGGGGATGACGATCTGCTCGTGGAAGTACGCGGTGTGGACGATCACGAGGTCCGTGCCGTTCACGCCGTCGAGATTCGCCGCCGCGATCGCGAGGCCCTGGCTCGAGTCGCCGTACGTGGTGTTCGCGGGGACGGCCGTGGAGGTGTAGTCGGTGAAGGCACCCGTGCCGTCGTTGCGCAGGATGCGGAGGCTCGGCCGCGCGCCCGCGGAGATCGTGTCGTCGGTGATGATCGCGAGGTCGAGGTCGCCGTCGCCGTCGATGTCGAGGAGGACACCGTCCTTCGCGCGCCAGTCCTCGTCGCCGCTCACGGCCGGGAACTTCGTCGCGGTGGCGTCGGTGAAAGCG
>JANNHP010000189.1:0-11725 GCA_031404455.1 Planctomycetia bacterium | reverse complement strand
CCGAGCCAGAACACGAACACGCCCGCCCACGCGTCGCGTCCGCCGCGGCGGTCGTCGAGTCGCGCCCGCAGCATCGCGATCGCCCGCGAGAGCCGCTGCCACACGACCTCGGGCGTCACGCCGAGTTCGCGCGCGATCTCGCGCGGCGGCTTGCCGTCGTAGAACCGCATCATCACGACCGTGCGATACGGCTCCTCGAGCGCCTCTACTGCGTCGAGGAGTGCCCGCTGCGTCTCGATCCGTTCGACGATCTCCGACGACGAGGGCTCAGCACCGCGCGACGGCGCCGCCTGCTCGCGGTCCGCGCGCCTGCGGTCGCCGCGGTGCGACTTCCACGCCGCGTTGCGCGCGACCTTCGCCAGCCACCCGCGCAGCGCTCCCTTGTCGCGCGGCGGATGCGAGACCGCGGCGGCGAACGTCTCCTGCACCACGTCATCGGCCGCGTGCTCGTCCTTGACGAGGCTCCGCGCGAGTCCGCGCAGCCACGCAGCGTGGGCGAGGAGTTCCTCGGCGTCGATCCTGCGCCCGAGCGGTCGGGAGGCGTCGCTCATGGAAGAAGAGATCCCGCCACGCGCGGATCCTGACCGATCCGGGGCGCAGACTGCGGCACGTTCCCAATCACTTCGCGAACTCTGGGCATCCAAGGGCCCGGGAGAGCGCGCGCGCCTTCCTGGTTCGTAGTCCCGGCACGGGCCATCGAGGCGCAACAGGCAACGTGGTCGATATGTCCTTGTAGGGGCGACCCATGGGTCGCCCGCCGTCCGCTTTCACTGGCAAGCGCGAGACGCGGAGCGTCCATCTGCGGACCTTCGCGGGCGACCCATGGGTCGCCCCTACATGGGCAAGAACGAACCGGTTGGGGCTTGATGGCCCGCCCTGGGACTACGAATCTGCAGCAGTCGCTGAGCAGATTGGCACTTGCGCGTCGTGACGAGCGGTCCGAACTTGCTACTTCGCCGCAGGCGCCGAGGGCGCGGGCGGTTTGGGCTTCGGCTTGACGGGCACGCCGAGGGCGTCGAGGTCGCGCTGGAGCGGAGCCATCTCGGCGTGGAGCGTCTTGAGACGCGCCTCGGCCGCCGTCTTCGCGTCGCCGGCGAGCGTCTTGATGGACTCCTCGACGGCGTCGGCCTCGTCGCGGAGCGGCGCGTGCTTCTCGCGGATCTCGTGTGCGCGGGCCGCCTCGACGGTGACGAGACGTCCCTCCTCGACGGCCGCCGCGCGGCACGCCTTCACGGCGTTGCGGAGAGCGTCCTTCACGCCGGGCCACGTCTCCGTCGCGAAGTGCGCGCAGAGCGTCGGGATCGTGTCCGGGTCGGCGATCTTGCCGAGCGCCTGCGCGGCCTCGCGGCGCACGTCGCGGACGGGATCGTCGAGGTACGTCAGCACCGCCTCGCGGTACTCGGGCTTCTTGCGCCCCATGCGTCCGAGCGAGTCGATCGCCGTCGTCCGCGACCAGTCGTCGCCCGGCGCGGCGAAGCGGACGAGCGTCGCGAACGCGCGCTCGTCGCCGAGGTCCGCGAACCCGCGGAGCGCCGCGACGCGCACGACGGAGTGCCAGCCCGGCTTGTCGAGTGCCGCGACGAGATGCTCAAACGCCTGCGGATGCTTCAGCTTCGCGACGCCCGCGACGGCGGACGCGCGCATCAGGTCGTTCGCGTCGTCGAGATGGAGCGCGAGCGCGTCGCGCGCCTTCGCGTTGCCGTCGAAACCGTGAAGCGCGTCGGACGCGGCGAGGCGCACGCGGAGGTCGGCGTCGGAGTTCATCGCGTCGATGAGCACCTGCGCGGTCGCGTCGTCCTTGCGGGAGGCGACCTGTCCGGCGAGCGCGGCCAGGAACTGAGCGAAGTCCTCGAAGCCGGGCTGCCGGAACGCTTCCAGCAACGCCGCATGTGCCTTGTCCCGATCCGGAGCCGCACGTTTCTCGTCCTTCACGATGCCGGCGAGCGCCTCCGCTGCGTCCTGGCGCAGCGCCGGGTTGTGGCCCGAGAAGATCTTCGTAACGTCGAGCGACACCTCCGCAATCCAGTCGTCCACCGAACGCTCGAGATCGAACCGGGCGAGGATCGCCGTCTCCGGATCGGGCTGAACGAACATCGGCTGCCGATCGTGCCGAATCTCGAATGTCTCGATGCGCTTCGTGACGTTCAGGCGGTGGACGAAACGCTCAACTCCCTGAAACTCCCCGTGGATCCTCCACGTGCCGAGTTCGACGTCCAGCGGCAACCGATACGCTTCCGGCGCGCCGCCATCGGTCCCCTGCGTCTGCTCGACGGTGACGAATATCGCCTTCTTCGCCTCGTCCCACGTCCAGCGGATCTTCAGCACCGGGTAGCCGGGCTTCCTGAACCACTGGTCGAAGAACCACGTCAGGTCTTGCCCGGTGAACTCCTCGACGGCGTTCTCGAAGTCGTCGGTCGTCACGCACTTCAGGCCGCAGGTTTTCACGTAGTGGCGGATCGCACCGTGGAACTCCTTGTCGCCGAGGAGGTGCCGCAGCATGTGCAGGCGCGCGGCGCCGCCGGCGTACGCGTGGCCGTCGAACATCTCCTCGGCACTCGCCCAGCGGTTCGAGACGATCGCGCGCCGCTCGTGGTCCATCGCGCCGAGCGCGCCGTGGCGGTTCCCGCGCATCTCCCATAGGAAGGCGTCGCGGCCCTCGTCGTGCTCGGTGAAGAGCGCGTCGTAGTACGTCGCGAAGCCCTCGTTCAGCCAGTTGTGCGACCAGTCGGCGCAGGTGATCCAGTCGCCGAACCACTGGTGCGCGGCCTCGTGCGCGACGAGGCTCGTCGAACTCCTCGCCGGCTCCCAGTCCGGCGGATGGATCGTGTGATCCGTCAGCGTCGTCGCGCTGATGTTCTCCATGCCGCCCCACATGAAGTGGCGGACGCACGTCTGCGAGTACGTCGGGTACGGGTAGGGAAGGCCGGTGGCGTCGCCGAAGAACTTCAGCACGTCGTTCGTCTTCCGGAAATTCGCTGACGCGAATTTCTTATCACGACTCTCGACGACGTAGTGCAGCGGCACGACACCGTTCTCGGTGATCGTCTCGTACTCGCCCGTCGTCATGGAGACGAGGTACGAGACGTGCGGGACGTCGAGCCCGAAGATGCGCGGCACGCGCCGGCCGTCGGTCTCGACGCGCGCGGGGCCCGGCGCGCGACCGGCACCCACGACCGTCCAGTCGTCCGGCGCGGTGACCATCAGCACGTGCGTCGCGCGGTCGTCGGGGAAGTCGTGGCACGGGAACCAGTACCGCGAGTCCTCCATCTCGCCCTGCGTGTAGACCTGCGGCGGATGGCCCTCGTTGAAGTAGATGCCGCGCAGCGGGCGACCGGAGTACTCGATCTCGAACGAACGGCTCGTGCCGGTCCGCCGCGGCTCAGTGAGCGGGATCCGGAGCGTCGTCCCGTCGTAGGAGAACTCCGTCTCGCGGGGCTTCTCGCCGTCGTCCCAGACGCGGGCGATCTCGAAGCCGACGGCGTCGAGGGGCAGTTCGGCGAGGCCGTCCGCGGCGTCCTTCACGTCGATCCGGACCGAGCCCGAGATCGCGCGCTCCTTCGGGTCGACGGTGAGACGGATCGCGTAGCTCTGCACGTCGAACGGCCACGGCTTCGGCACGTGCTCGGTCGCGACGGCGGGCGCGGGCAGGCGGTCGTCGAAGAGCGGCGCGGGCGCGGCCGTCGCGGGCTGGACGACCTGCGGGATCTCCGGAGCCTTTGGCGGCGCCTCCGGCTCGACGTCGCGCACCTTCGGACGCCGGTCCGCGCGCACGACGACGTCGCGGCTGCCGTAGGTGCCGTCCGCCCCGAACCTGCAGGAGGCGAGCGCGACGAGCGACGCGGCGATGAGGATGCGCGGCTTCAAGGGATCACTCGTCGAGCAGGAACTTCGCGACGACCATCGCGGACTCGGGCCGATCCGCCGGCTCCTTCTTCATCAAGTGCATGCACATCTTCGCGAGCCGCTCAGGCACTCGCGGATCGAACTCGCGCGCGTCCGGCACCGGACGCTGGATGTGCGAGAGGATCACCTCCATCACGCTGCGTCCGCCGTAGGGCGGCTTGCCGGTCAGCGTCTCGAACATCACGCAGCCGAGGGAATAGAGGTCGGCCGGCGGTCCGATCTCCTTGCCCATCGCCTGTTCGGGCGGGATGTACCACGCGGTGCCGAGCACGGTGCCGGTGACGGTGAGGTTCTGGTTGTCGCCGGTCTTCGCGTGTCCGAAGTCGAGGAGCTTCGCGCGCGGAAACTTCCCGAACTTCACGAAGATGTTCTCCGGCTTGAGGTCGCGGTGGACGATCCCCGCCGCGTGCACGGTCCCGAGCGCGTCGGCGATCTGGTGGAACACGTACGCGGAGCGGCGGAAGTAGTCGTCGAAGCCCGGGTGGTCGGCGGCGGGGCGCGTGTCGGCGATGTAGCGGCGCAGGTCCGTGCCGTCGAGGAGCTCCATCGAGAAGTACGGCCGGTCCTTGTGCACGCCGAAGTCGTAGACCTTCACGATGTTCGGGTGCTGGATGCTCGTGATCGCGCGGAACTCGCGCTCGAAGCGGCCCATGTTGCTCGGGCTGATGACCTGCGGCTTGAAGAGCTTGATCGCGCGGAGTTCACCGGTCGTCTGGTCGCGGACCTTGACGACCTCGCCGAGCACGCCCGCCCCGAGCTTGTCGAGGACTTCGTAGCGCTCGGAGATCACTTCGTTCATCGGGGCGCGGAGTCTACTCGGACGAGGCGACCCGGCGCACCCAAGGAGGCGAATCGTCCGCGCCGATCCCGACGGGACCCTCCGCGCGGCCTCCTCTGACCGATTTCGCGCGGCCGGCGTCCACGGCGCGCCGGTTCCGTGTTCATCCCGGTGCAGGGACGCAGCGGGCCACCGAGGCCCGCGCGGTCCCGAAGGCGCGACACGCCGTGCGGGGCACGGCCGAGGGGGACGCGATGAAGGCGAGACGGATGTTGGCATTGGCGATGGTCGTGGCCGCGTGGTCGGTTCCGGCGGGCGTGGCCGTGGCGGGGAAGAAGCCGGCGCCGCCGCCGCCGCCGCCGCCATTGCCGGCCGGGAAGGTCTACTTCATCACGGGTGGCTCGCAGGGCCTGATGTGGACGATGAACCCGGACGGTTCGGCGAAGACCTCGCTGCCCGTTGGGGTCCCGAACGTCGCGGGCGACTCTCAGAACGCCCATCCCAGCTTCGGGATGCACGCAGGTCACCGGTGGTTCCTCGGTTCCCGGACGATCCCGGGCGAGTACTTCCCGGGAGGCGTCATCCAGCGCCGCACGATCGTGGCGGTGCGCGACGACGGCGCGATCGTCACTGACCTGTTCGCGCAGGCGGACATGCTGGTCGCGACGGCCTACTCGAGATGGTCGCGGGACGACGCGATGATCTCGCTGGTCGGGGCGCGCTACGTAGGCGGCGTCCTCGGACCGTACGGCATCTACACCGCATCGGTCGTGTTCGACGCCGACGGCAACGTGGCGGGACTCGCCGGGCAGCCGGTGGAGCCGTCCGTCTCCCTGTCCAGCGCGAACGTGATGGACACCGACTGGTCGCCCGACGGTCGAATCGTCGCGTCGGTCGGCGGCGCGCTCTGGATCGCGGACCTGGCGACCGGCGGCACGACGCTGCTTCCGACCTCGCTGGCGGCGAGCGGACCGGCCTGGTCGCCCGACGGGACGCGGGTCGCGTTCAGTTGCAGACTGGCGAATGGCACGCCCGCGTTGCGCTCGATCACGGCGAGCGGGTCGAGCGAGACGACGATCGTGACGACGGCGTCGTCCTCGGCCGGGCTCAGCAATCCGTCCTGGTCGCCGAACGGGGCGTACCTCGTGTACGGGTACGGCAACCTCAACCCGGACGTCTACCGCGTCCCGGCCGTGGGCGGCACGCCCGTGAACCTCACCGCCGACGTGAGCGTGTACACGAGTACGTGGGGCTGGCGCTGACGGCGGACGCCGTGAGAGAAACGGGATCCGTCGAGTGGCGGCACGCCGCCGGCGGGTTCCGCGCGAGTGCGCGACAGAGCTTGAGCCGGTTCCGAACCGAGGGGATCCGAACATGAGATGGACGCGGAGCGCGGTCCTGGCAGCCACCGGACTCGGCGGGCTCGCGGCGGGAGTCGATCTCCGTCCAGGCGACCTGGTCGCCGCGGTGCGTGCGACGTCACCGCGGAGCGCCGTGTCGGCGCGGTCGGCCCGCACCGGCGGTCTGCCGCTGGCATTCGAGGAGAACCTCGGCCAGACCGACGAGCGCGTGCGATTCATGGCGCGGGCCGGCGGGATCACCGCGTTCGTCACCGCGACGGAGACGGTGTTCGCGCTGCACTCAGCGTCGGCGGGCGGTGCCCGGCGGGACCGGCGATCGCCGTCGGACGAGGATGCCGACGTGACGCGGGCGACGGAGGTCGTCCGGATGAGTTTCGCGGGCGGCAACGCCTCACCGTCGGTCGAGGCGCGCGGCCGCCTGCCCGGCAAGTGCAATTACTTCCTCGGCGCGGACCCGTCGAAGTGGGTGACCGGCGCGGCGACCTTCGAGGGCGTCGTCGTCCGCGAGGTCTACCCGGGCGTCGACGTCCACTGGCACGGCGACGTGACGCGGAGGTTGACGTACGACCTCGCCATCGCGCCGGGCGCGGACGTTCGGGCGATCGAGATCGCGCTCGAAGGCGCGCGCGATCTCACGATCGGGGACGACGGCGCGCTCCGCGCCGCGACGGACCTCGGCGAGTTGCGGCAGTCGAGGCCGGTCGCGTTCCAGACGATCGACGGGGCGCGGCGTCCGGTCGCGGCGGCGTTCGCGCTGACGTCGGACGGCCGAGTTCGATTCCACGTCGGCGCCTACGACGCGGCGCGGGCGCTCGTGATCGATCCGTCGCTGACGTACTCGACTCTCCTGGGAGGGAGTGGTTCGGAGGCACGATGGGTGGGTGTCGCCGTCGGATCTGATGGCGCGTCGTATGTGGGCGGCACGACTCGCTCGTCCAACTTCCCGCTCCAGTCTCCGTACCAAGCCACGCTGGCTTCCGCGGGCGTGGATGCATTCGTGACGAAGCTCAACTCGACAGGTTCCGCGGTGATCTACTCGACGTATCTCGGTGGTTCCTCCGCCGACCATGGAGAGGGAATCGCCGTGGATTCCGCGGGCGCCGCGTACGTCTGCGGCCAGACTCACTCGTCGAACTTCCCCACGCTCGGCGCGTTTCAGAGCGCGCGCAGCGGCGCGCACGATGCCTTCGTCGCGAAACTCGGCGCATCCGGTTCCTCGTTGTCGTACTCGACCTATCTCGGCGGAGCCGGGGAGGAGGGGGTCGGTACGAGCATCGCTGTGGACGCCTACGGGTCCGCCTACGTGCTGGGCGCGACGGAGTCGTCGGACTTCCCCACGCAGTCGGCACTTCAGAGCGTGTATCGGGGAGCCAACGACGCATTCGTCTCCAAGCTCAGTGAATCGGGATCCACACTCGTGTACTCGACGTTCCTCGGCGGGAGCGGCTGGGAGCACGGGTTCGACATCGCCGTCGACAGCAGTGGAGGCGCGTACGTCACCGGCCGGACGACCTCGACGGACTTCCCGATCCAATCCGCCGTACAGAGCTCCTACGGCGGCGGTGGCGACACCTTCGTTGCGAAGATCAACTCGTCCGGATCGGCGTTGGCGTACTCGACGTTCCTCGGCGGGTCCGGCGACGACTCCTACTGGGAGAGCCCCCCCTTCTACAACGAGGGAACGGGCGGGATCTCGGTGGACGAGTTCGGCGCGGCGTTCGTCACGGGAACGACGTACTCCTCCAACTTCCCGATGCAGTCGGCGTATCAATCGACGCCCGGCGGCGGCGGCGATGCCTTCGTGACGAAGCTCAGCGCGTCGGGCTCGGCGCTCATCTACTCCACCTATCTGGGCGGGTCCGACTTGGACGTCGGCAGCGAGATTGCCGCTGGCTACGGCGGCACGGCGACGGTCTCGGTCTCGACGCTGTCCAGCGACTTCCCGGTAGCGACACCGACGCAGTCGTCGTACGCGGGTGGAGGTGACGGCGTCGTGGCGAGGTTCAACTCGACCGGCTCCGTCCTCCTGTTCTCGAGCTACCTCGGCGGCTCCGCTCGCGACCAGACGTGCGACATCGCATTGGACGAACTCGGCGACGCATGCGTCGTCGGGCTCAGCGCATCGACCGACTTTCCAGTGCAGTCTCCGATCCAAACTGCTCACGGCGGGGGCGTCGAAGACGTGTTCGTGGCGAAGTTCCCGCTGGGCGGGGGAGGTACGCCGGGGCCGGCACCCGCCGCGCCGATCAACCTCGTCGCGAGCTACCAGGACGGCGCCTGCGTCGTCCTCGACTGGGAGGACAGGTCGACGGATGAGACGGGGTTCCGAGTCGAACGCAAGCCCACGGGCTACTCGTTCGGTCTGCTCACCACCACGAGCGCGAATGCGACGTCACACGTCGACGACCTGCTGAACCCGTCGGTCACGTACACGTACCGGGTGCGTGCGTTCAACGCGAATGGCAACTCCGCGTGGTCGAACGACGCGATCATCACGACCGACGGCAGAGTTCCACCGCCCCCGCTCCCGAGGGCGCCGAGTCAGCTCGCGCTCGTCGCGGGGGACGACGGCGCGAACTGGCTGTCGTGGACCGACAACAGCCGGGACGAGGTCGTGTTCGGTCTCGAGCGCGCCGTCGGCGGCGAGGGTTTCCGGACCCTGGCCGCGCTGAGAACCGACGTCACCGCGTTTGCCGACTTCGAGCTGCATCCTGGCTGGCCGTGCGCCTACCGCGTTCGCGCTCTCGCGCTACAGGGCCCGTCGCCGTACTCGAACGTCGCGACGGCGACGCTGCCGTCGACCCTCGACGTGACCGTCGTGTCGGGGACGCTGACGGACTCGAAGAAGCCCCGACGCGACAAGCTGACGCTCTCCGCGAGGTATGCGTTCCCGTCCGCGTCCGCGACCGGCGCGGCTTTCGACCCGGTCGCCGGGGGACTCGAGCTCCAGCTCGGCGCGGCGAACGCGCCCGTGTCGATCTCGATTGCGCCAGGTGTTCCGCCGTGGAAGGTGACGAAGCACAAGCGCCGCCCCGTCTCCGCCACCTGGAGGAGCGCCAAGGGCGTGTTTCCGAAGGTCACGGTCGTCGTCAATCTCGTGCGCCGATCGCTCAAGGCGACCGTCGTGGGCGCCGACTTCGCGGACGCGCCGACGCCTGTCGTGCGCGTGCTCGTCGCGTGCGGTTCGCACGGCGGCGCCCACTCGGCGACCTGGACCGAGCGCAGGTCCGGCGAGTTCAGGTTCAAGTAGCGCGCCGCAGACAAGTCGATCACAGGCCTTCCTCAGTCGCGGCGGCCGTGATCTCCCGATGCAGGCGGACGTTCGAGAGCATCGTCTCGCGGCAGTCGGCCGGCGCGTGGGCGACGAGGTGGTCGAGGAGGCGCTTGGCCTCGATGAGGTGGGCTGGGTCGCGGGTCGCCTGCCAGAGCAAGACGCGAGCCTGCATCTTGGAGCCGTGATCGATCCGTGACTGCTGCGCCTCGAACGCTTCGAGAGCCGGCCCCGCGTCACCTCCGGGCAGGGCAGCCAAGTGCGCGGCGGCACGGATCCTCGGGGTGGCGTCATCAACCCGCTGAGCGATCGCCAGCGCCTGAGCCAGTCGCGCGCCCGCCTCTGTGGTACGCCCCAGGCGCGCGAGGAATCCGCCCCACTCGACGAGCGTCACGGCCGCTCCGTCCGCATGTCCGATCCGCTGCCGTAGTTCGAACGCTTCCGCGAATCGTAGCTCTGCCTCCTCGGCGTTGCCGACGTCGGCGGCGAGTTCGGCGACGATGTTCAGCCAGAACCCCTCGCCATACCGGTGACCGATCTCCCGGGCGAGGGTCAACGCGTGTCGGGCGTGTGCCTGGGCCTCGTTGGCTCGGCCGAGCCCTTGGAGGAGGTGCGCCAAGTTCCCGTTGCCGACCGCATCGCCCTTACGGTCACCGATCTCGCGAGCCACGGCGATGTAGCGCTCCAGGTGCATCCGGGCCTCGTCGTACCGGCCGAGGTCCATGAGGAGGTTGGCAAAGTTCCCGTTGCCGTTGGACTCCGCTCGCCGGTTCCCCAATTCGCGCGCAAGGCGCAGGGCGTGTTCGTAGTGCGTCCTCGCCTCGTCGTAACGGCCGGTGCCGTGGAGAGCGCTCGCCAGGTTGCCGCTGGCTGCCAGCTCGCTGCGCCGGTCGCCGATCTCGTGAGCCAGCGCTAGAGACCGCTCGTGGTGCCCGCGAGCGGCGTCGAACTCGCCGAGGTCGTGAAAGAGGTTCCCCAGATCTCCAATCGCGGCGGCCTCACCCCGGCGACACCCCAACTTGCGAGAGAGCGCGAGGTGCCGGTCGTGGTGTGCCCGCGCTTCCTCGCTGCGGCTCAGCTCCCCGAGAGCGCTCCCCAGACGCCCGGTCGCCGAAGCCTCGGCCTGCTGGTCGTCGGCGACTCGCGCCAACGTGACGGCTTCGCGCAGGACCTCCAAGGCTTCGTCCGGACGGCCGACGCGTTCGAGATGCCACCCGAGCGCGTCGCGCGCGCGGGCGCGAAGTCCAGGCTCGCCGGCGATGTCAACCAAGCGAACTGCCTCATCTAGCGAGGAGCGCTCATCGTCGGCCCGTCCGAGGTTCGCGAGTCCATCGGCCTTGCGGAGTAGGAGTTTGCATCGGTCCTTCCCCGCGAGGAGACCGGGTACTTCCAGCGCGCGGTGGGCCAGTCGGACTGCCGCCTCGTTGAGGTAGCCCTTCTCCAGGTGCGTCATCGCCGCGTCCAGGTATCGCGACGCGCGCGGCCCCTTCGCCCCCTTCAGAAAGTGCTCGGCGAGATCCAGGCACAGCGCGCCGTCGATCGACTTCGGATCCCTCTCGGCGGCGCCGTGCCGCGTCTCCATCGCCTCCGCGATCGACGCGTGATAGTGCTCCCGCAGCATCTCCGGCAGCGCCGCGTACAGCACCTCGGCCACCTGGTGGTGGTCGAAGACGAATCGGCGACCGGCCGAGCGGACGAGGCGGTGCGACTTCTCGATCGCGGCGAGGCGCTGCAGCGACGGGACGCGCGCGAGGCCGAGGACCTCGCCGACGAGCACGGGGTCGAACTCGAACCCGGCGCACGCGGCGACGTCGAGCAGGTTGCGCTCCTCGGTCGGCAGACTCGCGATCCGCGCGAAGACCAGGTCCTTCACCGTCGAGGGAACCTCGATGTCCGCGATGATCCGCGTCGTCACCCACGTGCCGTCGGGCTGCTTCGCGATGAACTGGCCGTCGCGCAGGCCGCGCAGGATCTCGAAGACGAAGTACGGGTTGCCGTCGGACTTCGCCGCGATCTTGAACGAGAGCTCCTCGGCGAGGCGCTGCGAGTGGAAGGCGTCCACGAGGAGCCGCGCGAGGTCCTTCGGCGACAGGCGCGCGAGCGGCATGCGCGACGTCTGATCCAGGCGGTCGAGGTTCGCGAGCCACTTCTCGTCGATGCCCGGACGCGCGGTGCCGACGAGGAGGACTCGGTGGCCGGGCACTGCCATCGCCAGCGCGGCGAAGAGCGCGCGGCCCTCCTCGGGCGCGAAGTGGAGGTCGTCTATCAACACGATCGTCGTCCGCTCGGCGGCGAGTGCTCGCGTCGCGTGGACGAAGACCGTCTGCAGCGAGTCCTTCGTCAGCGGCTCTTGGTCCTTGGGCGGCGGTTCGCCGCGGAGGAGCGCCGCGAACGCGGGGACGAGGATCGGCG
>JANNHP010000188.1:0-1996 GCA_031404455.1 Planctomycetia bacterium | reverse complement strand
GCTAGTGATCCACGCGATCTCGTTCCATGGGGCGCAACCCTACCGACGTCGGCGTGGTTCAGGTCGATGCGTCACGAGCCGCCGCGGCCAACGCGCCGCTCACGTCGATCTCGTTCGATGCGTGAGGGATCGTGTTGCAGGTCACGACGCGGGCGGCCCCCGACGCGACGAGGTCGTCGTACGCCTTCGTCGCGGAGACCGCGTGCACGCCGATGCAGACCGGCGGCTTCATGCCCGCGCGGAGGAGATGACCGACGGTCGCGATCATCGTCCGCGCCGTCGAGACGATGTCGTCCACGAGGATCGGCGTGCGGTCGCGCCACCGCTCGACGTCGGGCAAGGAGACCTCGACATCGCGGTCGCCGCGACGCGTCTTCGTGAGCACGACGTACGGCGTGCCGGCGCGCGAGGCCACGTCGGCGAGCCGCCCCACACGACGAAGCCGCCCTCGCGCTCGACGACGCGCCGCATCGCTGCAGCGTCGAGTTCAACCGGCGCCAGCGTCTCCATCGTGTCGGCGGTCCTGCGAGCGGCTGACTTCACGGTCCGCGCGCATGTAGATGACGGGCTCGCGGTACGTGTCGATGCCCATCCGTCGCAGCCGGACGGTCGAGGCCCGTCCGTTCTCGGCGCGGGAACGCTCCTCGTCATGCATGGGCGGCTTCTTCGGGCTTCGGCGCCAGACCCCGGCGGACGAGCTTCGCCACCTCGAGCACCGTCACGGGAACTGCGCCCAGAGCGAACACCGCCCCGCACTCCGTCCACGTGAGCTCGCCGGTGTGCAGGAAGCTCTCCAGCGCGCCGGAGTGATGGCTCCAGAACTGGATGAGCAGCGTGGCGGCGACGACCGCGAAGAGCCGCCAGTTCGAGAAGAGACCGACCTCCCAGATCGTCCGGGTCCGGCTGCGCGCCGCGAAGGCTCGCAGCGCCTCCGCGATGACGAGGATCGAGAAGGCGTACGTCCTCGCGCGCTCGACGGAGTTCTCGACGTAAAGACCGTAGAGGAAGCCCGCGAGCGTGACCGCCGTGTCGACGAGCCCGACCGTCAGCATGTGGAGGAGGAACCCCCGGTCGGCGATCTCCGACCCGGCGGGGCGCGGCGGCTTGCGTAGGAGATCGGGGTCCGCCGGGTCGGTCGCGAGCGCGAGCGCGAGCGCGGGCAGGCCGTCCGTCACGAGGTTGATCCAGAGGAGCTGGATCGGCAGGAGCGGAAGCGGCCAGCCGGCGACGACGGCCGTCGCCATGACCAGGATCTCGGCGAGGTTCCCGGTCAAGAGGTAGAGGAGCGTCTTCCTGATGTTCTCGAAGATCCGGCGCCCCTCTTCGACCGCGGCGACGATCGACGCGAAGTCGTCGTCGGTGACGACCATCGCAGCCGCGTCCTTCGCCACGTCGGTGCCGCTCCTGCCCATCGCGATGCCGATGTCCGCGCCCTTCAGCGCCGGCGCGTCGTTCACTCCGTCGCCCGTCATCGCCACGACGGCGCCCCGCGCCTTCCAGGCCCGCACGATCCGCAGCTTGTGCTCCGGGCTGACACGCGCGTAGACCGACACGGACTCGACGCGGCCTGCGAGCGCCGTGTCGTCCATCGCCTCGACCGCGGGCCCGGCGAGCACTTCGCCGTCGCCCGCCGCGATGTCGAGATCGCGAGCGATCGCGAGCGCGGTTGCCGGCTGGTCGCCCGTGATCATCACGACGCGGATGCCGGCGGCGCGGCACGAGGCGACGGCCGCGCGCGCCGCGGGGCGCGGCGGATCGACCATGCCGACCAGGCCCAGGAAGGTCAGTTCCTCTTCTCCGAGGGCCGCGCCCGCCTCCGTCGCCGGCACGTCGCGGCACGCGACGGCGAGCACGCGCAGGCCGCGCGCCGCGAGACCTTCGTTCAGGGCCTGGAGCGCGTCGCGGTCCTCGGCGGTCAGCGTTCGCGACTCGTTCCCGCTCGCCACGGCCACGCAGGAGGACAAGACGGACTCGGGCGCGCCCTTCACGTACGAGC
>JANNHP010000187.1:0-23529 GCA_031404455.1 Planctomycetia bacterium | reverse complement strand
GAACGGCACGGTGATGACCCCGCCCGACGCGACGTAGACGAACGCGACGGCGATGCCCATCACGAGGAGACCCGCGACGACGACGAGCCCGAGGAACCAGCTTGGGCTCCTCGAGCGGCGTGCTTTGACGGACGTCATGTTGACCTACCTCTTCGTTGGTTCACGGCAGGGACTGCTCGGTGAAGATCTCGCGCCGGAAGAACGCCTGCGCCGTCACCACGCGACGGAACGGGCGGATCTGCTTCGCCAGCGCCTCGACGTGGCCGAGGCCGTAGACGCCGTCGTTCGCGCCGAAGCCCGTCGTGCTCGGCGCGCCCGCGAGGGCACCCGGCGCGGCGTTGACCGCGACGACTCCCGAGTCGTCGGCGAGGACCGGATGGTCCATGTTGGGCGCGTAGTTCGTCGGCTGCGTGATGAAGCTCCCCATCGCAGAGGACTGCGACGGAATGTTGATCCGGATGGCGACGACGCCGGCGACGGGCGCCGTCGACGTCACGCTGAAGGGACCGGTCGCCGGGTTCGCGGGGTCCGTGCGGACCTCCTCGACGACCGGCAGCCACCGGATCGTCTCGTGACCCGAGGCGCTCACGTTGACGACCTGCGGCACGGCGACCGTGAGTCCGGAGGGCGCCGTCGGCGACACGATGAGCGCGCCGGGGATGCGCAGGAGACGGCGCAGTCCGCCGGAGGTCTCGACCTCGTCGTAGATCATGAGCGGACGGAGCGCGCGGTTGACGTCGGGCATCGAGGCCACGAACGTGTCGAGGCTCACGCCGCCCGGGATGTCGTCCAGGTCCACGACGAGCGCGTCGGGGCTGAAGATGCCGGTGCGCACGACCGAGGACGCCATCGCCTGGTCGAACGTGAACGCGGCCGGGAGCGCCGTGAGCGAGAGCTCGCGGGCCATGAGGCGCGCAGCGTCCTGCGCCACCTGCGCCGTGTGGATCAGCATCCCGAAGGTCACGATCGCGGCGACGAGCAGGTAGAAGGCGAGCGCCACGAGAGCGAACTCCACGAGCACGGCGCCACGCGATGCGCGGACCCTGATGGACGTGGAGAGCTCGCTCATCCCTGGGCCACCTCGCTGGCGATCGTCTCGGGGAAAGGCACTGCGGTTCGACGGGGCCCCGCAGGGCGGGACCCCGTCGCATGCCGGGAGGACTTCCGTCCCGGCGGATGGACTAGTTCGTCTCGATGACGAGGGTCGTCATGTCCACGCCGAGATTCGTGCTGAGGCGCTCCGTACCCGAGTTCGTGAGGATCGTGTCCACGTCGAGCTCGATCGGGCTGCCGGCCGGGTTCGCCGTGGCGCCCGCCGTGGTCTCGACGAGCTTGCCGCTCGTGATCGGACCGTTGTTCGCCGCGTTCTGGCCCGGGAGGACCGACGCGACCGAAGCGATGAGGTCGCTCGTCTTCGAGCCGAAGATCGCGACCGCCGCCGTGGCGACCAGCGCGACGCCCGCAACGAGAAGACCGTACTCGACCAGCGCTGCGCCCTTCTGACGGCGCTTGATGATGAACGACATGAAAGAACCTCCTGTTGACGACTCGACTCCTCTCACCCGGCCGACGTTCCAGCCCGGAGCCAAGAGGCCCCGGAACCGGCTGGACGCGCCGACCAAACCGTCTTCCTGCTTCCCCCGAGGCAGCACGACATCGCCTCCGGGACCGACTGCAACTTTTCGCATCGCCCACGTATGGAGTTCGGCAGGTGCCGCTTTTCAACGCACACACCCGTCGCTCTTCGCGTGGGGCCATTCTTTCTGTCCGAACTCGAGGACCTTGTCGACCCAGCGCCGGGAGAGCGGCGCCACGTCGGGGAACCTCCAGACGCCCATCCCCTCGATCGGGTCCCTGACGACCGTCGGATTGACGATGATCACGATCTCGCGATCGTCGTCGGTGATCGTGAAACGCTTGAACAGCCAGCCGATGACCGGGACCCGCTCGAGCCACGGAGTGAAGGTCGCGCCGTCGCGGGAACGCCGGCCGACGAGGCCGCCGATCATGAGCGCCTGGCCGTCCTTCAGGCGGGCGGTGGTCTCGATCGTGCGCGACTGGAACGCTGTGGTCGCGGGGTCGGTGCCGGTGGTGTCGCGGACGAGGGTCGTCAGCACCGCGTCCGGCTCCGAGATCTCCGAGAAGAGGTTCACGGTCACGCGGCCGTCCTCGCCGACCAGCGGACGCATCTGGAGATCGACGCCGAAGGGCTTGAACTCGATCGAGTTGAACACGCCCGGAGTCGTGCCATCGGCGGTCGTCGTCGTCGTCCCGAACGCCGGGGAGAACGATTGCGGGATCGGCACCTCGCCGCCCACCTGGAAGCTGGCGCTCTCGCCCGAGAGCACGGTCAGCGTGGGGTTCGAGAGCGAGCGGGCGATGCCGCGCGTCTGCAGGACGTTCAGCACGGCATCCATCGCGAAGTGCGACCCGGCGTACTGGAGCTCGCCGGTCGTCCCTCCCGTGAGGAAGGAGACGACTCCCTGGACGTCCTGCGTGCTCGTCCCGCCGGCCCGCACCGCCTCGGCTCCCTCGATCCCGACCACCCCGCTCGGCGGCCGCAGCGATCCCTGGTTGAAGTCCGACCCGACGATCGTCAGCTCGGGCGCGTACTGGAACAGCGCGGAGCGGTCGATCTCGTAGATGCGCACGTCGAGGCGCACCTGCGGGATGTCCGTGACGTCGATGAACGAGAGGATGCGGCCCGCGGCGAGCGAGAGCGCCTTCGCCCGCGCCGGGTTCGCCGCGATGTCGTTGATCAGGTCGCCGTTCGACGAACCGCCGCCGGAGCCCGAGCCGAAGGAGGCGCTGCCGGAACTGCCGCCCGAGCCGCCGCCGTTGCCCGAGGTGCGCCCGGGGATGCCGCCGGACTCGTCGGAGAGCACGCGCAGGTCCTGCTGCTTCACGTCGCTTCCGCCGATCATCGTCGAGGCGACGTGCAGGACGCGCGTGAGCATCACCTGGTCCTGGACCCGGCCCTTCAGCAGGATGACGTCGACGGAGTCGTCGGACTGGTCGCCTCGGGCGAGACGATCGACGGTGACCTCGCTGGCGCCGAGGCCCTTCACCGCGGCGCGGATGCGCTCCTCGAGCATGAGGGGCAGCTTCTCGACGCGGATCAGGTTGATCACCGCGGAGTCCGGCCTTCCCGGCTCCTGGGCCTGGACCGTCGGACCCGGTTCGGCGCCCGGCGCCCCGGACGGCGCCATGACGACCGGCGCCGACTGCGACCTCTCGGCCTTCAGGTACGCCGACGCGGCCGCCTCGGCCGACCGCGAGTAGAGGACGTCCGGCACGATCCCGCGCAGGACGACCGCCGGGCGGTCGGGGGCCATCTCCACGGTGATCGCGGAGTGGATGTCGTGGAGCGCCCGCTGGAGCAGGTCGAGGTCGGGCTGGACCGTCACGTCGAACGTCTGGAGCGAGTCGTCCGAGAACCAGACGAGGAGGCTCGTGCGGCCGATGTCGCGGCCGAGGAGAAGCAGCGTGCGGCTGTTCAGGACCTCTGTGCTGAGGATCTTCTGGTCGCCGACGGCCGTCCGGGAGACGTCGCGCTCGAACCGGACCTGCTCGTGCATGCCCCTGAGGACGCGCTTCTCGGATCGCGGAGCGTCGTCCGCGGCCCGCACGGGCGCGGTCCACGACATCGCGGCGAGCGCGACGAGCCCCACGGCAGCACCCAGGGTCCTTCTCATGAGTCGATCCTCCGTCCAGCCCACCCGGCAGAGCCGGTCCAAGGGTTCCCACCGCCACTCGAAGCCAATCGAAGCCACTCGAAGAACGTCCCGCAGATATGGGGCGACACCGGGCGCTGCGTGGCCTCGTTCTCAGGCTTCTCCTGCGCGACCGAGCGAACCGCCTCGCCGCCGGTCCGCGGTGCGTCCTGCCGACCCATGGGGGCGAAACCTATGCGGACCTCGGTGCCCGACGCAAGTGTGTTCCTGAAAAGTGTTTCCGAAGGCGGCTCTCATCCTGAGAGGCCTTGCGGGCTCGCCGGAAGGGGGGTCCGGCGGGCTCGGATCCGCCTCGGCCGCGGGGCGCACTCCGACCCCTCGCCGACTGCACTTTCGTCACGCTCAGAGTTCACCCCCGGCAGAGCCGATGAGGACGGCGCGGCCGGCCCCGGTGCGGCTCCTGCGCGGAGGTCCGGCGGTGAACGCGATCCTTGCCCTGGCGGCGGGTCTCCCGAGCCTGATGGTCGTCCGCCACGTCCGAGCCCGGCTCGAGCCCGACAGGGCAGCGCAGTCGATCTGGTCCACGTTCCTGCTCGGCGCCCTCTCGACCGGCATCGTGCTCGCCCTGGCGCCGCTCCTCTCTCGACCGCTCGTCCCCTCTGCGTCCCCCTACCTCGCCGGATTCGTCCAGGCGACCTTCGCCGCGGCGCTCCCGGAGGAGTCGGTCAAACTCCTCGTCGTGGGCCTCGCCGTGGTGTGGGGACGCGCCCACGACCGGCGCTCCGGCCTCGCACACGGACTCGCCGCCTCGCTGGGCTTCGCCGCCGTGGAGATGGTGCTCTTCGCGAGTCTGCAAGGCTTCGGCACCACGGCGCTGCGCACGGTGACCACGCTGCCGTGCCACGCCTTCCTCGGCTGCGTGATGGGTTCGCTCCTCGCAGGCGCCGGCCGGCGGCCCGGCGCCCGCCGCGTGTGCGCGGCGTTCCTCGTGCCGGTCGTGCTGCACGTCGCCTACGACTTCCCGCTGATGGTGCTCGGGATGGACGGCACCCCCGCCGCGCCCGGGACGTGGGCGTTCGCGACACTGACGGTCCTCGGCTCAGCGACGCTGGTGCTCGGCGCGGTCGCAGCGTGGAGCCTCTACCGGGACGTGTTCCCGCGCGTCGCACCCACGGTCGCACCCACCACCGCCCCGTCCGCGACCGGCCTGCGTCGGGGACTCGCCGCGCGCGTCCTCATTCCGGTCGGCGTCCTCCTCGCGAGTGCCGGGAGCTTCCTCGTGGCGAGTCTCGTCGTCGCCGGACTGCCTGCGGCCGATCTGTCGCCCATCGCCGGCCGGGCGACGACCGCGCTCTGGGCGCTCGGCGCGGCCCTCGTCTGCTTCGGCGTCGCCTTCGGCATGCGCGGCCTGCGCGCCCGCCGCGCCCGAGCCCTCCCCGAAGCAAGCTGACCGTCCGGCGCTGACCCGCCGCGCGCCGTCCCGTGACGGCCCGCGCGGACTCGCCACCCTCGGATAGGCTGCGGGCGGGTTGCGGCCGGGCTCCGAGGAGGTCATCGTGAGATTCCCATCCGCGCGCACCGTCGCCGTCACCCGGCGCGGCCGCATCTCGTTCGTCGCGACGACGCTCGTCGCCGGAGCCCTGGCCGCGGGAGTCGCGGAGAGCCTCTTCGCGGCGCCCGCCGCTCCGGCACCGCTCGCCCGCGACGAGGAGTTCGTCATCCGCTTCTCGGGGACGCCGTCGATCCGCAGGGTCCTCGACGGCGGGATACGGCTCGCCACGCCGCCCGCCTCGGGAGTCCCCTCGCCCCGCGGCACGTTCGTCGCCGGGCGGCCGATGCTCGACCCGGCGAACGGCCGCTCCGTCGTGGTGCGCCCGGAAGCCGTCCGCGAGTACTTCCAGATCGTGGAAGGGCTCGGGAGGGCCGACGCCGCGACCGCCGCGGGGCGTCTCCTCGACAAAGTCGAGCGCACGGGCAAGCTCGACCTCCTCGCGAACATCGACACGGCGCTGCGCACCACGCTCGGACCGCTCGCCGGGACGCGCCTCGACGACCCCAACGTCTTCGCGATTTTCCCGTCGCAACTCGCCGACTTCACGGCCGACGACGACGACCCGCTCACGCTCGACGCGGGCGACAGCCCGCTCGAGCCGCTCCGCACGCGCATCGCCGGTGACGACGCGCGCTGGCGCGCCTACCTCGTCGACGGCGACATCAACGCGTTCTCCGAGCTGTCGCAGAACTCCGAGTTCGAGCGCTTCTTCCACGCCGTCGAGACCTCGACCGGCACCGCCGAATCCTCGTCCGTCCTGCGCCGGCGCGAGCACCGTCGCGTGCTGATGCGCCGCACGAGGAACCTCGTCTCGTTCCTGCCCGAGGTCCCGAGCCGGGCGGACCTCAGCGACGCCGGTTACGCGGCGGGCACGGCGTTCAACGTGGCCGTGAACGGATCGCTCCGCGGCATCGCGAAGGACATCCGTCCCTTCAGCGGCGGGGTGATGCGGTTCGTCCGCGGACTCGCGACGCTCGACGTCGCGCCGGACACCGGCGACGGCGGGACGTTCCTCGGGGGGCTCTCCTCGACCGCGACCGGCCCCGCGGCCCCGCCGCGCGTCGTCAACCAGACGCCGCCCAACGGCGAGTCGTTCATCGACCCGACGACGGACTGGGAGGACCCCGACAACCAGTTCACCGTGCCGATCCCGCAGCGCCGCTACTTCGTCTTGCGCCTGCGCTTCGACCGCCCGCTCGATCCGCGCACGGTCAACGCCTCCACGATCACGATCGTGAAGCGGGCGTCGCTCGACGCGGTCGGCAACGAGACGCCCGTCAACGTCCCGGTCGCGGCCGGGGTGTTCCTCCTGCAGAAGCGTCTCGGCGACGTCCTCGTGGAGGTCACGCCGGAGACCAACCTCGATCCGCAGTCCCGCTACGAGATCGTGGTGTCCGGCGACGTCAAGGGGCTCGACGGGACGAAGATGGGCACGGGCTACGTCGCCGGGTGCCTGACCAGGTAGCGGCGGCGTGCGACGCCGCGGTTAGCGTGGGCGCCATGACGATCCTCGACTCGCTGCCCGCGGCGTCCCGCGTCTGGGTCTTCGCCGCGAACCGCGCGCTCACGTCCGACGACGAGACGCGGCTCTCGGCCCTCGTGGAACGCGTGTTCGGCGTCTGGACGAAGAAGTCGCCCGCCGTGCGCGGCGTCTTCGAGTTCCGCGACGCGCGGTTCCTCGTCGTCGGCGCGGACGAACGCGAGGCCGTGGTCTCCGGGTGCGGCATCGACGCGATGATGCAGTGGATGAAGCAGATCGAGGCGGAGAGCGGGCTCCGGCTCGTGGACCGGATGCAGGTGTTCTGGCGCGGCGCGGACGGAGTCGTCCGCTCGGCTCACCGCGCGGAGTTCCAGCGCCTCCTCGCCGCGAGCGAGGTCACGCCGGAGACGCGCGTCTTCGACACCGCCGCCTCGACCATCGACGCCTTCCGGGAGGGGCGCTTCGAGCTGCCTCTCGCCGCGAGCTGGCACGCGCGGATCTTCGCCGCCGGCGCGGCGCGCTGATCTGCCGTCTCAGCAATGCTGCGCGTAGAGCCCGGTGAGACGCTCTGCGAACTGCTCCGCCGTCGTGCCCTGGATGTCGTGACGCTCGAGCACGGCGACGAGGAGTCCGTCGCGGTAGAGCGCCATGGAGGGCGAACTCGGCGGGACGCCGGGCATGTTCTTCCGGATCTCGCTCACGGCGTCGGTGTCGTTGCCGGCGAAGCTCGTGTAGACGCGCTCGGGGCGCTTGGCACCCTTCAGCGACATGCCGAGCCCCGGACGCGCCGAGGCGGCGGAGCACCCACAGACGGAGTTGATGAAGTAGAGCGCCGAGCCCGAGCGCTCGGCCATCGCCGCGCGGACCTCCTCGGCGGTGCACAGTTCCTTGGCGCCCGCGACGACCGCCTCGGCGCGCATGGGCATCACCATCTCTTCGGGATACGGCATTCGAACCTCCTCGGACGGGACGATCGTAGCCGCCCCGCGAAACGACGGACGATCCGAGCGATCGTCAGTCCGAGTCGCAGCCGGGCGGCGTGCCCCGCGGCACTTCGATCGTCGTGCGGACGACGGTGACCGGCAGGTCGGTCCGCGGCACGGCGACGAGGACGGTGATCGTGGGCTGCCACCAGCCGATCGTGCCGAGGAACGGCGACGGCGGGAGCGCTCTCTCCACGACCTCGATCCGCAGTCCATTCGCGTCCAGATCGACGCCGGTGACGGTCGCGCCCTCGCCGGATGGGTCGCCCGGGCCGAACGTCGCGCCGACGACCATCTCCTGCTCGAAGTCCACGGCGGGGCGGATGGCGACGTCGAAATCCTCCCGGAGCCAGAGCGCAGCCCACTCCTCTTCCGTGCGCGCGACCGCGACCCTGGAGAAGTGGGGCCCGTCGCCGAACCCGGGGCCGAGACGCCGGAACGACTGCGGCCCGTCGAGCGCCGGCGCGGCGTCGAACCGCCACGTGCGTCCGTCGTCGCGGAAGTCGGGCGCGCCGGAGCGGACGGCCGAGCCGATCGTCAGCGCGACCGGCACGCTGAACGGGCCGCCGAACGCGACGCCCCTGAGGTCGAGTCCGGTGCCGCGCAACCGCAGCGATCCGCGCGCGGGTTCGATCGTCATCTCGACCTTCCGGCGGCCGGTCCGCTCGCGCAGGACGAACCGTCCGGACCCTGGGCGCGTCTCGTGCAGCCGGCCTCGCGTCCCGGCGAGAGAGACGATCTCCACGGAGTCGATCCGCAACGACGCGACGCTGGACTCGAGGTCGAGCGGCGCGAACCCGCAGTGCCCGGCGAAGAGCGCCGAGAGACGGATGCGTCCGCGCGCGGCGACGTCGATCCGCGCGCCGGTCACGACGAGACCGTCGCCCGGGCCCGCGGACGCGGGAACCGTCGTCCCGGCGAGCGCGCCGAGGAGAACCATCGCGACGAGTCCGGTGCGTCTCATGGAGATCCGAGTGTAGCCCGCTCCGCCCGTCGCGCCCTCGCCGGGATGGCTTCCCGCGGGAGCGAGGCGAGTAGCCTCGTCCGCGTCATCCGTCACCCGAGGAGAAAAGTCCATGGCCAAGTCCCCGTCCATCCACAAGAAGATCGAGATCGTCGGAACGTCGGCGAAGTCCTTCGCCGACGCGGCGCAGAACGCCGTCACGCGAGCGTCGAAGTCGGTGCGCCACATGGAGTGGTTCGAGGTGACGGAACTGCGCGGCCGGATCGACGGCGCGAAGATCGACGAGTACCAGGTGACGATGAAGATCGGCTTCAAGCTGGAGTAGCCGCGTTCACCGGGCGACGAAATCGACGTGACGCAGGTCGGCGACCGGCCGGTAGCCGACCTTCGGATAGATCGAATTCGAGACCGGGTTCGCGAGGTCGGTGAAGAGGTAGGCGAACCGCTTCCCGTCCGCGAGCACGCGCCGCGAGACCTCGGCGACGAGCGCCGTCGCATAGCCGCGGCGGCGCGACGAGTCCGGTGTGTAGACGGCGCCGATGCGCGCGCCGTTCGGCGTCGAGCCGACGATCGCCGTCTGCGCCACGGGGCCGTCGTCGTCCCAGAGGAAGACGCGACCGTCGCGCACGGCGCGGCGGCCGATCTCCTCGGGCGAGAGACCGCCCGCGACGGCGTGGACCTCGTCCTCGAACGCGCGGTACCACGCCTCGACGACCGCCATGTCGCGAGCCTCGGCGACGCGCATCGCCCCCGGCGGACGCGGCGGATCGGTCACCTCCGTCAGCTCGAATCCGCGCAGGTTCAGGCGAACGCGCGCTGCGAGCCCGCGCGCCGCGCACCACGACGCCGCGAACGCCTCCGCCGCCGCGACCGGACCGACGACGCCCGGCGGGCTCCAGCCGTCGGCGACGTCTCTCGCCACCGCGAGGACGGCGGGCCCCTCGGGAACGTAGAGCTGGAGCGGGTGCGGCGGCGTCATCACGGCGATCCCGGCGATGTCCGCGCGGTCCTCCACGACCGCGAAGTAGTTGCGTCCTGGATAGCGCGTCGGATCGTCCCGGCACTGCCGCGCGATCGCGAGCGGGAGGTTGAGGAGCGCCTCCCGCGCGAGGAGATGGTGCTCGGCGGCTGCGAGGAACCGGGCGGCGTCGGGGAAGCGGTGGACTTGCATTCTCGGAGAAGAGGCGCGCCGCGGGGTGCGCGCGCGGACGAAGACGGGAGTGGCGGAGCCCTCGCCGCACGGCGACGCGCGCACGACAACGTCGGAAGGTCTACTGAAAGCTCGTGAAGAAGCCGCGCCTCGCGGTCTCTTCACGAGCTTTCAGCGGATGCGGATCTCGGCGATCGTCTCGAACGCGCCGGCGGGACCGGGCGTGCCGGGCGTCGTGTCGATCCGGAAGCCGACGGGGACGACGGAACCGGACGGCGACGCCGCGAGGTTCGGGTCGTCGACCTCGACGTCGATCGCGAACACGCGGCGCTTCGTGTCGATGCGGAGCGACCGCATGGCGCCGAGCCCGCTCGCGACGATCATCCCGGTCTTCTTCGAGGTTTCGAGCCGGCTCTCGCCGATCCAGAAGGCGGACGACGCGCCGACGCGCAGTTCGAGTCCCTGCGGCGCGCTGAACGGCTCTCGCCCGGGCGCGTCGAGGATGCCGCTCGCGACGATCCGGACACGGCCCGCCGAGACCGGCAGCGTCGTGATCCGAGTGACCTGGAACGTGCCGCGAGCGGTTCCCGAGCGCCGGAAGTCGAACCGCCCGGAGGCGACGCCGCCCGGCTTCGCGCGCCAGTTGAACGGAACCTCGGTGGCGACGGTCGGCTCCTCGAGCCCGAGTCCGCCGACCGTGACGATCACGGACACCTCGCTCCTGCCGCCCGCGCCCGACTTGGTCTGCTCGAGTGCCGCGCCGAGGTCGGCGCCGCGGAGCGAGACCGACACGGTCCCGAGGACCGGATCGAACGACGCGGTGGCGAGCGGCCCGTTGAGGCGCCCGTCGGCGTCGAGGGGCGCGTCGCGCAGGACCTGCGCGTCGCCGATCCACACCGAGACCTTGCCGTGGGAGAGGTCCGCCCCGACGCCGCGGGGATTGATGCGGCCGAGCACGGAGAACTCGTCCTTGGGGCTGCCCTTCTTCTGCGCCTTCCAGTCGACGCGGAACGACGCCTGAGCGACGTAGGCGTCGCGGTCGTCCACGGCAGCGGGGTCGAGCGGTTCGCGCGGCGCCGTCGGCGCGAGGAGCGACTTCGTGCGCGGCGCGAAGACCGGGACCTCCATCGTGCGCGAGAGCGAGACGCCGCCCGGCGCGTTCGGATCGTCCACCTGCCAGAGCATGTGCAGCACGGTTCCCGGCTCGACGTTCGTCAGGGGGATGGTGATCGTGCCGATGCCGCCCGCGGCGGCGCTCGGCTCGAGGGTGATCGTCTCCGAGGTCGTCGGCGCGACGCCGTCCTGCCAGGTGATGAGCCGCGCGTCGACGCCGGCCGGTCCTGACCCGACGCCGACCTGGAACCCGGGGTTGCCCGCGAACGCGGGCGTCGTGACGACGATCTCCGGCACGCCGGCGGCGCCGGGACGTCCGTCGCCCGTCACCTGCGGCGCGAGATCCGCGTGCTCCGACGCGAGGAGCGGACGGTCGAACGGGTAGATCTCGTCCTGCACGCGCGGATCGACGAGTCCTCCCGAGAGGAACGCCTCGATGTCCGTGGTCTGCTCGGTCGTGAGGTGGATGTCGGCCATCGCCGGATCCTGGTTGTCGACGAACTGCACCTCGTCGGGGTTCTGGCCGCTGCCGTAGCCCGCCGTCTCGTCCGCGCCGGTTCCCGTTCCCGATCCCGGGTCGGTGCCCGGGGCGAAGCCGCGCTCCCGGTTGTGGGGGGCGCCGACCATGGGGTTCTTGACGCGGGCGTAGAACTTCACCGCCTCGTGGAGCGTCGTGCGCTTGCCGTCGTGGAAGAAGCTGCGCTTCAGCGCCACGTTGCGGAGCGACGGCACCTTGAACTTGCCGAGGTCCTCCGTCGAGGACGACACGTCGGCGCGGCCGCCGTCGTCGCGGTGCGGCCGGACACCGGTGGCCCTCATCGTGTTGTCGGAGAAGAGCGGACCCGAGTGGCAGGCGACGCACCCGGCTTCGCGCATCGCCTTCAGCCCGCGCTGCTCGCCCTCGCTGAGGGCGGTCGTGTCGCCGGCGATGAACCGGTCGAAGTCGGTCTGGTCGGGCAGGAGCGTCCGCTCGTACGTGGCGATCGCGAGCGCGATGCGCGACGCGTCGATCGCGGTGTCGCCGAACGCGCGGCGGAAGAGCTCCGGGTAGCCGGGGTTGCCCGCGAGGGTCGCCGCCACGTCGGGCGGGAGCCGGTCGGCGAGCGCCAGCGGCGTGACCGCGGCGATCCTCTCGAGGATCTCGGGGAAGCCGCGCTCGATGTGGCCCATCTCCGTCGCGTTGACGAGCGGGAGGAGCGCCTGGCTCTCGAGCGCGCCGCCCTGCTGCACGACCACCTGGTTCGTCACGGGATCGACGAACCGGTCGCTCGCGCGGCCGTCCCAGAGGATCGACTTCGCGTAGTTCGACGCGAACGGCGACGGCGCCGTGCGGGGAGTGACCTGCGGTGCCAGACCGAAGGCGCTCGCGGCGTCGGCCGATCCGTCGGCCGTCTTCGAGGCGACTCCAGGGGAGCCGAACACGTCGCCCGCGTCGCCGAAGCTGCCGTTCTTCCCGGGATTGCGTCGCCGCCGCGGGTCCGTGCCGCCGCGCGACATCACGTGGCAGGTCGCGCAGGAGACCGAGTTGTCGGACGAGAGCTGTTCCTCGAAGAAGAGGATCTTGCCGAGCACGCGCTTCGCGTCGGTCGGGGTGTTCTCGGTGGGGTACGGGACCGGCGGCAGCGGCGTCTCACCTGCGACGGCGGCGGCCACGGTCGCGAACGCCATGACGGCGCCCGCGCGCCCGAACCTGACGAGCTTTCGATTCCTCATCTGCGTCCTCCTCGCGCCGCGCGGCCCGCAACTCCCATCGCCGGCGTGATCGAGGATACCTGCCCAGGGCACTTCGTCGATGCGCGGTCAGGAAATCTTTGTGGCCCGGCCCGCGATGCGCCCCGTCGGCGGCGCGCGCTTCACTCGTGCTCGGACAGCGCGCGGCTCGCGCGTTCGAGCTCGCTCCTTTCGCGCGCGGACAGCTTGTCGATCCCGCCGAGCTCGTTGATGCGGTCGAGCAGGCGGTCCGTCGTCTCCTGCAGACGCTGACGCTCCGCGCGCGCCGCGCGGCGGGCCTCGCGCTCGCGCTGCTCCTCCGCGTCGGCGCCGCGCATCGCCGACTTCGAGGCGACGAGCGTCTGCTGGAACGGGTCGTGGTCTGCGTAGATCTCCCCGTACTTCGCGTCCATCCGGAGCTGACGGCAGGCCTGGATGCCCTCGACGCCGATCCAGACGAGCAGGAATCCGTACGTGCCGAACGCCAGCGGGTCAGCGACCTTCAGCCACGAGAGGAGGCCGAGCACGATGAACGCCGCGTTGCCGACGAAGCCGATCGTCGCCGCGTGATACGACGCGCGGTTCGCATGGACTCGCAGCGCCAGCGCGCTGCGAGTCGCCTTGCCGCCGTCGAGCGGCCACACGGGCAGCAGGTTGAAGACCATCATCCAGAGCTGCAGGCGCGCGAACCCATCGAGCATCCAGAACCAGGTCTCGCGCCCTTGCGTGTCGCGGAGGAGCCACGTGGAAGGGAAGAGGACCGCCATCCACACGAGGTGCGTCGCCGGACCCGCGAGCGAGATGCGGATGTCGTCCTTCGGCGTCTGCGCCGGGGCCGAGAGGTGCGCGAGCCCGCCGAGCGCGCGCAGCGTCATCGTCTCCGTCTCGACGCCGCAGCGACGGCCCATGGCGATGTGACCCATCTCGTGGGTCCACGTGGTCGCGTAGAGAGCGAGCGTCGACGCGGCGCCCCATGCGAGCGCATCGGCCCAGGGCATCCACTTCGCGAGCGTCCACGCGATGAACAGCGGGATGATGACGATCGTCCAGCTCACCCGCACGTCCACACGCAAGGCACGGAAGACCGGCCACGACGTGTTGAGGAGGCGCGTCATCGGGTTCGGCTCGAAGCGTGACTCGGTCAGGGGCGGCCTCCGGATTCCTGCGCTGAGGATATCTCTTCGGTCGAGCCCCGGCCGCACACGCCGCGGGTAGGATCGCGGGGCGGCCGCCGGGATCCGGCCGCCATCCGAATGTGAGGACCGATGACGCCGAGCCCCTCCCCAGCCGCGGCGCACGCCCAGATCGAACGGCTCGTCGCGAGCGTGGAGCGCGTGATCTTCGGCAAGCGACTGCAAGTCGTGCTCGCGGTCGTCGGCTGCCTCGCCGAGGGCCACGTGCTCATCGAGGACGTGCCCGGCACCGGCAAGACGACGCTCGCGAAGGCGCTCGCGCGATCGCTCGGCCTCGGGTTCCGGCGCATCCAGTTCACCTCGGATCTGCTTCCGTCCGACGTCCTCGGCGTCTCGGTGCACGACGCCGCGACGGGCGAGTTCGTCTTCAAGCCGGGGCCGGTGTTCACGCACGTCGTCCTCGCCGACGAACTGAATCGCACCACGCCGCGCACGCAATCGGCCCTTCTCGAGTGCATGAGCGACCGGCGCGTCTCGATCGACGGGCGCACGCACGACCTGCCGCGCCCCTTCCTCGTCGTCGCGACGCAGAACCCGCTCGAGTTCGAGGGCACGTACCCGCTCCCCGAGTCGCAGCTCGACCGGTTCCTCCTGCGCATCGCCATGGGCTACCCCGCGCGCGAGGACGAGCGCAAGGTGCTGCGGACGCGCGCGATGGGCGAGGACGTGGACCGCCTCGAACCCGTGCTGACTCACGAGGAACTGCTCGGCCTCATCGCGTTCGTGCGCAAGGTGCGCGTCGATCCGGCGATCGAGGACTACGTGCTGACGATCCTCTCGGCCACGCGGCGCGGCGGAAAGTTCGCGCTCGGACTCAGCACGCGCGCCGGAGTCGGACTCGTGCGCGCGGCGCAGGCGCACGCGCTCGCCCACGGCCGCGACTACTGCCTGCCGGACGACGTGAAACGCCTCGCCGTGCCCGTGCTCGCGCACCGCATCGTGCCGAGCGCCGTCGCCTCCGAGTCGGAGGCGCACGGCGAGCGCCTCGTGTCCGAACTCCTCGACGGCATCGCGGTCCCCGCGTGAGCGGCGACGCCGCGCCCGGGAGTGGACTCGCCGGCGCACCGCTGCGTCCGGTCGCTGTCACGGTGCGCCCGACGGGCACCGGCCGCGTGCTCCTCGGCACGACGGCCCTCGTGCTGTTCTTCGCGTGGGCGGGCGGCGGGATCGGCTTCTCGATCGTGGCGATGCTCTGCGGCGCGCTCTCGATCGCGACGGCGTTCGAGTGCTGGCGTCACGCCTCGGCGCTGCGCATCGCGACGCCGCCGCCCGTCACCGCGTTCGCGGGCGAACGGTTCGTCCTCGGCGTGCCGGTCGCGAACCTCGCAGGACGCGCCGAGGCGTTCGACGTGGTCGTCGCGGTCTCCGGCGCGGAGCCCGGCGCGGACCGGATCGGCGCGTACCTCGCGCGTCTCTCCGCCGGGGTTGGGACGCACCTCGACGTCCTCCACCCCTCGCTGCGCCGCGGCGTCCACTCGCAGGGCGCGCTGGAGCTCTCGTCGTCCTTTCCCCTCGGCTTCTTCACGTGCCGCCTGCGGTTCGCGCTGCCGCACGGCATCCTCGTGCTCCCGCGCCTCGGCACGCTGCGCCGCATCGACCGGAGCGCCGAGCGGATCCGCGGCGACTCGGGACACGGCGGCGCGGGCCGCGGCGACGAGCAGGAGGTCTGGGGCATCCGCGCCTGGCGCGACGGCGAGGGTCTCCGGTCCGTCCACTGGAAGCTCTCGGCCCGGCGCGGACGCCTGCTCGTGCGGGAGTTCAGGAGCGAGCCGCGGCCGCCCGTCCACGTCGTCCTGGCGACGGCGCTCGCCGAGGACTCGCGCCGCGGGCTGCGAGCCTTCGAGGACGCCGTGTCGCTCACGGCGACGCTCGTCGAGAACCAGGTGCAGACGGGGCACGCGGTCCGGCTGACCCTCCTCGGACGCGAACGCCGGACGATCGTGTGCCGCCGCGGGCGCAGCGCGATCTTCCCGGTGCTGCGCGCTCTGGCCGAGGTCGAGCCCGACCTCCGCGCGGACGCGCCGCCCTTCGACGCCCCGCAGTCCGGCGCCCGGTCCGGGCGCGCGCGGCCCGGCGAGAGGACCTACGTGGTGCGCGTCGCGGGCGGTCCCGCCGCACCGCGCGCGCGCGCCGCCATCGAGGGTGGCTCCGTCACGGTGCTCGACGTGCCGCTCTCGCTGAAGTCCGGCGCGCTTGCGGCCGTCTTCGACCGGCGCCGCCGTCCGGGACACGAACTGCTCCTCGGGGTGCGCCGGTGAACCGCCTCTCGGCGTCGCGACGCCGCGCGTACGGGGCCGCCGCGCCGTTCGCCGTGGCGGCCGTGGCCGGGCTCGCCTGGTCCGCGTCGCTCGAGGGGCTCGCCGTGATCCTGCTCCTCGCCGGCGCCGCGTACCAGGTGGCCGCCGCGCTCCGGCACCGCGGGCGCGGGACGTTCGGGGACCAGGCCGCGGGTGCAGCGCTCCTCGCCGGGTTCCTCGCCGTGACGTTCGACGGCGCCGCCGTCGTCTTCCTCCTCCCCGCTGGACTCGCGTACCTGCTCGTGGGGATCGGACTCGCGCAGGGCACTGCCGTCCGCGAGCGGGTCGCGCGCGCGCTGAGGGGCCGGCAGCTTCCCGCAGACGAACCCGAGGCCGCGTGGGATCGCGACCGCGCAGCACTCGCCCTCGTGATCCCGACCTGCCTCCTCGCGATGCTCCTCGTCCCCCTGGCGACGTGGACGATCCCGTGGCCCGAGGACCCGCCCGAGCCGAGCCGCGCGGCGCCCGTCCCCGAACCGCGACCGAGCGGCAGCAGCGAGGGACTCGCGCGGCTCGACGGACGACCGGGCGTGGACCCCGGCACCAACGGACCCGACCCGTCCGAGGAGCAGCACGGCGCGATCGAGGTCACGCCGACGCGCAACGGCACGCCCGCCGGCAACCTCGGGCCGATGTACCTGCGCGGCGTGTCGCTCGTCGATTCCGGCGGAAGGTGGCGGGAGGACCTCGCGAACCTCCGCGACATCGACGACTCCGACGACGGCGAACCCGACGAGTCGTGCAGCGTCGGCGCGCGGCCGTCGCGGAACGACCAGATGGAGCTCGCGGTGCACCTCGAGGTGACCGAGATCGCGAAGACCGGCGAGGTCGTGGTGTTCTGCCCGCCCGCGACGGCGGCCGTCGGACTGTCGCACGTGAGGTCGAAGACCGGGGGCCCGGTACTCACGCGCGCCGATCCCTCCGCGGGATCGCTCGACTACACGCTGGTCGCGGCGTTGCCGTCACGAGTTCCCCTGCCGGGACCCGCAGACGCGGCCGTGCGCGATCCGCGCGCGCTCGACCTCCCGGCCGCCGAAACCGCGACGGCGGAACTCTCCATCGCGGCGCAGCGGATCGCGGACCCCGCCGAGACCGACGTCGGCCGCGTGCGCGCCGTCCTGCGGCACCTGCGCGAGAACTACCGGTACGAGCAGCCCGACGACCCGCTGCGCGAAGTGCGAACGCTACGGCGCTTCGTCGAGAACCGGCGCGGCACGTGCGTCCAGTTCGCGCGCTCCGGCGTCGTCATGCTCAGGAGTCTCGGCATCGACGCCCGCGTCGGCACGGGCTTCCTCGTCACCGAGTGGGACGACGAGCGCGGCCGCTACGTCGCGCAGCCGAGCGACGGCCACGCGTGGGTCGAGGTGAACTTCGAGCGCTGCGGCTGGGTGATCTTCGACCCGACCCCGAGGCCCGCGGGCGATTCGGAATCGGGCCTGACCGAGCCGGACTTCGCGAGCGACTCGCCGGACGCCACGGACGACGGCCCGCCGCCCGACCTCGGCCCCGGGCCGATCGAGCGGATGGTGGCCGACGTGGCGGACCTCCTGGACCTCGTCCTCGAGTGGATCGCGGCGCACCCGTGGCGGAGCCTCGTCCTCACGGCGATCGCCGCGGCGTTCGCCGCCCGCGCGCTGAACCGCAGGGAGCGCCGTCTCACGGGAGAGCACGTCGACACGCCCTCCGTGCGCGGGCCGTGGGAACGCCTCGCCCGCGATCTCGCGCGCCGCGGCTACCGGCGGCTCCCGTCGCAGACCGCGAGCGAGTTCGCGGCGTCCGTCGCGGCGTCGGGCGGCGACGCGCTGAAACCGTTCGTCGGACTCACCGCGCTGCAGCAGTCCGCGCGGTTCGGAGGCCGTCCGCTCACGCCGGACGACGACGACGAGATCGAGGCGTTCCGGACATCTCTGTAGCCGGCGCGCCGTCGCCGGAGGGAACCCGCACCCGGATGGTCGTCCCTTCGCCCCGGACGGATTCGATGGTCAGGCTGCCGGCCACGTAGGCGGCTCGCTCGCCCATGCCGAGGAGGCCGAGACCGCGCCTGCCCTTGCGCCGTTTCGTCGAACCGAGCTCGGGGTCGAAGCCGATCCCGTCGTCCTCGACCGACAACTCCACGAAGGAACCCGGGTGCGTCACGCCCACCGTCACGCGACGGGCCCGGGCGTGCTGCTCCACGTTCCTCATGGCTTCCTGGAAGATGCGGAAGATCGCGAGCTCGGTCTCGGCGGGCAGCCGCGCGCTCAGCTTCTCGCACGCGAGATCGACGGGAACTCCGTTGCGGTCGGCGAACTCCTTGCAGGTGCCGCGCAGCACTGCGACGAGTCCGAGCTGGTCCAGCACGCTCGGCCTCAGGCCGCGCGAGATGCGCTCCACCTCCTCCGCCGTCCGGCCGAGCATCTCGCGGAGCTTCATGGCCTCCGCCTTCGCCGGTCCGTCGCGCGCCGAGAGGCCGTCGGCCAGCGCCTGGCTCCGGATGAGGACGGCGCAGAGGAGCTGCGTGATGTGGTCGTGCAGTTCGAGGGCCACGCGCCCGCGCTCGGCTTCCTGCGAGCGCGCCAGTCGGTGGAAGAGGGCCCGCAGCGCCTCCTCGCTGCGCCGTGCCTCGGTCAGGTCCGTCACCACCATGCCGATGACCGACGCGTCGGGGCCAGCATTCGTCAGCGACTGGACGGAGATCTGCACCGGCATTCGCGATCCGTCGCCCGACTGGAGCATCCCCTGGATCTTCGAGTCGGACCTGCGGGGACGTCTCAAGAGGGGCCGGAGCGCCGCGAGGTCGTCGGCGGAGACGAAGCGGTCGAAGGAACCGCCGATCAGTTTCTCCAGCGGGCACCCGACCATCTTCGCGAAGCATTGGTTGGCGTAGAGCACGACCATGCGATCCGAGAGAGTGAGCGCCCCCTCGTTCATGGATTCGATGAGCACGCGGTAGTCGTGCTCGGCGCTCTCGAGCGTGAACACGCGGGGACCGCCCTCGCCCGCGACCACGACAGCATCCACGTCGCCGGCGAGAATGGCGCGCAGCGTCTCCTCGGCCTCGGTGAGACGGGCGCGGAGCCGGGCGAGCGTTCGCGGGTCGCGGCGGCCGCGGCCCTTCTTCGGCGTCACCGTCCGGCCTTGTCCCTGACTCCGAGGTCGACTCCGACGATCAGACCTTTGGCGGTCACCAGGTTGCCGATGAGCCGGCGCACCGGCCGCGGGAGCTCCCGGACCAGCGTCGGCGTCGCGACGATCTGGCCTTCGCGCGCAAGGATGGGCTGCTGGTACACGTCGATCACTTCGAGCGCGAAGTTGCCGTTGAGCTCGGCCTCGCAGAGCTGACGGGCGCGCAGCACGGCGCGGCGCGACCTGTCGCTCGCCCCCGCCACGTACAGCTTGAGGACGTAGCGGCGCGTGGGACGCTCGGCCAAGGCCTTCTCGAAGGCCCTGGTGGTACTGGTGGTGCGGTTTTTCTTCACGGTCGTTGGTCCGGATCAGCCGGCCGGGAACAGGTCCAGCCCCACGAGCACGCGCTCCGTGTCGGAGAGGTCGCCGATGATCTTCCGCACGGGCTGCGGCAGGCGGCGCACCAGGGTGGGGACGGCGAGGATCTGGTCGCCCTTCGAGAGCTGGGGCTGCTCGATGAGATCGACCACCTCGATGCTGTAGCGGCCGCTGAGGTGCTCCTCGCAGATCTTCTTCAGGTTCGAGAACGCGGTCAGGGACTTCGGAGTCTGCCCGGCCACGTAGAGACGAAGTCGCCAGACCTTGGCGGATTCCCGCGCGGCGGCCGTCCGCCCGCGCTTGACGGTTGTCTTCTTCATCGGCCGTCCTCCTCTCGCAGGAGATCCAGCGGCGCTCGCTCGGCCGCGGCGGCGTCCGCATGGCGCAGGCGCCCCAGATCGGTTCGCTCGGTGCTGAGGAGGCGAGTCTGCGTGCCGACCTGCTGGTCGATGCGCCGGAGTTCCTCCGCCCCCGCTTCGTGCTCGGCGCGCAGCCCGCCGATCTGGCGCTCCAGCGCCGCGCGCTTCGCCACGAGCTCGCGCTTCCTGCGGTCGGCCTCCTGGCGGTGCTCCAGCGCCTCGGCCTTCTCGCGCGCGGCCTGCGCCGCCCGCGCCGAGCCGGTCAGGACGCCGCTCGGTCCGATGTAGGCGTCCACGAGGTCGATGCCGCGGTTCGAGATCAGGAACTCGCGCACCTGGTTCGAGTGCGCCATCCCGCGCGCCTTGATCACGTAGAGCAGACGGTTGCGTTCTCCGTTGCCTTCGAAGTCCTCGAGGAGCAGCCAGCAGTCCATGAGCGAGGACATGGCGATCTCGCTCTGCTGGAGCGCCTGTCCGCCGTGCGTCAGGCTGGTGAAGAGCGACGTGATCTGCCCGGCCTTCAGGTAGTCGATCAGCCGCGTCACCATTCCCTTGGTCTCGGAGTCGGTGCCGGCGACGAGGAGGCTCGTGATCGGGTCCATGACGACGACGTCGGGTTTGAACTCCGCGATCTCCTTGAACATGGTCGCGAGGTGCATCTCGAGTCCGTAGAGCGTGGGCCGCGTCGAGTGGATCTTCAGGAGGCCGCTCGTGATCAGGGGCTCCATGCGCAGCCCGATGGAGCGCATGTTGCGGACGATCTGGTTCGGCGATTCCTCGAACGAGAAGAAGAGCACGCGGTCCCCGCGCCTCGCCGCGGCCTCGGCGAAGGTGGCGGCGACGCTGGTCTTGCCGGTGCCGGGCGTGCCCGTGAGCAGGATGGTGGTGCCGCGGAAGAATCCCTTCCCGCCGAGCATCGCGTCGAGCCGCGGGATGCCCGTCGAGACCCGTGCGCTCGACACCTTGTGGTTCAGCCCGAGCGACGTGATGGGCAGCACGCTGAGCCCCTGGTCGCCGATGAGGAAGGGGAACTCGTTCGTGCCGTGCAGAGCGCCGCGGTACTTCACCACGCGCAGGTGCCGCGTGGCGATCTGATCCTGGACCCGGTGGTCGAGCAGGATGACGCAGTCGGAGACGTACTCCTCGAGGCCGTGGCGCGTGAGCTGCTCACGGCCGCGCTCGGCCGTGATGACGGCGGTGACGCCCTTCTGCTTCAGCCAGCGGAAGAGACGCCTGAGCTCGGCGCGCAGGATCGCCTCGTTCGGCAGTCCGGCGAACAGCGCTTCGAGCGTGTCGAGCACCACGCGCTTCGCGCCGATGGAATCGATCGCGTGCTCGAGCCGGACGAACAGACCTTCGAGGTCGTACTCGCCGGTCTCGGTGATCTCGCTGCGCTCGATGTAGATGTGGTCGACCACGAGCTTCTTCTTCCGGACGAGATCCGCGAGCTCGAAGCCGAGCGAAGCAACGTTGGCCCTGAGCTCCGATTCCGTCTCCTCGAAAGCGAAGAACACGCCCGGCTCGCCGAACTGCGTCGCGCCGCGCACGAGGAACTCCGCGGCGAGGAGCGTCTTGCCGCACCCGGCGCCGCCGCAGACGAGCGTGGGCCGCCCGCGCGGCAGCCCGCCGCCGGTGATCTCGTCGAGTCCCTGGATGCCCGTGGGGGACTTGGGCAGCGGCGAGACGGAGGACGCGGGCTTCCTGCCGGCTTTCTTCATCCAGGGGCTCCTTGGCGATTTCGAGGAGATGCGCGGGCACGACGGCCGAACGGGCGATTCGCTTCGTCCGGGATCCAGGCTCCCTTCTCGCAGGCGGCATCCGCGGTGCAATGGGGTGTTCACCCCATGCGGCGGCGGGATGGTCAGTCCGACAGAGCGTCCGCACCGGCTTTCGCCGCGGGACTCCCGGGCTGGAGCCGGAGGTCGCCGCCCGCGGCGTCCCTGAACTTCGGGTCCCTGCCGAAGACGCCGTCCTTCTCCTCGGCGGGCAGACGGACGAGCTCGCGGGTGCGCAAAGGCGCGTCCTCGCAGAACCAGACGTTCCGCGCGAACCGGAACGACTCCGGCTCCGTGCCGGCGCCGCGGTTGACACCGCCCTCGCTCCACCGGTCGGAGCGGAAGACGACGATGTTGTCGGTGAACTCGCCGCCGCGCGACGGCACGAAGCCCTCCGCGCGCGTCTCCTGGAGGATCCGCGCTGCCCAGCGGCCCGGAACGTGGACCGTGTTGAAGCGGAAGACGCCGCCGTCCGAGCCGACGAACGCGACGGGCGTGTCCGAGCCGACGAACGTGTTGCCCTCGACGCGGATGTCCTTCGCCTCGTACTTCTCGCCCTTCCACTGCGCGAGCGGCGGACGGAAGTACTCGAGGCCCGTGCTGCCGCCCACGTTCACGGCGCGGCCGCCCGCGTGCTCGAACCGGTTCCGCCGGATCGCGACGTCGCGCGTGGCGCCCTTCGCCTGCACGCCCGAGGCGCCGGAGGTCCCGGCAGCGTGACGGAAGACGCAGCGTTCGATCGTCCCCGTGCGGCATCCGACCATGTCCACCGCGGAACCGCCGCTGCCCCACCTCTCCACCGTGCAGCCCTCGACCTTGAAGTCGGCGAGTCCCGAGAGCTTGATCCCGTCGCAGTTGCCCCTGGGACCGATGTCGCGGACGACGAGCGCCGCGAGGACGACGTGGTGCGCGGGCGTCTCGGGCGTGCCGCCGTCGTCCACGTTCACGCCGTTGCCCGTCTGTCCCGAGAACGTGAGCCCGCGCAGTTCGACGTGCTCGGGATCGGTGAGTTGCATGCCTCCGCCCCCGCCGCGAAAGTGCGGCGGGTCCTTCTCGTCGGCCGCGGCGATCACGACCGGCTTCCCGGGCGCGCCGCGGAGCCCCGTGAAGTGGAACCCGCCCTCGTACGTTCCCGCGGCGACCTCGATGCGCGTCCCCGGCTTCGCGGCGGCGACGGCGGCGCGGAGTTCCGCGGCGTTGCGGACGCGGACGACGGCCGGATCCGCGGCGGCTCGGTTCCCCGACGCGAGGAACGCGAGCGACACGACGCCGGCGGCGATCGTCCGCTTCATGTCGCGGCGCACGGCACGCGCGGCCGCGCCCCTTCGCGAATGGCGAAGTCCATGATCTCGAGGAACCGCGCGCGCTCGTCGGCGAGGGAGCGCCGGTTCGCGGTGACGCGCGCCGCGTCGAGCATCGCCGCGCGCCGCGCGGGCGGCATGCGGAGCGCTTCCTCCGCCGCCGCCGTGATCGCCGCGGCGTCGGGATCGGGCATGAGGCAGTTCACGCCGCGATCGCACACGCCCGAGTTGCCGTCGAACCTCGGGCAGACGACGAGCGCACCGAGCGCCATCGCTTCGAGCTCCGGACGGTAGAAGCCCTCGCTGAGGTTCGGGACGAGCACCGCGACGCGCGCGCGGGACATGAGCGCGAGCAGTTCCGGGCGCGGGACCGGCGTCGACACGATCACGACACGCCGCGCCGACGTCGCATCGCCGCCGCCGAGCGACTGCGCCACGCTCGCGGCCACGTCGCGCCGCTTCACGCCGAGCACGAGCACGTCGATGTCGCGGTCC
>JANNHP010000186.1:0-4566 GCA_031404455.1 Planctomycetia bacterium | reverse complement strand
GGTCCCGGATAGAGCAGGATCGGCGGCCGCGCCGGATCGGAGATCGCCGCGCGCAGTTCAGCACTCTCGTCCCACTTCACCCCGACGTGGAGTCGCGCGCCGGGCAGGCAGAGCGTCGCCATGCGCGCCGTGCCGATCGGCATCCCCTCTTCGCGCGGGTGCTGCAGGATCACGACGCGCGTGACGGTGTCGAGCGACGTGAGCGCCGCGCAGTAGCAGACGCTCGCCGGACGGCGGCACCGCGCGCAGACGGCGCGCTGCGTCATCGGAAGGGGCCACGGCTTCACGGAAGGGACCCGCCCGGCGTGCTGCGCGCGCGATCGAGCAGGGGCGTCATCCACGGAGGCGCCCACGCGCCGCGGCTACCAGATCTTCAGGAACTCGAGCACGCTCGTGATGGGCTGGAAGATCGCCGACTCGTACCAGGTCGGCCCGCCCAGCGCGTCGAGCTCCGTCGGGCTGAAGTTCAGCACGTTCTCCATCTCCCGCGCCTCGGTGCGCTGCGCGGCGAGGGAATCGCGCACCTCGGCGAGGCCATCCGACTCGATGCCCTCGGGGCGCGGGACCTCGGGGCGTCCGGGCACGTACGGGCGCTCGGTCGAGGGCGCCGACGCGCACGCCGTAGCGACGAGGAGGATCGCGGCGAGGGGAAGGGTGCGGCGCATCACAGTCCCGAGAGGATCGCACGCCAGCGCTTCTGAACCCAGTCCCTGTCGGGAATCCCCACGACGACGAAGTCGTCGAACTGGCCCGCGGAGGAGAGGACGAAGAGGCCGGGCGTGACTCCGGGGAACTCGTACTTCGTGTCGCCGTACGCCGAGCCGCGCATCGAGCGGCCGCCCTCGAACTTCATCCACACCTCGCCCTCGGACTTGCCCGTCCGGACCGGCGTCGATTCCGACGGACGCACGGACGGCTCGGGCGATCCGCACTTTCGCACGAACCCGAGCTGTCCGGGCGGGGTGTCCCGCCACATGTTCGGACCGAAGAGCACGACCGCGTTCTCGAGGAACGGTTTCGCGGCCTCGCCGCGGCCGAGCGTGAAGAACGTGTTCTGCAGCGTGAACAGGTAGAAGCGCCGCTGCTCCGACGGGTCCATGTACATCACGCCGATGTCGTGCGGGTGGTCGGGGATGACGGTGACGTCGGTCGAGAACTCGTTCGCGGCGAACACTGCGTCGAGGACGAGCGCTCCCGATCCACGCGTCGAGCGGACGGCGCCGTCGGCGATCTTCCACGCGGCGCGCGGCGGCGATTCGAACGCCAGGACGTCGCGGAAGTCCTGGAGCTGGGCCGGGTCGGAGAAGTCGTAGGAGATGCGGAAGCGGCCCTTCTCGGCCTGCTCGGCCTTGCCGCGGAAGAGTTTCAGGACTCCGGCCGGGCCCGTCGAGAGCTCGCTGATCCGGCCGCGCGCCTCGGGGTCGTACTTCGCGCCGTTCGGCGTGTCCTTGTACTCGCGCAGGAAGAGGAGGAAGGCGTCGAGCGCCTCGGCCTCCTTGCCGCCGTCCATCAGCTTGCGCGCGCCGCGGAACGTCTCCTCGGCCTTGCGGTTGCGGTCCTGCTCGCCCTCGGGCCCCGCGCCCGCACCCGGGTCCTTCGGCTTCGGACCCGCGCCGCCGCCCGGCGGGCGCCCGCCGCCCGGGCTCTCGCGCAGGATCTCGCCCATGCCCTCTTCGACGCGGCGCCGCTCCGCGAGCACCTCGTCCTTCAGGTTCGGCGGGACGTAGTCCATCAGCTTGCTGATGAGTGAGAGCGCCTCGCGCCAGTCCTTCTTCGCCACGGCTGCGCGGACCGCGGCGATGTCGGCATCGAAGCGGCCGCGCTGCAGCGCCATCGCCTTGACGAGTGCCAGGTGCGCGCGTTCGCCGGCGAGCGTGTTCGGGTGCTCCTCGGCCCACGTGCGGAGCTTCGAGAGCGTTTCGTCGTCGACGAGGCCGTCGGGCGTGTTCGCCGAGGCGAGGAGATCCTCGAGCGACCGGTCGCGGACGGGCTTGCGTCCGCGGTCGAGCTCGAGCGCGTCGAGCCGCGCGAGGAGTCCGTACGCGGTGTCGGGATAGCGCTGCCAGACGGCGTAGAACTTCGTCCTGGCCTCGGCCGGATGGCGGCGTCCCCACTGGGCGGCGGAGTCGTAGGCGTCGCGGGCGGCGATCTCCGCCTGCGACGGGCCCGCCGGCTGAGCCGGCGTCGTCGTCTCCGCGGGACCGAGCAGCCGCTTGTCCTCAGCGAGGAGTTGCTGCGCCCGCGCGGCCATGGTCTTCGCGTCGGAGGACTCCTTCGTGGAGCCCATCACGCTGAGCGCGCCCCATCCGAGCGCCACGGCGGTGCCGAGCACGGCGACGACGGTGATCGCGGCGGCGAGCGGATTGCCGGGCGGCGGCTCCGCCGACGCGGCGCCGGTCGCGCGCAGCGCGGCGCGTGTCGTGCGCTCGTAGCGCGCGACGATGCCGGGGGCTTCGATGCGGTCGCCGTCGGCGAGGGCCTGCGACGCCGTCGCGCGGCCGTTCACGCGCAGTTCGCCGAGGACCGCGCTCACGGAGTCGGCCTGCGGTCCGCGTACGAGGCGGATCGTAGCGCCGTCGAACGGCTCCTCCTGCGCGCGGACGTTCTTCAGCTCGTTCGATCCGACGTGCGTCGCGTCGTCGTCGAGTTCGAGCATCGCCTCGCCGAGCCGCGACTCGACGTAGAGGCGTCCCGGCGAGCGCCTCGCGGCGTCCGCCATCATGGGCCGCAGCGTCGGCACGGACGCGAGCGAGATCGGCGCGGTCTCGGGCCGCGCGTGCGAGGCCTCCTCGATGGCGCGCAGCGCGTCGGCGGCGGAAGCGAAGCGATTGGCCGGCTCGGGCGCGAGCAGCTTCGCCACGACCGACCGCGCCTCGGGGCTCGCGCGGCGGAGCATCGAGGTGAGATCGGGTGCCTTCCAGTCACGCAGCACGCGGCGGGGCTCGACGCCGTCGCCGAGCGGGTACGCGCCGTTCACGGCGTAGACGACGATCATGCCGAGCGAGAAGAGATCGCTCTGGACGCCGTTCTCGCTTCCGCGCGCCTCCTCGGGCGCCTGCCACCGCTCCGCGCGTGGCGAGACCGACGCCGGGACGAGGCGCGGCGGGCCGACGACCCACGTCTCTTTCCCCGCGCGCAGGATGCGCTGCGGCGTGAGGTGGCCGTGGCGCATGCCGCCGCGCTCCAAGGCGACGAGAGCGCCCGCGATCGCGGCCGCCATCGTCAGCACCGTCGCCTCCGGCAGTGCGCCTCCCGCGACGATGAACGCCTCGAGCGTGCTGCCCTCGGCCGACTTCGCGATGGCGTAGAGCAGGTCCTCGTGCCGTCCGCCAGTGACGAACGGCAGCAGCGACTCGCTGTAGACCGCCGCCGCCCGCCGCACTCCCGCGAGGAAGTCGTCCGCCTCGAACCCGCCGGTCAGGGCGTCCTCGCGCACGAGGAACACCTCCACGGGAAGGTCGAGCCGGCTCGTGCCCGCGTGGACGACGAGCGCGCCCGACTCGCAGAGGCGCGCTCCGATGCGGAATCCCTCGATGGACTGAGGCGGCGGCGAGGGGAGGGGACCTGGCATCGGCGTGTGCGGCCGCGAACGTACTCCGACCTCGATTGCCCCCGGAGCGAATTCGGTTTCGAGGCTGTCCTCTCACATTGAAGTTCAGTCGTTCCCGGGGGATTTCCGAAGAGTCCGTGGAGCCCGGAAGCCCCCGGACGAAGGCCCACCATGCCCCCACCTCCCCCCGACCCCTCCGACCGCACGACCGGCTTCGGTCCCAACCGACATCGGATGGAGATCGAGCTGATGGAGAAGCGCTTCCGTGAGCGCTCGGACCGCCACGGCGGCGGGCCCGCGGCGACCGGCGAGATCGACGGCAAGGTCTCCGACGAGATGCGGCAGTTCTTCGAGACGTCCACCCAGGCGCTGCAGCACATGGTCCCTCAACTCCAGGAGGGCACCTCCGGCGAGGGGATGGTCGAGACGACCGGCGAGATCCGGAAGAAGATCGACGAGTTCTTCGCCGAGTCGAAGGACTCGGGGGCGATGCAGGTCGCGGCGCCCGCTGCGCCGCCGGTCCCCGCTCCGGCCGAGGCGCCGCCGCGAAGGCCGAGGTTCACGGGAGAGCTCCCCGGGCGCGAGCCGGCGCCTCCGCTGCCGCCCGCGCCGGCGACGCCGCCCGTGCGCGGACGTACGTCGTCGCCGCCCCTCGCCTCGGCCGTGCCGCCTTCGTGGGCCGCGCCGCGCGCGACCGCGGAGCCCGCCGAATCCGCGGAAGCCGGACAGATGGACCTGAGGACGGCGCTCGAGAAGCTCCGCCGCCACGGCGGGGCGAAGACCGGCGAGACGCCCGCCGCGCGCCCGGCTCCGTCCCGCCCGGCGCCGTCGCCGATGGCGCGACCGGCCTCGGCCGTCCAGTCGCAGAGGTTCTCGTCGCCGCCCGTCGCCGGAGCAGCGCCTGCGCCTGCGCCGGCCGCGGCACCCCGTCGCGAACTGCCGCCGGCTGCGCCCCCGGCGCCGCTCGACGACGCCGCGCCGATGCCGCAGCGTGCCGCGCCCATGCGCCGCGACTC
>JANNHP010000185.1:0-4143 GCA_031404455.1 Planctomycetia bacterium | reverse complement strand
CACATCTCTGCGGCGGAGGATTTCGGCGCCGAGGGCAAGGCGCGACCCCGCGGCGCGACCTCGTCAGGTCTCGCAAGGGGTCCAACGCAGCCCTCGGCCCGAAAGCCCCGCCGGACGCGGAGCCCTCGTGAATTGTCCGGGCTGACGCGGTTCCTCGTCCCGCTCGTCCTCGCGGCACTCGCCGCGGGCGTGACCGCAGGCCCGTCCGGGGAGCCGGTCCGCGTCACGATCGTCCACACGAACGACCTCCACGGTCACGTCGAGAACGCCGCGGCGATGGCCGCCGTCGCCCGCGAGGCCCGCGCCAGGAACCCCAACACGCTCTTCCTCGACGCCGGGGACTCGATCACGGGCACGCCGATGTCGTCGGTGTTCAAGGGCGAGCCGATCTTCGAGATCATGACGCTGATGGGCTACGACGCCGGGACGCTCGGCAACCACGAGTTCGATCACGGCTGGCCGCAGGTGGCGAAGCTGCGCGCGCTCGCGGGGTTCCCGCTGCTCAACGCGAACGCGACGGATCCGGCGGGCAAGAGTTTCGGCGACGAGCCGTACCGGGTGTTCACGGTGGGCGGCGTGAAGATCGGCGTCATCGGTCTCCTCTCGGCGGAGATGGCGACGCTGACGACCACCGCGAACTGGGCCGGTTGCACGGTCGAGGCGCCGATCAAGGCCGCGAAGCGGCTCGTCCCCGAGGTCCGTGCGAAGTCGGACGTCGTCGTGCTGCTCACGCACGTCGGCGTCGAGACGGACGCCGCGATCGCCGGCGCGGTGCCCGGCATCGACCTCATCGTGGGCGGCCACAGCCACACGGAGCTGAAGGAGCCTCTCTCGATCGCGAACGGCGACCGGATGGTCCCCGTCGTCCAGGCCTGGCGCAACGGCGAGCGCGTCGGGATCGTCGAGTTCGAGTGGGACCCCGAGAGCCGTACGGTGCGCGGACTGAAGGGCCGCCTCGTGAAGATCGACCCGGCGACGATGCCGAGCGCCGCCGACGTGCGGGAACTCGTCGCAGAGTGGCAGAAGCGGACCGAGGAGGCGGCGGGCGTCGCGAACGTCATCGGGAAGACCGGCGAGAAGCTGACGCGGGAGAAACTCCGCGACGCGCTCGAGCGGATCTTCGCCGAGGCGCTCGGCGCGGACTTCGGCTTCCAGAATCTCTCCGGCGTGCGCTACGACATCGCGAAGGGCGACATCAAGGTCGGCGACGACTGGAACGTGCAGCCCTTCGAGAACACGCTCGTCACCATCGGGCTGAAGGGCGACCAGGTCCCGAAAGACTTCCGGAATCGCCTCGGCAGCGCCTTCGACCCCGAACGCGAGTACAGGTGCGCCACGAACTCGTACGTCGCGGACCAGCAGAAGCGCTACTTCGGCACCGAGACCGCTCCCGTGACCGACTCGGGCCTCGCGATGCGCGACACGGTCGTCGCGTGGGTGACGAAGAACGGCGGCTTCGAGCCGGGCGGCAAGCGATGAAGTGGGCGATGAAGACTGCGATGAGGGCCGCCTGGCCGCTCGCGCTCGTCGCTGCGTTCGCCCTGCGCGGCGCCGTCGCCGAGGACGGAGTCGCGGGCGAGGACGTGCGCATCGCGACGGCCGACGGCCTCTCGATCGCGGCGACGTGGTATCCGCCCGCAGCGGGCACGCCGGCGCCCGCACCCGTGGTCGTCGCGCTGCCGATGTACCGGCACACGCGAGGCTCGTACGCTTCGCTCGTCCGCCCCGTCACCGACCGCGGTATGGGACTCCTGGCCCTCGACCTGCGCGGCCACGGGGACAGCGCGAAGCAGGGCGACCTCGACCTGTCGAAGCGCGTGGACGAACGCGACGCGACGCTCTTCAACGCGATGCACGCCGACGTCGAGGCCGCGATCGCGTGGCTCGCGAAGGAGAAGCTCACGCCGAAGGGCAGGATCGCCCTCGTGGGCGCGAGCGTCGGATGCAGCGTGGCCATCGACACCGCGGTCCGCGCGCCGGACGAGGTCGCCGCGGTCGCGTGCCTCACGCCCGGGAAGGACTACCTCGGTGTGCCGACGATGGAGCACGTCGCCAAGTGGCGCAAGGGCAAGCCGCTGCTGCTCGTCACCAGCGCGGAGGAGATCGACGGCGGCGCGGGGCCGATCTTCTCGAAGCTGGAGGGGCGCGGCGCCGAGCTGAAGCGCGTAGAATGGGTGAAGACCGACGAGACCGCCGACGAGCGCTCGCTGCACGGCACGAACATGTTCGGCCGCGTGGACGGCGTGGAAGAGAACCTCGCGGACTGGCTGGCGCTCCACGTCGCCTTCCGCCGCGTGGACCTCGGCGAGCGCGCCGTCGCCGTGATCGGCTCCGTGGGCGGCTCCCTGTACGTCGGGATCGAAGCGCCCGCGGGATCGAACGTGTCCACGAACTCGCTCGCGGTCCGCGTCGGTCTCGGTCCGGTGACGGATCCGTGGTCGAAGTCCGAGACGATCGAGATCGGTGCCCGCCTGGAGGGCAACGGCGAGAACACGCGGCGCCGCGCGAAGATCGCCCGCGTGCGACTCGGTGCCGAGGCCGGGCGGGCGTTCGCCGTGGCCGTCTCGCTCGACGGCAAGAAGTTCCTACCGGAGGCCGGGGAGCCGCAACTCCTCGTGGCGTTGCGATGAAGAGGCCGCTCCCGCTTGTCCTGTGCCTCTCGCTCGCCGCGCTCCTCGCGCCGTTCCCCGCCGCCGCCGAGGAACCCGCGCTGCCGCCGGGCGTCGTGGCGCGCGTCCACGGCCGCGACATAGCGGAGAAGGACCTCGAGGACCGCCTCGTCCGGCGCTGGGGCGCGACGGAGCGCGGCAAGCAGGCGCTCGATCTCCTCGTCGACGACACGTGCGTCGCGAACGAGGCGAAGAAGCGCGGCGTCGTCGTCACCGACGAAGAGGTCGCGGAGTACGTGAAGAAGGTCGACGAGACCATCCGCAAGCAGACGGGCAACTCGCGCTCGATCGAGGACGTCTACAAGGACCAGCACTCGAACCCGGCGGAGTTCGCCCGGATCGCGCGCGAGTACCTGAAGCGGCAGAAGATGGCCTGCGAGGACATGGGCACGAAGCCCGGCGAGGAGGTCACGGAGGCACGGCTGAAGCTCTGGCTCTCCTCGCTCCGCCGCCGCGCGCGCGTGAAGCTCACCGAGCTTCCGGAGGGCGCCCTCGCGGTCGTCGGCGACACCGTGATCGGCCGCGCCGAATTCGCGAAGGCGCTGATGGAACAGCTCCCCGAGGAGGTCTGGCTCGGTGCCCGCGCGGATCTCGTGCTCGAGGCCGCCGCCGAGCACGCGCTCGACGCTGCCGAGATCACCGTGACCGACGAGGAGGTGGACGCCGACATCGCGAAGCTCCAGCGCCGCTTCTCGCAGGATCCGCGCGTCAAGGGCTCCGGCCTCTCGTTCGACGACTTCCTGCGCCAGTCGCGGGGCACCTCCGAGGCGGAACTCCGCGCGGACAAGGGCTTCCGCATGCGCATCGGACTCGAGCGCCTGCTCGCGCGGTCGGTCACGGACGCCGACATCAAGAAGCAGTGGGAGACGAACCGCGACGCCTACGGCGAGCGCGCGCTCCTGCGTCAGGTGTACGTCGCCGGCCAGGACGGCGCGGGGCAGTTCCAGATGCGCAGCTTCAAGGAGGCTTTCGAGCTGACGCTGCGCGCGAAGGCCGCCATCCTCGAGAAGACCGGCGCGCTCGGCACGGCGAACTCCGTGAAGGCTCCGCTCCCGGACGCGGTGACGGCCGTCGCGAAGCAGTTCGAGGAGGACCCGAAGGCGCGTCAGGCCGCGGGCGAGCCGGTGGCTTGGACGCGCGCGAACATCCTCGGCGACGACGCTCTCGCGAAGGCCGTGTTCGAAGGCGCCGAGGGTACGCTGATCGGCCCCGTGAGGAGTCGCATCGGATACCACCTCGTCCTCGTCGAGGAGCGCCGCCCCGCGCCGAGCTTCGACGAGGTGAAGGAGACGGTGAGGGACGACCTCCTGCGCCGCGCGGTGTCGAACTTCCAGCTCGCGATGAAGGCGGACCCCGAAGTCGTCATCGCGACGAAGTAGCGGCGCGGGCGATCAAGATGCGACAGGTTGGGTTGGCGTCATGTCGTTGTAGGGGCGACCCATGGGTCGCCCGCGAACTGGGCAGATCGTTCGTT
>JANNHP010000184.1:0-8072 GCA_031404455.1 Planctomycetia bacterium | reverse complement strand
CCACCATGATGGGATTGAGGCTGACCATGGTCTTCACGCCGAAGGGGCGCGTGGCCTCGGCACTCGCCTTCATCATGATCGGCGGCCCGATCGCGACGACCTCGCCGACGTCGGGATGCTTGCCGATCGCGAGCCGGATGCCGTCGGTGACGAGGCCCTTGATGCCGACCGAGCCGTCGTCGGTGCAGAGGATGAGCTCGTCGCAGACGCTCCTGAACTTCTCCTCCCAGAACACGAGCTCCTTCGTGCGGAACCCGAGGACTCCGATCACGTAGGCGTCCTTCTCCTTGAAGGCCCGCGCCTGCGGGAAGACCGGCGCCACGCCGAGTCCGCCGCCGACGCAGATCACCTTCTTCGCGTTGCCGATCGGGCTCGGCACGCCCATGGGGCCGACGAGCGCGTGGAGTTCGGTGCCCACGCGGCAGGTCTGCTGCATCTCCCGCGTCGTCTTGCCGACGGCCTGGATGACGAGCGTGATCGTGCCCTTCTCTCGGTCGAAGTCCGCGATCGTGAGCGGGATGCGCTCGCCCTCGGCGCGCGTCATCACGACCACGAACTGGCCGGGGCGCGCCGCGAGCGCCATCAGCGGGTGGCGCACTTCCAGCATGTAGGTGACGTCGGAGAAGTCCTCTCGCGCCACGATCTCGAAGCGGGTCAGCGTGTCGAGTTCCACGGTATGGCCTCCGTGACGGCCAGTATCGGGAACCACGTGCTCCGCCGCCTGTGACCTACGTCCCGCCGGCGGATCGATTGGGGCCGTGACGAGCCGGCGCGCGACGCCTGGGCGTGATCAGACTGTCGGCGGATCGAACGGCGGCGCCGCGACGGCCGCAGGGGCGGCCGGAGCCGCCGCCGCCGGTGCGGAGGGCGAGGCTGCGACGAGGTCGGCCTTGCACCCCGCGCAGACGCGCGCGCCGGGCAGGCAGAGATGGCCGCACTTCGGACACGCGGTGCGCTTCGCGTTCTCGATGCGGCGCCGCGTGAACCAGATGCCGACGAGCACGCCCACGCCGAGGATCGCGAGGACGGGGATGACCCACGCCAGCACGGTGAGCAGGCCCGACCAGATCGTCTCGACGGTGCCCATCGCCTTGTCCGACACGCCGTGCGTCGCGTCGGAGAGCGGTTCCTGCACCGCGTGCTTGACGTCGGCGCGGAGCTTGTCGACGCCGAGCGAGAGTCCCGAGCCGAGGACGCCCGACGTGACGAGCAGCGCGAGGTTCTCGTCGACCTGGCCCGCCCCCGCGGCTGCGACGATGAACCCGCTCACAGCCTTCGGCAGCTTGAGCGCGAGGTTCACGACCTCCGGCGCGTCGGGATTGCGTTCCGCGATGAACTCCACGATCGTCAGCACCGCGAGGATGGCGATGACCTTCGGGTCCGCGAGCCACTCGAACTTCGGCGAGAGGTGGAACATCGTCGCCTCGCCCGCGGCGGCGGCCGACGCCGACCATCGGTGCGCCACGCCGAGGATGAGCGGCGGGAGGAAGGCGCGGTGACCCGCCGCGCCGGCGAGGCCGGCGGCCGAGAGGAGTTGCATCAGCGAACCGGACATCGGTGTCTCCTCACTTGCCGAGGGCGTCGAGCGTCAGGACGCCAAGATAGACGAGCAGTCCCGTGACGCAGAGCCCGCCGAGCACCAGGATCGCGAGCACGACGACCAGCATCTTCTCGATCAAGGTGACCGGGCGCCGCTCCTTCTCGCGCACGAGGTGGAACCGCGAGTACGCGCGGACCAGCCAGCACGCGCCGAAGAAGACGGCGGGCGACGCGACGAGCCCGAGGATTGGGACGAACGCCGCCGCGTGGAGCGGCACGACCACGAACACGAGCCCGAGACGCCGCACCCAGCGCGTGACGAGCCTCCGGAGCGGCGAGAAGTGACGGTGGTACGGCCGGGAGACGAGGAAGCCCGCCCAGAGGAACTGCCCCACGACGAGGAGCACGTACGCGACCGCCGCGCCGACGACCGGCACGAGCGAGATCGCCGCGAGTGCCAGCGCGAAGAGGGCGCCGCGTCGCGTCCAGAGCATCGAGCGCGAGTCGGCGTCGGCGAGGATCGCGTCGTAGTCGAGGTCGAGCGGGCGGACCTTCTCGCCGGAGATCTCCTCGATCGCCCTGCCGCAGTGCGGACACGACGCGCCCGCGCGGATCAGGGGGATCGACTCTCGGCACCAGGGACACCTCATCGTCGGACTCGGCGAGTCATGCCGGGAAGGCTACGACCGCAACGGCCGGGGGACGCGGACCTTGACACATATCGAAAGGCATATATAGTTCGGCGCATATGCCGAAGCCCATCCCCGCCAAGGTCCTCGAGCACTGCGCCGCGTCGCTGAAGGTGCTGGCGCACCCGACGCGCCTCAGGATCGTCGAGCTCGTCGCGGCGCGACGCCTCACCGTCGGCGAGCTCGCGGACGAGCTCGGCGAGCCGCAAGCGGTCGTGTCGCAGCACCTGATCCGCATGCGCAACGTCGATCTCCTCGCGGTCGAGCGGGAGGGCCGCCTCGCCTACTACCGGGTCTCGAACCCCGCGTGCCCCGCGGTGCTCGACTGCATCCGCACCCACTTCGTCTGAGCCGGAGGAACCCATGACCACGAACACCAGTCCCACGCTCCTGATCGTCGGCGGCGTCGCCGGCGGCGCCTCCGCCGCGACGCGCGCGCGCCGCATGAACGAGCACGCCCGCATCGTCATGTTCGAGAAGGACGAGCACGTCTCCTTCGCGAACTGCGGCCTGCCGTACTACCTCGGCGGCGAGATCGAGGACCGCGAGAAGCTCCTCGTCGCGCGCCCGGAGATGTTCGCGCGCCGGTTCGGGATCGACGTCCGCACGCGGCACGAGGTGATGTCGATCGACCGCGCAGCGAAGACGGTGGACGTGAAGGACCGCACGACCGGGCTGACGACGACCGAGCACTACGACAAGCTGATTCTCGCGCCCGGCGCGGCGCCCGTCGTCCCGCCGATCCCGGGCGTCGCGGCGCGCGGCGTCTTCACGCTCCGCAACCTCGACGACGCCGACCGCATCGCCTCCGCGATCCCGTCCGCGCGGCGCGCGGTGGTCGTCGGCGGCGGGTTCATCGGCCTCGAGATGGCGGAGCAGCTCCGCGGCCGCGGACTCGACGTCGCGCTCGTCGAACTTCAGCCCCACGTGCTCCCGCTCCTCGATCCCGAGATGGCCGAACCGCTGCACCGTGAGGTCGAGAGCCGGGGCGTGCGTCTCGAACTCGGCCGCGGCATCGCGTCGATCGACGAGAAGGACGGCGCCGCGAGCGCCGTGATCCTCACCGACGGGACGCGCATCGACGCCGACGTCGTCATCCTCGGACTCGGCGTGCGCCCCAACGTGAAGCTCGCGAGGGACGCGGGCATCCTCATCGGCGCGAGCGGCGGGATCGCGACGAACGATCACATGCAGACGTCCGACCCCGACGTCTACGCGGTCGGCGACGCCGCCGAGTACGAGTACGGGCCGACGTCCACCCACATGCGCGTGCCGCTCGCCGGACCCGCGAACCGCACGGGACGCCTCGCGGGCGAGCACGCCGTGACCGGTTCCGCGCGCCCCGCGCCGAGTGCCTGGGGCACCGCGATCGTGCGCGTCTTCGGGAAGACGGCCGGGATCACCGGGCTCTCGGAGCACGCGGCGAGGAAGGCCGGGTTCGACGTCCGCGCGGCACACGTCAGCGCGAACAGTCACGCGGGCTACTTCCCGGGCGCCGAGCCGATGGTGCTGAAGATCGTCTACGAGGCGGTCTCCGGACGCGTCCTCGGCGCGCAGGCCGTGGGCGGCGAGGGCGTGGACAAGCGCCTCGACGTCGTCGCGACGACGCTCCATCACCACGGCACCGTCCACGACCTCGCGCAACTCGACCTCTCGTACGCGCCGCCCTTCGGCTCGGCGAAGGACCCGGTGCACCTCGCGGCCTTCGTCGCCGAGAACGACCTCGTCGGACAGGCGCGGCTCGTGCCGCCGGGCGCGGACCTCACCGCGTTCCAGGTGATCGACGTGCGCAACGCGGACGAAGTCGTCCGCCTGCCGCTCGCCGCGGCGCCGCACGCGAAGCACGCAGAGCTCGAACACCTCCGCGATCGTCTCGGCGAGTTCGACCCCGCGCGGCCGACCGTCGTCGCGTGCTGGACGGGGCTGCGCTCGCACGTCGCGGCGCGGATCCTCTCGCAGCGCGGGTTCCGCGAGGTGCTCAACCTCTCGGGCGGCGCGTCGGTCCGCGACCTCGCGCTCAACCGCAAGACGCCGCCGGCGCCCGCCACGAAGGCTCCCGTGACCGCGTGCGGCGCTGCGGCCGACGCGTGCGCGACGGACGACGGAGAGACGATCGCCGCTGCCGATCTCGCCGCGCGGATCTCCGCGGGAACGGCCGACGTCCTCGACGTCCGCACCGGCGCCGAGTTCCGTGCGCTGCGCGTGCGCGGCTCGCGCAACGTGCCGCTCGACGCAGTCACGGCCGAGGCGGCGCGTGCGGGTCGTCCCGCGGCGGCGACGGGTCCGACGTATCTCCTCTGCAAGGGCGGCGGGCGCGCGCGCATGGCGGCGGCGAAGCTCCGCGCCGCGGGCGTTGCGTGCGTCGTCGTCACGGGCGGCACCGACGCCTGCGCGAAGGCGGGGATCGCCGTCGAGCGCGACGCGGGCGCCCACGGCTGGTCGCTCGACCGTCAGGTGCGGCTCATCGCGGGGGCGCTCGTCCTCGCCGGCACGGCGCTCGGCGCGTTCGTACACCCGCTCGGCTACGGGCTCGCGGCGTTCGTCGGCGCGGGCCTCACGTTCGCGGGCGCGACGGACATCTGCGGGATGGCGCTCGTCCTCGGCCGCTGCCGGTGGAACCGCTGACGTTCGGCTATCGCAGCGCTGTGTAGATGCGGTGGACGTCGTCGTGGTCGTCGAGCGCTTCGAGGAAGTCCTCGACCTCCTTGCGCACCTCGGGCGTGAGGTCCATCGACTCCTTCGGCACGTAGCCGATCTCGGAGGTGGTGACGGTCCACCCGGCGCCGCGCAGGGCGCTCGTGACGGAATCGAGGTCCGTGAGATCGGTGAAGAACCGCGCGCCGCTCTGGTCGTCGGTCACGCTCTCGAGCGGCTCCACGTTTTGGGCGCCCGCCTCGATCGCGGCCTCGTCGAGGTCCTTGCCCGGCGTCGCGTGCGTCGCCTCCACGATGCCGACGTGCTCGAAGAAGAAGCCGACCTTCGCGCCGAGCTGGCCGTTCCGGAAGAGCGAGCGCACGTCGGGCGCGGTGCGGTTCCTGTTGTCGGTGAGGCACTCGACGATCACCGGCACCTTGTGCGGCGCGAAGCCTTCGAACGTGACGAGTTCGAGGTCCACCTTGGGTCCGAGCTGACCCGAGCCGCGCTGGATCGCGCGCTTGATCGAGTCGTTCGGCAAGGACTGCTTGCGCGCCGCCTCGACGGCGACCGCGAGCCGCGCGTTCATCGCCGGGTCGGGCACGCCGATCCCGGCCGCGACCGTGATCTCGCGCACGAGCTTCGTGAAGATGCGGCCGCGTTTCGCGCCGTTGATCTCGCGGTTCTTCTGGAGCCACTGCCGTCCCATCGCGTCCTCGCTCGTTTCGTGTGCCGGTTGCGGCGGCGATCTTCCGCGTGACCGCCCGCGCGCCGCGCAGGTATTTCGGGAGCGGAGGCTCGGCGCACCGCCGCGGACGATGCCGTGATAGCGTGGCGCCGGGAGGTGCGGCATGTCGGGAAGAAGGACGGCGCTCGTCGCGCTCGTCGCGGCGACCCTTGGCACGGCGGTCGGATGGCTCGCGCCTGGAGCGTCGTCGCGACCGGACGCCGGGGAAGCGCCCGCGGCGGCTTCGCCGGCTCCCGCGGCGAAGCCGGTCGCTGTCCCCGCGGTCCCGTCGCGCGTCGTGCAGGCGCCGAAGCGGGCTCTCGACGAGATGGCGCCGACCGCGGACGAAGAGGCGTGGCTGAAGGCCGCTCTCGAGCGCGAGCGCGACCGGCGCGGGAAGTCGGTCATCCGCGAAGACGACGGCGGCCTCGAGGTGCTCGATCGATGGGCCACGGCGGACGCCGACGTCGCGCCGCTCGTCTCGGACTTCGCGTCGATGCGCCGTCATGTGCGCGTGCCCGACGGTCCCGCCGCGCGCGTCGACTCGACGGGCGACGTCACGAACGTCGATCTCTCGGCGATCGACCCGAAGGCGGTCGTCATCGAGTTCGGGCCGGGACGGTTCCTGCTGACCCGCGGCAACACGCAGTGGAACGTGCGCCGCGCCGACGTGGAGGCCCTCGAGATCCGCGGCGCGGGGATCGACCGCACGACGCTCGTCGGCCCGGGCTGGGCGTTCCTCTGCATCGACGAGAAGGCGAGCGCAAGGAACGTCGTGCTGCGCGACTTCACGATCGACTCGACGGATCCCGGCCAGATCGTGCTCGACGCTCGCGGGAGCATGTCGGTCGCGGTCGAGCGCGTCCGGTTCCTCGGCTGGGAGGTGGCGGGCCACGCGTCCGTCGTCGGCGTGACCGGCCGCGCGTTCCTTGCGTGCCGCGACTGCGAGTTCGTCGGTCCGGGCGACGGTTACGCCGTGAGCCTTCGCGGCGGCGCGCTCGCCGTGCTGGAGAAGTGCCGGTTCTCGGATCTAGGGAGCACGTTGATCGGCGGGGGCGCCGACTCGCTCGGCAGGCCGAGCGTGGTCACGCTGCGCGACTGCACGTTCGAGAACGCGGCGCTCGCCGATTCCCGCATCAACGGGAAGAGCGGCCCCGCGATGGAGATCTCCGTCCACGGCGGGAGCGTCGCCGTCGGCGGGAAGACGTGGACCGAGGACGCGCGGCGCAAGAAGTGGGGCGCGGAGCACGCGGTCGTCGTCGACGGCGTGACGTTCGGCCCGGGCGTGCCGTCGTTCGCCGTCGCGGATCTCCTGCGCGTGCTCGAAGCCGCGCCGGGCCAGGGGATCGACGCCGTGGTTCGCGTCGACGTCGAACCCGGCGGCCGCGCGCGCCCGACCGTGGTGGACCTCTACGCGTGGGACCGCGCCGCCGAGAAGGCCACCCGCCGGTCGTTCCGATGGGTCGACGCGACGCTCGTCCCGCTCGTGGAGAAGGACCGGCGCAGGGGCGTGTCCAGCGTGGATCTCACCGGCGACGACCTCGCGGCCTGCCTGCCCATGCTCGAACTCGTGCGACGCTCCCTGGTCGCGGCCGACGAGTCCGTGAGGAGCGTCGAGTTCCGTTGCATGACGCAGCAGACGAGTGCCGGCGTGGAGGAGCGACGCCGCTGGCTCATGATCCAGTCGGCGAGCCAGGGTTGGATGGTGGACGCCGTCACCGGCGTGCCGCTCGGGAACCGCTGATCCGATCGGCGCGCCGCCCGATGGGGAGCGCTGCGCTGGAGGCGGCCCGCACGTCGCTGGCTGAGGGCGACGCGATCCGCGTCGCGCGCCGTAGTCTGAGCTCCGTGACCGCGACGACCTCCCGTCCGCTGCGCGTTCTCTTCCTCAGGCGGTTCCGCGTGTTCCGCGGCGCGCACCTCACGGCGTGGAACTGCTTCGGGCACCTCGCGACGTCGGGCCGCTACGAGCCGTTCGTCTGGTTCTCCGACGACTCCGTGCTCTCGGACGCGAACCCGTGGGCGCGCGAGCGCGAGCGCATCGTGACGACGTGGCGACTCGCCGACTACGACGCCGTGGTGCTCGGCGGCCGCGGCTTCGAGTTCCTGACGCCAGCGGAGCGCGAGGCGCCGCCGGTGCCCGTCGTGCACCTCGTCCTCCACGTGAAGCGCGCCGATCCCGCGGACGCGACGTTCGCCTACCTGCGGCACCCCGCGGTGCGAGTCGCCATCACGGACGAGATCGAATCGCGGCTGACCGCGTCGGGCGTCGTCGCGGGCCCGGTGATGCTCAACCCGCACGGTCTCGACGCGGACTCGTTCCCGCCCTCGCGCGCCGACGAGGACCGCGACATCGACGTGCTCGTGCTCGGCGTGAAGCGGCGCGACGTGGCCGCGAGCGTGGCGCAGTCGCTCGGCGGCGGCGATGCGACGTCGGCGCGGCGTGTCGTGATCGTGTCGACGCCGGTCCCGCGCCCGGAACT
>JANNHP010000183.1:0-5662 GCA_031404455.1 Planctomycetia bacterium | reverse complement strand
GCGCGCGCGTAGGCGCGCTCGGCGAGGGCGTCGATCCCGCGCGGGTAGAGGCGCGTCGCCTCGGTCGCGGCGGCGAGCGCGTCCTCGAACCTCTCCGCGCGCGAGAGCGTCTCGGCGAGCCGCGTCCAGGCGACGTCCGCCAGCCGCGCCGCGCGGAACTCGAGCGCGCGCCGGAAGTGCCGCTCCGCCGCCGAGAAGTCGTTGGCGCGCAGGGCGCTCACGCCAAGGCCGGTCGCCCACTCTCGTTCGATCTGCTCGTACGCCCGCCGCGCATTCGCGTTCGCCGTGTCGATGCTCACCGCCGCTTGGAGCTCAGCGCGCGCGATCTGCACCGCCGCGCTCGCGTCCTCGCGCTTGCCCTGGGCAGCGCGGAAGTTGCCCGCTTCCACGGCGACCGCGCCGTTCAAGAGGCGCCGCCCTGCGCGAAGCGCAAGATCGAGACCCGCCTCGATGTCATCGGACGCGGCGACGCCCGTCAGATCGACCGGAAGCCGCGTGTACGACTCGCGCAGCCGCTGCATCGCCTGAACGTTTTCCCAGAGATGCGTCGTGAGTACACGCGGCGCGAGCGGGTGGAACTCGAGGACCGGGAACTCGTCGGTGACGGGCGGAACGTCGGCCGCGAACTTCAGCAGGACCTCGCCGCCCGCGACAAACGTCGCGAGCGCGCGGACCGGGTCGTCGAACCCCACGTCCGCGAGGTCCTCCTTCGCCACAGGATCGGAGAGGCGCAGGGCGACGCGCGCGTACGGCATCGCGAACGGCTGGTTGCCGCCGATCAGAGCGACCGCGCCGTCGACGAAGAAGCACGCGCTGTCCGGGAACACGGCGACGAACGCCGCGACGAGCCGCTTGAAGTCGTCGCCGCTCATGCCCTGCAGCGGGATCCACTGGCACATCACGCCGCCCGGCGCGAGACGCGGCGCGCACTCCCTGTAGAAGTCCTCGGTGTAGAGGTGGATCGCCGCGGGCGTGTACGGCATGAGCGGCTCGAGCGTGATGACGCCCCACGTCTCCTGCGAGCGCTGCACGAAGCTGCGGCCGTCGTCCACGTGGACGGCGACGTCGAGGTCCTTGCGTCCGGCGCCGCGGAGCGCGTCGCGGTTCACCGCGTGGAACTGGTCGGCGACGTCGAGGACCTCCGGGCTGATCTCGACGACGTCGAGGCGCTTCACCGCGGAGTGGGTGCTGACGGAACCGGTGGTCGTGCCCGTGCCGAAGCAGATCACGAGCACGCGCGACGGGTCGGCGGCGAGGGCGATCGGGAGGTGCGCGAGCAGGCGCATGTAGCGGTACTCGGGCTTGGTGCCCGCCGCCTCGAACTCGTCCGTGTAGAGGAGCCGGTAGCGCTCGCGTTCGTTCTCGACGACGGAGACCTGGCAGACGGCGCCGCTCCTCGTCTCGACGAGACGGTTCTCGCGCGCCTTCTCGCCGGCGAACACGTGCGAGCGCATCAGGTACGGCGTGTCGGGCCGCGCGAGCGCGACGAGCGCCGCGACGGCCAGCGCGCCGAGCGCCGGCGTGCCCCATCGCCGCGGCGACGTGCCGCCGCCCGCCGCGACGACCGCGACGGCCGCGGCGATCGAGAGGAACGCGACCCACGCCGCGCCCCACGTGAGGCCGGCGAGCGGCGCCATCACGAATCCCGCGAGCAGCGATCCCGTCACCGCGCCCACCGTGTTGATCGCGTAGAGGCGCCCGACGCGCGCGCCGAGGTCGCCGAGCCCGCGGCGGTAGGCGGCCGCGGCGAGCGGGAAGACGCCGCCCATCAGGAATGCGGGCGGCAGGAGGATCACGGCGGAGGAGAGCACGAGTTGCACGATGTGCCTCGCGCGGACGTCTCCCGTGCGGCCGGCGATCGCGCCCGCGACGTCCCAGAGCCGCGAGCTGAGCGGGTGGTGGTACGAGAGCGCTAGGAGCACCGCCGCTGCGAGAACACCGACGGCGACGTGCAGACGGACGAGGACGCGGACGGGGTCCGGCGTCCGCGCCGCGATCCTCCCGAACGCGAACCCGCCGAGTGCGAGCCCGAGGAGGAACGTCGCCAGCATCGCGCTGAACGTGTACGTGAACCCCTGGAGCGTGAACGTGAGCAGGCGCGTCCACAGCACCTCGGCCGCGAGTCCGACGAGCCCGGCGGCGAACACCGACACGAGCGCCGCGCGGGTCGTCGGGTTCGCCGGCGCGTTGGGCTGGAAGTCCCCGGTCTCGATGCCACCGGGGTCAGACCCCGAGCCTGGTGCCCCGGAAAGGCCGACGAGGTCTGCCGGCAGGGGCGGGAGGTGCGCCCGGGGACCTCCCCGACTCGCCCCCGGCGAGTCGGGGTCCCTCGTCGCGAAACGCGACACGGGACCGGTCCCGTTCGTCCGTCCTGCTGCGCCGGACGTCCTCACCCCCCAGCCTGATGCGCTCGAGCCTCGGAACGCGACGAAGCCGATCGCCGCGATGGCGACGTTGACGCCGGCCGCCCAGCGCGTCGCCCCCATCACGCCGGCGGCCTCCATCAGCCAGAACCCGGTCAGCGACGTCCCGAGGACCGCTCCGAGGATGTTGACGCCGTAGAGGCGGCCGACGACTCCGCCCGTCTCGCCGGGGTCATCGACCGTGGCCCGCACGAGGAGCGGCAGCGTGGCGCCCATCAGGAACGTCGGAACGAGGAGAAGGAGGAAGGCGCCGAGGAAGAGCACGGGGGTCGCCGCTGTCCCGAGTCCGAGGTACACGCCGCGCGCCGCTCCGACCATCCACGGGAACGCGAATGCGTAGAGTCCGATGAGTCCCTCGGCGATCGCGTACACGATCGCCGGACGCTTCACGCGGTCCGCGAGGCGCCCGCCGGCGTCGGAGCCGAGCGCCAAGCCGAGCATGTAGGCGGCGAGGATCAGCGCGACGGCGCGAGTGGTGCTCCCGAACACCAGCACGAGGTGCCGAGTCCATGCGACCTCGTAACAGAGCGCAGTCGCCCCGGAGAGGAGGAACAGGAAGTAGGCAAGCCCCCGCCGCATCGCGGCGCAGATCGTAGTGCGGAGCGTGCCGAAAAAGTCACTTCCGCGGCGAGTTGGGGACGGTCCTCGTTGACTTTCGATACTTCTCGAGGACCGTCCCCGACCGGGCCATCGTTGACTTATTGAGGACCGTCCCGGCCCGGGTCGCGAAACTCGCTCCGCCCGGAAGGGTTGCATGGACATCGGACAAGCCCCACGCGACGACCGCGACGCCGATGCGGAGTTGATGATCCGTTTCCAGCGCGGCGACGAGGATGCGTTCGCGGTGCTCGTCCGGCGTTTCCAGGGCCGGGTCGTGAGCCTGGCGTACCGGTACCTGGGCTCCGCGGCTGACGCCGAGGACCTTGCGCAGGAGGTGTTCCTGCGCGTCTACCGGGCGAAGGAGACCTACGAGCCCTCCGCGAAGTTCTCGACCTGGATCTACCGGATCACCGCGAACGCGAGCCTGAACCACCTTCGGAGCAAGAAGGCCCGTCGCAAGGTGAGCGGGGCGATGCCCGGCGGCGACGGCGGCGAACCGGAGGCGGAGTTCGAGGACGAGCGGGCCGAGGCGCCCGGCGAACGCATGGAGAAGGACGAACTTGCACGCGTGCTGCGCCGGATCGTGGACGATCTGCCCGAGCGGCAGCGCCTGGCGATCGTGCTCAACAAGTACGAGGGACTCTCGTACGAGGACGTGGCCGCGGCGATGGACCTCTCGGTGATGGCCGTGAAGAGCCTGCTCACGCGGGCGCGAGTGAACATCAAGGAGAAGCTGGAGCCCTACCTGAATGGGGGCGAGGCGGCGAACGCATGACGTGCAACGAACTGTCCGAGGAAGACCTGGTCGCCTGGCTCGACGGCGAGTGCGCGCCTCCCGACGCCGCCCGCGTCGCGGCGCACGTCGCCGCCTGCGCCGTCTGCCGCCGCGAGGCGGATCTGCTGCGCGCCTCCGGCGATCTCCTCTCGCGACTGCCGGGACTCGCGCCGTCCGCCGGGTTCGAGGCGCGCGTCGTCGCCGCCACCCGCGCGAGCGCCACCGCGACCGCGCCGCGCGGACGTCTCGTCGTCTTCAGCCCGCGGGTCGCGGCGGCGGCGGCGGCCGTCCTCGTCGGCGTCACGGCCGGGGCATTCTGGCTCTCGTCGGGCGGACCGGCGGAGGGTGAGGTGCTCACCGCGCGCGAGGAAGAAGCGATCGCCGCGGATCTCGCCGTCATCTCCAATCTCGACGCGCTGGAGAACTCCGAGGCCGCCGAGCTCGCGCAACTCGCCGACGATCTCGACGTGCTCGACGCGATCGGCTCCGAGGCGGAGGGCGGCTGACGTGCGACTCTTCCGCTTCCTCTGCGCGCTCGTCGTCGGCACGGGGCTCCTCATCGGAGCCGCGACCGGGCAGGAGCCTGCGGGCCGAGAGGCCGAGATCCAGCGGATCCGTCAGCTCCCGGCCGACGAGAAGCGGCGCCTGAAGGACGCCCTGGCGCGCTTCAACTCGATGACCCCGGCGCAGCGCGACGCGCTGCGAGCGAAAGCCCGCGCGATCGGCTCCGAGCGACTCGGCGAGCTCGCGGGCCGCGACTTCGAGAAGCTGCACAGCAAGCACGCCACCCTCCAGCGCGAGGTGAACGAGATCATGCGCCTGCTCGGCGGGAGCGAGCGGCTCCAGAGCCTCACGCCCGACGAGCGCGCGTACGTCCGGGCCGAGGCGATCCGCGGGTTCCACCGTCACTGCCGCCAGCAGTTGCTCGAGGACGCCAACCTCGCCCAGGACTTCGATCAGTTCTCGTTCGCGGAGAAGCGGCGGCGTTTCGAGGTCGCGGTCGGCGTCGCGACGAGGAAGCTCCTCGAAGAGCAGTCGCCCGAGGATCGCGCGCGCCACCTGGCGCTCCCCGCCGCCGAGCAGCGCCGCGCCCGCGCGGATCTCCTGGCCGAGTGGCGGATGCGCGAAACGACGGAGTTCGTGAAGAAGTTCGAGCGCTTCCGGCTCTTCAAGCTGCTCGACATGCCGCAGGACGAGCGCAGCGCCGAGCTCGCGAAGCGCGTCCGGTGGATGCAGCTCTTCGGTCTCATGCAGCGCGACGGCGCGGACAAGGACACGCTGCGCATGCTCGGTCAGCTCGGTGCCGACGAGCGCGCGCAGGTGGCGCAGGTCTACGAGCAGGCGCAGGACCTCCCCGTCGCCGACCGGCGCACGCGGACCGAGGAGAAGATCCGGGAGCTCTACGGCCGAAGTTCGTTCGACACCGAGCGGCTCCAGCGCCCGCCGCCCCGTCTCCGCGAGCTCCTGCGCAACCGGGAGCGCCGCGCGCCCGAGCCGGCGCCGCCCGAGCCGCAGCCGCCGCGCTGACCGCCGCGCTCACCGGGGCGCGATTTCTCCGTTTCGCGATGTAACCTCCGGCCCTCTCGGAGGGACCTAGTGTTGCGGCAGGGCGTGCGACCGAACCCGCAAGGGCTCCCTCCTGTCCAATCCAACGATCCCAGCGACCGAGGTCCGCGCCCGCCGCACTCCAGAGCCCGGAGCAGTCGATCTTGAGTGAGAAAGGGGGAAACGCGCCTCTCCGCGGCACGTGCGTCACAGCCCACAACTCCTGGCCTTCCAATGACTTGCGACTCCTCCTCAGGCCGATAGGAAAGATTCTCATTCCCACGATTGACGATCCCCGGCCGAGGGATATGTTTCTCGC